>CAZWFJ010000198.1:0-8341 GCA_964633135.1 uncultured Puniceicoccaceae bacterium | reverse complement strand
GAGATCCTTGCGAAAATCAAACGCGCCCGTGAAAAACTTGACAAGGCTGTTTAATGTTAATCTAATTTAGAGACACTACACTAGCAGCCGGGGAAAACTGGAAGATGTGGGAAAAGAGCACTTACAGAGGAGCTTGCCCCGCGGTTTGCGGGCCGATGGGGGGGCTTTATGGGTATCCTGAACTTTTTTTCCTGCCAATCAGGCGGATGAAAAGCCTTTTCGTAGCTGGGTCCATTTTTACCTGAATGCGCATCTTCTTTACGGTGCCATCGCCATAGACATCGGGATCGAGGGTAGTTTCAATCGCATTTGTGCCGTCGATGATGACCTCGTCCCAGCCGATGAGATCGGTGCTGCTTTCGTGTTGCAGGTCAACTTCAGCGGCCAATTGATTGCGCTGGTAGTCTATTGCGAGCCAGTCGCCGGCCTCGTCTGTAATGACGCTGGGAGTGTTCAGGTTTTGGCCGTCTGCGACCAGCGGATTAAGGCCGAGGGCGAACTCCATGAAGTTACTGAAGCGGTCGCCGTCGGGATTTCCCGTGGGAGAGCTGTCGGCACCCGTGGGCCAACTGATCTCTGCTTGCCAGTCGGTGAACAGTTGCTGCACCAGGATAATGAGGCTGTTGGTGGCGGTGGCGGTGGCACTGGTGGCGGTGATTTCGACGGTATGGGCACCGGCAGCATTGAAGGTGTGGGTGGCGCGGCTGCCATTGGCGGGCGTTCCGGAGAGGTCCCAGGTGTAGCTGCTGTCGGGGATGCGCGGGCTGTTCCAGTTGGGGCCGCGTCCGGTGGGCGTGTAGTTCGGATCCTGAGTGAACAGGATGCGGTCTATGGTATAGGCTGTTTCTTTGGCTCCGACGCTGAACTCGGTCAGGCCGCCGGGGATGGCGAAGGTCTGGGCGTAGCGGTGCCAGACCAGTTGCTCGGTCGTGTTCTCGTCATCGAAAATGCCGGATTGCGTCGGGATGCCGCTGCCGGTGAGGCCAACGAAGGAGGCGTTGCTGGTAAGGGAGCTATCCACGAAGGGCTGGACGCGCATCCAGAGGTAGTAGGTGCCGGCGTTGGTGAACTGTATGGAGTAGTAGGCTTTGTCGGAGGCCGCCCAGTCCGCCGGTTCAGAATCGGCAACCGCAAACAGCGCGGTGCTGCCTGAGTAGTCGGTGTTATCGCCCATGAGAAACCAGCTGTCGTTGCCGCCTTCGATCGAGTCTGCGTCTTCGGCCTCAATGACGACCAGGCCGTCGGATTCGGTATAGGCTCCGTCACTACCTGAGCCTTTGACCCAGGCGAAGAAATCTACAGTGAGCGGGCCTGTCCCGGATAGAATGGAAGCTTGTGGGGTGACGGTGAAAGAGGTGTCGCCGACCATGACGGCCCACGAATGCGAGTCGCTGAGGCCGCCGGGGTCAGTGACGGTGACGGAGACCGTTCGGCTGCCGACTTGATCGGCACTGGCGATGAATCCAAAGACGGGGCTGTCAGCCTGCGGCACGGGGGTGTCGTCCACGCTCCATTGGTAAGTCAGGTTGTCCGCATGGGCTGCGTTGGCGTCTGTAGCGACAACGGCGAAGGTGGTGACCTCTTTGACGGTGGCCTGTGCGTTGGGCGTCGCTGGCGTATGGTTTTCGATGACGGGTGGGAGGTTGACTCCCGCACTAAAGGTTACCGGGATCTCGTGATCGGGGTTGGTCGGATCATTCGAGATGACGTGGAGGATGGCTTCATGGGAGCCTGGACCGGCGGACTCTCCATCAAGGGTAATTTCTATGGCGACGGTTTCGCCGGGCTGGAGGTCGCCTGCGTAAGGGTTCATCCGCAGGTAGTCCCCACTGCGGGCTACGAGGATGTCGTCGTCGGCCAGCTTGTCGAGCTGCAGATAGTAAAAACGGCCCTGGGAATCTGCCGCCATGTCGATTATGCCGATACTATCGTTGTAGGGCACGCGGTCGAGTTCCTCGCCTGTAATCGGGTTGATTTTCGACAGATAGTCGGTGCCTGACAAGCTGCCGCGCCCTCCGGTCCACAGTGCGCCGTTCCAGAAGATGGAGGCACCGCCGCCGACGCCTTCGGCGAAGTCTATGCGCTTCTCAATTTCCCACGTATCGGGATGTAGAATACTGATACCGCCAGGGTTAAATGTGGTGCCGCTGTAGGAACCCACGGCACTAATCCAGTGACGCCCCCACCCGGCGGCTACGCCGCCGATGAAGGGGCCGAAGGTCTGCTCGACAACACGCATCTCCTTGTCCACGACGTAGCCGCCGGGAGCGGGCAGGCGGATGTCGCGCAGATAGGAGAAGTTGCTGGTAAAGCTGCGGACAAAGTCATCGGTGAAAGTGACATGAGAATCGCCGTCCCAGGCCATGCGCCGAATCCAGTGACCGGAGCTACTGCTTCGGTGAAAGGAGAGTTCGTTGGTGCTCGTCGGATCGGTGGCGTCGATTTCGAACCGGCTGACGTCACTCCGCTGGCGGCCTGAGAAGTCGGAATAGGTGACAAAGAAATCGCTGCCGTCGTAGCTTAAGGCAGCGGCCCGGCGATCTGAAGCCAGGTTAGCGGAATACTCAATGGGCATTTCCTCAACCCGCCAAAGCTCTTCCCCGGCCTGGGTGGGCGTCAGGGATTCCATCGGGGAAGCCCAGCGGACGGGCAAGGTGCCGGTGTTCTCGAGAACGATGGTGCGCGTGGTTGCTTGGTCGACCTCAACTGCCGCTTCGAGCTCGGTCGTGTCCACCGTGAGGCGGCGGGTTCCCACGGTAAGCGTGATCGTGCCGATGTTGGAATCGGCCTGGCCGTCATTTGCCTTGAAGGTGAAGGAGTCGCTGCCGATGTAGCCAGCCTCAGGGGTGTAGGTAGCCGCGCCATCTGTGACAACTACGCTGCCCTGGCCGGGGTGATCGACGATGAAATATTCCAGCGCGTCGCCGTCGGGGTCATGGGCATCCAAGGCGATATCAAGCGTTTCATTGTTGGCCAGGACGCCGGTGCCACTCTCTACGACGGGAGGCCGGTTTGTGTTGTCGACAGCCACCTGCCAGTCGGTCAGCGCGAAGCCACCTTGGCCATCTTCGGCGGAAGCGACGACGGCATGGGAGCCCGCATCGTCATACCCCGTCTGCCAGTTCCAGGTGTTGTTGGTTTCGCCGTCGATGATCAGGCCGTTGCGCACCCAAGTATAGCTGAGCGGGTCTTCGTTGGCATCGGCAGCGGTGATGGAGAACGCCTGCGCGTCCGTTTCCGGGAGGACAGGATCGGTCAGCGGGCTGTAGGCATCGATGGCGGGCGCGTGGTTACCTGCCTGGTTGGCCCCCAGATAAAGGCTGACGGGGAGGTAGAAGGTGCGGCGATCGCGGTCGTTGGTGTCAAAGCGGATGGCACCGTGGTTAAGTCCCGGCTTCGCGAATTCTGTCTTGAAATCGACCTGAATGCTTTCGTCGGCTCCGGCACTTGTGGAACCGCCGATGGGTGCGACTTGCGCCCATAGCATTTCGCCGGAGTGGACGGCTGCGATCTCGTCTAATGAGTTTTCCCACACCCACAATGCGCCGGTGTCATCGGCTACGATACTGTCCGCACGGCTATCTTCGGTGTCGTCAAATCCGGGCACGGTGATTGTGCGCAAAATGGATCCGTCCCTCGAGTCCAACTTCAGCACCACGCGTTGATCCATGGGTATATTGGGACCGGAAATCGGCTTGAATATCGACCGCGATGCCCAGAGCGAGCCGTTCATGTAGGCCAGGTCACCGGCAGTAGCGGTGAGGTAGGCGATGTCGGACCCATTCTGGCTGATCATGTAGACATCGTCGGGCAATTGGAAGACGTTATGCACCGAACCGTCAATCAAGTCCACCTCTGCCACCCATACGGAATAAGGGAGTGTGCCAGCGGGGACGTCCCAGCGTTGCCAGATCAGCCAGGCGGATCCCGCACCCACGGTGCGTGCGGAGAGCCGGGCGCGCTGGATATTATTGCCTTCCGGAGCGCCGTTGTAGAGGACGTTTCGGTCCACTTCCACCCGGCGGACGACAACGCCTGCCTCCATGTCCACCTGGTAGAGTACCATGTGGTCCAGATTCGTGTCGGCCGCATCTTCAATGAGGTCAGAGAACCAGAAAAAGGCACCGTCGTGGCCCACAAGTCTCCAGCTTGAACGTGCGGTCGGAACCAATTCCGAAAGCTCCATGACGACGTGAGACCCATCATTACGGTCAAAGCGGAACAGCCTGGCACTTGTCGCAACGGGCGACTGAAAATACAGATATTGGCCATCGAACGCACCGTTGTACGGCGGCGTATTTGTATTGGAAAAGAAGGAGGACGGTTGCGGCCATTGCTGCAGCAAAGCGCCCGCGTTCGCTTCATCGGCATTCACAATGATGGAGGCCGACCACTCCAGGTCGGCGGCTCCGACGTTCTGCAGGGTGATGGTCTCGCTGCCGGTGGCACCGGCGGTCAGCCGCTTCTGAATGGCTGTTGCGGAGAAATCAAGCTCCGGCTCCCCCATCTCGACCATGAGGTCCATTTGGGAAGGGGGCAGCGTTACGGACACTTCGGAGGCATCAAAGTCGTAATCCGGATGCGAGGCGCGAAAAGTCCATTCCACATCGCGCCCGTAAACGTCGGTGCGCGAGAACTGGCCATCGGCATCCGTGGTCAGAGTAAAGTCGAATGAGCCGCGGAAGGCCAAGGTCGCGCCAGGCACCGGTGCCTGGGTGGCCCGATTGAGGACCGTGCCTCCGATCGTTGCGGTGGTCAGGTTGAAATCGATGCCACTGACATCGCCGGGAGTCGTCGCTGCCTGCTCTTCCGTGCGGGAGAGTTCTGTGCCCAGATAGCTTGCGAAAACGGTATAATCTCCCTCGCCGACATTCGCCGTCCAGTTGCCCGAGGAGTCGGTGCTCGTGCTGCCCGAGAGCACTCCCTCGATGGTAATATCGATCCCTTCGGCACCCACCCCATCCAGCTCGGCGTTGCCGGAAAGGGTGTAGGTATCCGACACGTAGAGATCTGCCGGAAGTTCGAAAGTATTGGCGGCTGCGTCCGTAAACTGAAGCGTGAAGCTGAGGAAGCCGCCGCTCGTTGCGGATGGGTTCGCCGTCACCACGAATGCGTCCAGAGCGGCGGCCTCACTGCGGCCTGCGATATTACCGAAGGCGGCGCTGTTGTCGCTGAAAGAAAGGGCGGCATCACTGCCGGTGATCTCAGCGGACACACTGGTGGCGTCGCTGTAGCCACGGTTCGTTACCGTAAGAAGCAGTGAGGCGGTTTCTCCGGGGTTGAGCACGCCGTCGCCATTTCCCGAGGAGGTATCATCGACTTCGATGGAGGCAATGGCGTAGCTGGGTTCTTCGCTGATGCCGTCAAGCACCTTGAATGCATTCAGCCGAGCACCCGTGGCAACCATTCCCGAAAGCGACGGAATCGGCACCGCACTGTCGAGAATCCGCTGCCGCGCCTCCAGGTGGGGCAGGCTTGGCACATGCGACTTAAGAAGGGCTGCTACGCCCGCCACGTGTGGCGTAGCCATTGATGTGCCGTTGACGGAAAGGTAGCCGGAAGCCTTCCACGCCTTCGGCACCGTGCTCACCACTGCGACACCTGGTGCCCCGATATCCACGTGGGGGATGCCGAAGTTGGAGAAGCTGGCAAGGTTGTCATTCAGGTCGATGGCGGCCACGGAGATGATGTTCTCGTTCTCGTAGCTGGCGGGAAATTGGGGAGCTGCGGTCGCATCGTTACCTGCCGCCGCGATGAAGAGCTGGCCCGCCTCACCGGCAGCCTCAATGGCATCGGTCATCGCCTGGAGGAATCCGCCACCGCCATACGAGTTGGACGTGAGGTCTACGCCCTGCTGCACCGCATAGTAAACAGAGTCCACCGCATCAGAAGCGGCTCCTGCCCCGCCCGCATTGAGAAACTTGATCCCCATGAGCGACACCTGCCAGTTCACGCCGACGACCCCCACGCCGTTGTTGCCGGTGGCCCCAATAGTGCCGCCGGTGTGGGTGCCGTGCATGTGATCGTCCATCGGATCCCCGTCGTTATTGTAAAAATCGTAGCCGTACACGTCGTCGATTAAGCCATTGCCATCATCGTCGATCCCGTTCGTTTCCTTGCGATTTCCTTCGTCATCGACGCCGGTTTCGCCGGGGTTCTTCCACATGTTGGGCGCGAGGTCCTCGTGGTCGTAATCAATGCCCGTATCGATAACGGCGACCACTACATCGCGCGAGCCGCGGTTGATGTCCCAGGCGTTCTCAGCGTCAATATCGCGATCCGTGGGTAGCGGAGTCATCGCAGCGGCGGTAGGCGACTGCGCAAGTATCGCATTTCCCTCGGCTTGCGTAACCGTCATAAACGGCAGGTGGCCGCCGAAGTCACCGATCGTGCCACTGAATCCGCCAGCCTCATTGTTCGCGACGATGACAGCCACGGCACCGGCGTCGGCTGCGCGCTCGGCCATGAGCTTGAACGAGTTAGCGCCACGGCGAATCAATGCAAGGTTGCCGCTCACCGCAGCCGGAAACTCGCCCACATCCCCCACACCGCAGTCGACCACAGTTCCGCTGATGCCCGCTTGCGGCAATGCTCCTGAGAACAGAATTTTTCCGCTCTCGGTGTAGGTTTGCGCAGGACTGACTTCCGTCAGCTCCAACTGGTGCTCCACGTTGCGCAAGCCCCATGTGGCCTGTATCCCCGGATCGTTCGGCAGGGTGCTGCTGATGTACAAAATATAGTCCGGCTCAGGATGGCCCAGGCGCTGCAGCTCAAACTGCTTAACATCGTATAACCCGAGCAGTTGCCTGACATCAGCCATTGGAGAAAATGCCACCAGGTAGGTGTCCGGAGCCAGCATCTCGCGGCGTATCCGCATGTTCAGCCGGTTGAGTTCTTCCTCCAGGGTCGCCCGATCCAGTGCTTCGGCTTTCTTGAGAATAAATTGATCCGCCACAGCAATGCTGCGCTCTCCCTCAATCACACCCCCGCTGGCGTCCAAAGAGTCCACTACACGCAATAAAGGATACTTGAAGTTATCCGTTCGCATGAGCCTCGTCCTTACCGACCTGCCATCATCCAGAGGTTGCTCTCTTTCTGCAAGCAGCACAGCACCCTTCAAAAGAAGCTCTTCAGGGTCAGAAAAAGTGCCGTTGCCCCCATCAGGGCTGTCGATCGTGGACTGCGAGGACTCGGCACCGGTTGCCTCAGCCGTACCCGTATCTGCAGGAGGGTCCGAAGCCGCCCCCCCCGCTTTCGCCGAAGATGGTGCGTGCGAGTCGGCATCTTCCTCCACACCGGGTGAATCCGCGTCAAAGACGATAGACAACCCAATGCCAGTGATGAGCGCACAAACAAACAGGGTCACAACACGCGTAGCATTCAGCTTCATAGTTCGGGATAGATTTAGCGGAAACCTGCGTCCGGCACCTGTTCGCCCAAGTTAAGCCGATCATGCTCGCAAAGACCGCCAAACCGTAGCAGGTAGAGGTAATAGTTACAAAGCTTAAGAATAGGACGAGCAAGACCGCAAACGCAAGAAACAAATTTGAGGTGTCGGCGATCCGGGCGCAATTTTTTATGCGAACGAAATTTCGGGACACCAACGAGAGAAATTTCGGTAATGCCCATTGCTGAACCTTGGGAGAGTTCATGACCATCCAGACCCCAATCATGAGAAAGAACCAGCTCGCAATCCAGAGAACATATTTTGTCCGGATGCAACGCACGAGTCCCACAGCAAACCTACTGGAGTGAAAATGCTCAAAATGCCGGACTGCAGCAGCAGGGGTGATCGCTGACCCCATCGTGGGTTGCGAGTGATGAACCTTTTCGCGGGGCGCGGGGCGCGGGCCTGCTGAGGGAAGGCCTATTCTCGCCAACAGAATGCCAGGCACCATGAGAATACCGCAGAGAACCATCCCGAATACCAGGTTAGACTGCAAAAACGCGGCTAAAAGCAAGCCGGCCGCCTGCCCCGTTCCTCCTTCCCAAGCCGCACCGCAATTCGTCTGGCGTATCCTGACATAGGGAAAACCTTGTGCATTATTCCCATCCCGGACAAGCAGCGATTTCCGTACAAACTTCCGCCAGCCTCCCGAGGCCAAGGACCCGGTGTCCCAGTCAAGCTATGCCTAAGAATATTGTTCTATCCCCAGATCCCAACCCATTGAGCGAGCCAGCCGAACCGTTGATTAAATCCCGCAATCGGGCATCTTGATTGATCACCTCTTCCGCAAGCAAGCCTTCGGCCGCCGAACCGGGGTCCCCGAGTAAAACCCGTACACGCCGCTCACATCCACCGGACATCGTCTTCGTGTCGCCACTTCCCGGAAGATTTCAA
>CAZWFJ010000197.1:0-8343 GCA_964633135.1 uncultured Puniceicoccaceae bacterium | reverse complement strand
CTTCCCCCCCGCGTAGCGGAACGGGGAACCCGTTTCGACTCCCCTCTTCCCCCCCCGCGTAGCGGAACGGGGAACCCGTTTCGACTCCCCTCCCCCAGAATTCCTCTCCTGTCGCGAAACGATATCGCATCCGCCTCGCATTCTGCTTCGACCACCACTTTTCCGCCGCCGGTTTTTCAACCTGGCAACGGACTTGAACCCCAAAAATAAACAATTTGTAAAAACTCCAAAATCGGAAAAAATGGGTTGATTCCCCCACAGAAATGACCACCCTTTTACTTGCGGCATTAGCCGTATATACATAACAACAATCATAATCCCAACAAGGAGTATCAAAATGAAAAACGCAAAAAAGGGTTTCACCCTCGTCGAAATCATGATCGTGGTCGTCATCATCGGCCTTCTCGCCGCTATGGCCATCCCGGCCTTCCAGAAGGTGCGTGAGAACTCACAGCAGAAGACGGTTATCAACAACCTTCGCCAAATTGCCTCGGCTGGCCAGCAGTATATCCTTGAAGAAGGAGCTGATGACGCAGATTACGCAAGTTTGCAAGGAACCTACTTCGCCGAGATCGATCCGGTTGCCGATGAAACATACACTGAACTTACCGTTGAATCCGAAGGCGGAACGCTCTCAATTCAGGTGGCAGGCGAAACCGTAACCTATTCCTACTGAAGCGGCTTAAGCCCTTTATAACTTCAAGCCGTTCCTTTCCTTCGAAAGGAGCGGCTTTTTTCTTTTCTCATTTCTCTCAGTATCTAGAAACTGTTGGCAATGCCTTTACCAACCGGTCCCCAAGAATCAACCCTCGATAGCCAGGCCACCCGAAATCAAGGAGAAGAGTCAATACCCTGGGTTCGACTAGGAGGGTTTCTCGCGACCTCGGCTCTCGCTTTCTGGCTGGGTTTCTTCTTTTTTGAAATCGAATCGGCTGTGAACGTGGTGCGTTTGACCGGCTACTCGGTTCTAGCCATTGCACTTGGCGGCTTTGTTTTCTTCGGATTTCGACTAGCCCTCATCCATTGGAACCGGATAAAAACGATTTATGCCCACCCCGCTGCATGGATCACCATTTTGGGACTAGGATGGCTTGTCTTTGCGAATCAGCCATTGGGCTACCGCACTGTAATGGATGAGATCATTATCTCGGGAACCTCCCAACAGCTACACTTGGAGCGACAACCACTGGTGCCGAGAAGTGCGTTCTCCCAGTTGGGTGAATTAAAAGTGGATCGTTCCTTCCTGGACAAGCGACCTTTTTTCTACCCGTTTCTGGTATCGATTCTGCATGACACTACGGGATATCGCGCTGAAAACGCCTTTTTCCTGAACGTGGCCCTATCGATCGGCCTACTATTCTTGGCATGGGGAGTTGGATTTGCACTGGCAGGGACTCCGGGGGGGATTTTCTCAACCGTCCTTCTGGGAACCTTACCCCTGATTCCGATGATGGGATCAGGAGGTGGTTTTGAAATCGCCAACACGTTGTTTATCGTCCTTTTCTTTGCTTCGGCATGCACGTGCCTAAAGTGGCCTGACAGTAACTCGATCTCTTTCCTAATCCTTTCGACCGTCCTTCTATCCCATCTACGCTACGAATCAGCAATGTTCGTACCCTTTGCAGGAATTCTCATTTTCCTTGCATGGAGAAAAGCAGGCCGCCTCATTGTGCCGCCAGCCTTGATCGCTGCACCACTCCTGTTGATTATTTTACCACTCCAGCAGCAGCTTTTCGAGGCTAGAGAGAAGTTTTGGCAATTGGATGATGTCGAGGGTGCCGATACTGTATTCTCGTTTCGGTATCTCCCGGACAACCTTGGCCATGCCCTTAATTATTTTCTCTCGGGCGAAAAGTTTATTCCCACCTCAATCCTGCTCTTTTCTTTCGGCTGTTGCGGAATCGTCTACGCAGCGATTCACCTGCGAGGGTGGTTTACCAGCGACCGTCCTACGGAGAAAGCTATGGCGATCTTCTGGTGCGCACTTCTTCTCCAGACCGGCCTGATCCTCACCTACTTCTGGGGGCAGCTGGATGACCCGATCATTCACCGTCTCTCATTTCCCATATGGATCTGGTTTTGGATCAGCACCCTTTTTTGCTTCCGTGGGTGGCTCCGAAAGACCGCCCCTGGTTTCGCGCTGCTCTCGATAGCCATAGGAACCTTCCTTTTGATTTCAATGCCCCTGTATGCGTCTCGCAACACCATCAATCACCACTCATCACCCTCAGTTTTCAACATGACCTCACAATGGGCTGACAAAAACCTGTCTGCCCGCAGTATGGTCCTTACTAAAACTAGCCCGTTTTGGATCAGCAAAGGCATCCCCTCCTTCGCACCAGCCCGGAGTGAAGCGGCCATCGATCTGATTCAGGGACTCCTGGATCGCAAAGTTTATGAAGGGGTCTACGTTTTCGAAAGAACTAAATTCGAACAAGGCTCCGGAGATTTCATCGCGATGAGTTCACTTCCGATTCGTGATCTGTTAGAAATGGAACTGCTGTGGGAATTGCACGCTGACAAAAACTACGGGGCTCGCGTTTTCCGGGTAATTGCCATAAACTCATTTCCTCCCGAAGGCGAGGGCGAGGGCGAGGATATCAAGTCAGAGACCGGGAGCCGGATTGCGGATGATGCATGACCCAACTCATTTCTTGTGCTTTATTTAATCAATTAATACCGAGTACAACGAAACCCAAATTCCAATCTTTGCAAACCGACCCGTGACAGACCTTAGCATCGTAGTCCCCGTATGGAATGAGCGAAAAACCCTCCGCCCTCTTTTCAATGAGATTTGCGACGCAGTTGAAGATCTTCCTGAACGCAAATTTGAAATCTGTTTTGTCGACGACGGAAGCACCGATGGTTCGTGGGATGAAATAAAATCTCTTCAAGCAGAAGCACCGAACATCGTTCTTGCAATCCGCCTGCGTCGCAACTTTGGGAAGGCAGAAGCCCTCCAAGCGGGCTTCGAAGTCACGACCGGAAAAATTGTGATCACAATGGATGCCGACCTTCAAGACGACTCTGCGGCCATCCCCCATTTCATCAATAAGATTGGATCGGGCATCGATTTGGTCTCTGGGTGGAAAAAGAAACGCCACGACCCCCCGGGCAAGGTGATTCCGTCCCGCGTTTTCAACGCTCTCGCTAGGTCAGCAAGCGGAATTCAACTCCATGATTTCAACTGCGGTTTCAAGGGGTACCGGAGGGAGGTAGTGGACCAAATTCGCCTTTACGGCGAAATGCACCGCTTCACCCCGATCCTTGCGGCAGCCGAGGGTTTTACCGTCGGCGAAGTCGAGGTTCCGCACCGCCCGCGCACAGTCGGCAAATCAAAATACGGACCCAGCCGTTTTTTGAAAGGGCTTCTCGATTTGGCGACAGTTACCGTGACGACCCGCTATCTCCGGCGGCCCGGACACATTCTCGGCGGGCTGGGAGCACTGGCCGGATTCGCCGGATTCCTTGTCCTGTTCTGGTTGTCGATGCGGAAGATCTTTCTCGACATTAACATCGAAGGACGCCCGCTATTCTTTTTCGGCATCCTTATGCTTCTTCTCGGCGCGCAGATGGTCTCCATGGGATTAATTGCCGAGTTGGTAAACTACCACAACCGCCAAGATGTGAGCAGACACATCGCCGAACGAATTCTCTCCAAGAATGCCGACTGCAAAGAGGAAGAGTAACCATGCACCCGCAAGATTCACCGCATCGTGCAGGATATAGCAAAAGCTGGGATATTTCCGCTCTTATTCTGTTTACCCTATTTGCCATTCTTTGTCTATTTACCCTGCAAGACTACGGAATGTCTTGGGACGAATGGTTCCGATGGAGAGGGGGGCAAGAGAAACTGCTCTACTACAAGAACCTCTTTCAGGGCACAATCATCCCCGCCACTCCATCAGGCACTCCAGACCATTATCCAGGACTTTTCGACTTGTCCGTTGCCCTGATCAATGAACTCACCGGGATCAGCCTTTTCCAGGCCGGCCATTCTTTGAGTCTTGGATTTGGATTCCTTACCATTCTGGCAACATGGCTGATCGCCCGCACCCTGGGGGGAAGCCGTGCCGGGTTTCTGGCCCTCCTACTCCTCATTGCAACTCCGCGATTCTACGGTCACCAATTCTTTAATCCAAAAGACATCCCATTCGCAGCCACTTATGCATGGACCCTGCTAGCCCTGATTCTTTTTTTAAAGAATGGCCCTAGACCCAGTTGGAAGATTGTCGCCTTCCTCGGAATCGCGATCGGTCTCAACCTTTCCGTCCGCGTCGGTGCGCTCATCCAGTTCGGCTATTTGGGCTTGGTTTGTGCATGGATGATCCTCCGCGAGACATCCACCTTCCCGTCAGGAACCCGACGAATCGGCTCCTTTGACTCTTTGATCGGACTGCTCGCACGAAGCTCCGTCGTAGCACTCATCGCTTTCTCCGTGCTAACAGTCTGGTGGCCGTACTCCCATTCGAATCCGGTTAGCCGTGCCCTCGAAACACTGCTCACGGTTTCCGAATACCCATGGAATGGTCCTGTCCTCTTTTTCGGAGAATACATCAATGCGAGCGATCTTCCAACCTCCTATCTTCTTGTCTGGCTCGGAATAACCCTGCCTCCCGTCGTCATAATCTCCCTTCTGGTCGGACTGGTCCTGGTCGGCGCAAATCTCCGAAAAATCAGAATGCACTGGCGGAACCGAGAATTCGCAGCCTACGGACTTCTCACCTTCGCTATCATTTTCCCGGTCGTCTACGTGATGATCCGAAATTCCACCATCTATGACGGAATGAGACATTTCCTCTTCATCCTACCGCCAATAGCAGTGATATCGGCGCTGGCTTTGAACCATTTCTGCGAAACTGCCCGCAGAAAACGTTCCCAATTCGCCATTTGGTCTGTCATTCTCATCTCCACGTTATTTTCACTTCTTCCAATGATCAGACTGCACCCCTATCAATACGTGTATTTTAATCCTTTGATAGGAGGACTCTCTGGTGCCGATGGCCTGTTTGAGACCGAATACTGGGGAACCGCAAAGCGCGAGGCGGTGGAGGAGCTGATGGCTTATATCGACAACGAATACCCGGACGATTACAACCCCCGCATCGCCTCCTCCATGCCTATCCTTCTCTCGCGATATTTCTTCCCCGAAAACTGGATCCCGGAGGCCGACCCTAAAAAAGCAGATTTCTACGTCTCGATCACCCGCTCGAATCTGGATAAAGCAGTAGACGGTGAAACCGTTGTTCGTGTCGAGAGAGATGGTGTAGTTTTCGCCTTAACAAAATCAGTATCTCCTCCAGAGGATGGCAATTTAGAATGACTGGCACGAAAACATCAATCCCTGATGGTCACTATCCCTACGATTTCCTAATTGTCGGAGCAGGATTTGCTGGCCTCGTGTTAGCCGAACGACTTTGCAATAAATACAAGAAAAAATGTCTCGTTATTGATAAAAGAAAGCATTTGGGAGGCAATGCCTACGACAGCTTCGATGACCACGGCATACTGCTCCATAACTATGGGCCACACTATTTTCGCACGAACTCCAAGGCTGTGGTTGACTACCTCTCCGAGTTCACCGAATGGATCCCCGGCAACTATCGGGTAAAAGTGTTTCGGGATGGTCGATACTGGAGTTTTCCAATCAATCTTGAGACTTTCGAACAGTTCATCGGACATGAATCGTCTTCGAGGGAAATGGAATCGTGGATCGAAAGCCAAAAAGTGCATTTTGATTCGATCAAAAATTCCGAGGAGGCCATCCTCTCGCAGGTCGGAAAAGTATGGTTTGAAATGTTCTTCGAAGCCTACACGATGAAACAATGGCGTCTCCATCCACGCGAACTCGATCCCTCCGTTTGTCGCAGAATCCCGATTCGCACGGAACGAAACGATCACTATTTTAATGATCGGTTCCAAATACTGCCCTCCAAAGGATACCATTTCCTTTTCCAAAATATTCTGCGGTCAACTAAATCTCTTCTCGATCTACAATTGGGGATGGAGTATGAGCAGTTTAGGCGCGAAAACGACACCCCTTGCCGGCATACCGTATTCACAGGACCGATTGACGAATATTTCGAATATCGCCACGGCAGGCTCCCCTACCGTTCCCTCCATTTCGAAAGATCACATTACAACGATGCTGAAATTGAACGCCACAGCGGAAATTTGGAACTAGGCGTCTTGCAACCTTGTGTCCAAGTCAACTATCCGGGACCAGAACCTTATACACGAACCGTCGAAGCCAAACACATCACGGGTCAAAAGACTTCCGGAACCACAATCGTTACCGAATTTCCTGCTGACTATGGACCGGGGAAGGAACCGTACTACCCCGTTCCCTGCTCGTCCTCCAAGAAGATCGCACGCAGGTATAGGGAAGAAGCAAAAGGCCTTCCAAACGTCTCATTTATTGGCAGGCTCGGAACTTACCAGTACATGAACATGGATCAGGTAGTAGCTGCTGCACTAGCCCACGCTGATCGCCTTGCCACAGGGTGAATCCCCGTCCTAGAATCACGAAAATTGAAATGAAGTCATCACCCGCCGTATGGGCAACGGTTGTAACGAGAAATCGCTTGCAACTCCTAATCAAATGCGTTGCCCTCCTAAGAAATCAAACACGTCCTCCCGATGCTATCTGCGTTGTCGACAATGATTCGACGGACGGCACAAGGGAGTGGTTGGCATCGCAACCAGACATCCACTGCATCCGGCAATCAAATACGGGCAGCGCAGGAGGCCAATATAGCGCCCTCCGCACAGCCTTTGAGAACGGAGCCGACTGGATCTGGACGATGGACGATGATGTAGAGCCTGCTACGACTGCACTCGAGGAATTGCTGGCAGCCACCAAATCCGCCCCAAAAGGCATTCTCTTCGCGAGCCGTGTTGTATCCCCGGAAGGGTATTCTATGAATGTTCCAGGTATTGATTTCAGGCGGGATAAAGATCGCTATGTCGAATGGGATCGACTCCTCGACAAAGGTCTTGTTGCGATCGAAGAAACCACCTTTGTTTCCATTCTCGTGTCCCGAACCGCGATAGCAAAGGTCGGGCTGCCCATTCGGGAATTGTTTCTTTGGGGAGACGATACCGAATTCTCACGGCGCTGTGCTGCTTTTGGTGAAGCTTGGATGTGCGGTAAGAGCATCGTGGTCCACAGTCGCCCGACTTCGGCTCCGCTCGACGTTTGGCTAGAGAAAGACTCTGCCAAACTCTCCCTATACAAGTATTTATATCGAAACCACGCGATAATTGCCCGAATCTACGGACAAACGCTAGCGAGGAGAAATCAAAGACTCGTGTTTCGAACCGCCGGATATTCTCTCTTACTCTTACTTCATTCCATACGAAACATGATTCGGCATCGACGCTTTCGCCCTTTGATTCCGATTCTCGGAGGAACTCTCTCTGGACTGTTTATGCCCTACAAATTCGAATTCCCTTCGAATCCGACGAAGGAAATCTCAACATCCCACCTCAAATTACCGACTGCGCCGATGGAAAAACTTATCTTCCACAAAGTAACATTATTCGGTGTTATTTCTGGCATTAGCCTACTCCTGACCCTTGTTCTCACAGCCTTCTTCCACGAATTAATCGCATTGGGAGAAAAAACTTCATACGCAATAACTTTAGTGCTCATATTTGTTTGGAATTTCGTATTGGTGCGTCGTTGGATATACCCTGCCACACGCTTTCGGCTTTCCGTTCGCAATCAGCTACTTCGCTCGATAGCAATCTCAGTCGCCTCTCGCACGTGTGAATGGGGGGGGTATTCTCTTCTGGTAACCTACACAACAATGCCTTACCTTCTAGCTGTATTTCTCGTTGCTGTAAGCTCGTTTCTTTCCAAATTCTATTTTTTAAATCGTTATGTATTTGGGGGATCGGAAAAAGAGTATTCGTCCAGGACTTGACCCCCCTTGCCTTCTCTGGGCCTCAACCTCTTCGCGCAGCGCGTCACGCTCGGCCTCCGCCGTGCTCAAACGCTTCTCGCCTATTTTTTCCATTAGAACGAAGGCATCAAAAATAAAGTCGGGCGGACATTGCTCCACCTGAATGTGGCCAGCACGGATGTATTCGAGAGCCTTTTGATGACGGCCCCTCTTGAGCTCAGCAACGATCAGGTCAGTCGTAATCGTTTCATGCCCAGGCTGAAACCAGAGATCGAAAAGCTCCCATTCTTCCCGAATTCTTCGAAGAACGTAAGTGCTCTTTTCCCACATCTTCCAATTTTCCCCCGGCTGCTAGTATTCTCAGCGTCATGGAAACCAACACAGAGAAGACAAAGCGTGTGCGGCGTAGCCGCGCGGAGATCGAAGAGCTACTCCT
>CAZWFJ010000196.1:0-8405 GCA_964633135.1 uncultured Puniceicoccaceae bacterium | reverse complement strand
AATGCATTCCCGGATTCCACCGGGAGCACTGCTTGAAAGCCTACGAAGCCTGGGTCAACAAGAAGGATAGGCATCCTTATTAAAGGCTACCGATTTTTAATCGGGTTATGGCCTGATCTCTGGGCGGTACTTCCTGTTAACTCGCAAGATTATCGAGGAGTGATTCTCCCTGGTTGTCCTTATTCTCTCTTATTCTCCTGTCCCTATTCTCCTTCTGTTCAACCTTTCGATTACGGCTTTCATTTTCCTCCAAATTCTACCCGTCACCTGCTCGCGATAGCCGCTGTGGCTAGGATGAAGAAATTTTCAGAAAATAAAAAAACTAAGTTGACCTTATGGAGTTGCTTGCTGATTATTAGTAGCACTAAAGGAAATGTCATGCAGCATCCCATTGAATCAAGCGACAAAGGATGTCGGCCCGAGGGCGGGATCGAAGGATTCTCGCTTACAGACCAAGCCTGTTCGAGCTGTGGCCTGACCTCTTGTCCGATGGCGGCTGCGCGGGAGGATCTCGAATCGCCGGACCTTTGCCGTGGATTTCCGCTCGCTGCCTGGGCGGGTGCCTGTTTTGTCCTTCCCGTCCTGGTGGCGGTTTTGGCGGCTGGATTCGGCGACTCTCCAGAGACTTCGCTCGGTCTTGGCTTTCTCGGATTTCTAAGTTCCGCTATTGCGGTAGCTGCCCTGGCCCCCAAACCGTTGAAGGAATGAAACGCTTGCTCGAGAATACATGGTTTGCCGGGAGACGGCGTTCGTTCCCCCGAGGCGTGCATCCGGACGATGCCAAGGAGATCGCCCGGGACGAGGCCATCGAAGTCCTCCCGACGCCACCTGTTGTCCGGGTGCCCTTGCTTCAACACCTCGGGCGTCCGGCCACAATCGGCGTAAAACCCCGCACTTCGGTCCAAATGGGTGAATGCGTGGGAGAGGCTTCCGGACCGATCTCCTCTCCGGTGCATGCCAGTGTATCGGGGGAAACCGCCCGGTCGGGAATGGTGAGCCTAGCGAACGGTCGCAGGGTCGACACGGTGCCCATAAAGGCTTTTCCGGAGCAGCCATTGGAAGGCCAGTCACTCTACGAGGCGTGGCTCGGAGGACAGTGGCCTCTCGAGGTGCCGGACGGAATCAGTCCCGATGCTGTAGCCGGGGCTGCCCTTGAGGCTGGTCTCGTCGGGCAAGGAGGGGCCGCCTTTCCCAGCCATGTGAAGCTTCACCTTGATGCAAAGCGCCCGGTCGACACGGTTCTGATCAACGGGTGTGAGTGTGAACCGTATTTGACTGCCGACTACCGTTTGATGTTGGAATCGCCAGCGTCGGTAATTTCCGGTGCCGTTTTGCTTCGCCATGCCACCGGAGCGCGGCGCACGGTCGTCTGCCTTGAGAACAATACCTCCGAAGCCGCGGAACAACTGCGGGAAGCTGCTGCCGGAACCGGGATCGAGATCCTGGAGCTGGCCTCGAAATACCCTCAGGGCGGAGAAAAATCCCTTACCTACGCAGTGATGGGCAAAGCGATTCCCACTGGTGGCTTGCCGTTGGATATCGGGGCTGTGGTGCTGAATGTGTCCACAGCCGCCTCACTGGCTCGCAAAATTCACCGCAGGATGAACCTGACCCATCGGATTGTCTGTGTGAGCGGCGCGGGTATTCAGCGACCCGCCAACCTACTGGTACCACTGGGTACGCCGTTTTCGGCCTTGATCAAATATTGCGGCGGTGCGCGTCCTGAAGCCGTCCGCTATGTGGCGGGGGGGCCGATGATGGGCTTTAGCTTTGCAGACACGGAGATCCCAGTCACCAAGGGCAACGGTGGCCTGACCCTGTTCACGGCACGGGAAGTGGAGAGTTCCGCCGAGACCGCTTGCCTGCGCTGTGGGCGTTGCGTGGATGTCTGTCCCCTGGATCTTGTGCCCACCCGCATCGCCCTCGCGGTACGGGTCAACAACATCCCGCTTGCCCAGCGGCACCATCTCGAAGCCTGTATGGAGTGCGGATCCTGCGCATACGCCTGTCCGGCCGGGATTCCGCTCGTCCAGCTCATCCGCGCGGGGAAGGCCGCCGTTCGCCGTTTTGCCTGATGTCCGAAACCGACCAGTCGTCTTCGCCTCCTGCACCTGCCATCCAGGTGGCGCCCTCGCCGCATATTGGAAATACCGGGCTGACGACCCGTCGCATGATGCTCGATGTGGTGATCGCCCTCCTGCCGACGATCGGCGTCGCTTGCTTTCTGTTCCATTGGCATGCCGTGGCGGTTCTGGGACTCTCGGTCTTGTCCTGCTTGGCCGCCGAGGCACTTTTTACCAAAATGTGCCGTCGGGCACTGCATCTAGATGACGGCTCGGCCCTGGTGACCGGCTTGATTCTCGGACTTTCCCTGCCGTGGAGCACTCCTCCCCACGTGGTTGCCATCGCCGCTTTCGCCGCGATCGGATTGGGGAAGATGGCCTTCGGGGGGCTGGGGATGAATCTCTTCAATCCCGCCATGGTGGGACGGGCTTTTGTGACGTTGAGTTTTGCCCAACACATGGGAGGGTCGGCCTATGTCGCCGGGGAAGGGGAGTGGTCCGCGCTTACCCAGGCGACCCCGCTAACCGCTGCCCGTCTCGAAGGGGTCTATACGGATTGGAGCGAGCTTTTCCTCGGTCTGGTCAACGGCTCGCTGGGAGAGACCAGTGCATTGGCCCTGCTCCTGGGGGGGCTTTATCTCTGCATTCGACGGGCGGCGGCGTGGGAGGTGCCGGCGGGGGTTCTGCTGGGTGCCGCCGCAGCGGGTGCCATCGCGCATCTCTGCGGGACTCATCCATTCGATCCGGCCGTTCAGCTGCTTTCCGGATCCCTTCTCTTCGGTGCCTTCTTCATTGCCACCGATCCTTGTTCTAGTCCGGTGACCCGTCGGGGTCGCTGGCTCTTCGGGATCGGCATCGGCTTGCTGGCGATCTTCCTGCGCAGTTTCAGCAGCTACCCCGAGGGCGTGATGTTTGCCGTGCTCCTTATGAATGCCGCCGTGCCGCTTCTCAACCGTTGGACCATCCCGCATCCTCTGGGTGGCCGGATTCCAGTCAAACCTGCCAAGCCGTGATGCGATTGTTCCGTTTTCTGTACGACGCCCGCCTTGTGCTGGCTGTGGCTCTGTTCTCTGGCGGCGCTCTCGCCTTTATCGAGACCACTCTGAGTCCCCGCATCGCGGAGAATCTGCGACTGCAAACCTACGGCCAAATTCCGCAACTGGTCGCCGGCGCATCGATGGAGTCGACGGTGGCTTTCGATCCGGCGGAGGATCCATCCGGGCGATCCCGGATCTACGCCGCCCGCGACCGGGAGGGGGAAGTGCTCGGCTGGGTGGTGACCGGATATGAGGAAGGATACGCGGGTCCGATCACGGTTCTGGTCGGATCCAATCCCGCCGGTAGCCGGATCACCGGGGTCCATGTGTTGAGCCAGACCGAGACTCCCGGTCTCGGCGCTCTGGTCACCGAAGACCGATTTCTCGAACGCTTCGCAGGACTGACGTCCGACCAGCGCATCACCGTTGTCAAGACGATTCCCGGCGAAGCCCAGGTGCAGGCGGTCACCGGAGCGACGGTTTCTTCGGTATCGGTGGCCGAGGCGGTCAACGGGGCCATGGCTGGTCTGCGGGCCAGCCTCGCATCGGGCGAAGCCTGGGGGCGAATGGTTCCCGGGGAGGACATCGAAAGGGCGGAGGTACCATGAACGAATCCTCACCGCTCAGCCGCTGGGAGGTCTTCTTCCGCGGCGTCATCCCCGAGAATCCCGTGTACCGGTCGATGCTGGGTATGTGCCCTACGCTCGCCGTGACCAATGCGCTTGCACCAGCCCTGACCATGGCGGTGGCCACAACCGCCGTTTTGCTGGCTTCGAACCTCATGATCAGTCTCGTCCGCCAGTGGCTCAAGCCCCACCTGCGGATCCTGGTTTTCACCCTTACGATCGCCACTTTCGTCACCATCGTCGACCGTCTCCTGGCGGCCTACCTCTTTGAAATGAGTCAGGCGCTCGGGCCTTACGTGCCTCTGATTATTGTCAACTGTATCATCGTTTCCCGCTGTGAGGCATGCGCCTCCCGCAGCGGTCCGGCAATCGCTGTGACCGATGCTCTGGGCACCGGAGCCGGGTTTGCCCTGGCACTCCTTTCCATCGCCACTGTGCGGGAACTGCTGGGGAGTGGCAGCCTCTTCGGGGTTGCCGTCCTGCCGCGCGCCTGGGAGGGCTGGGGGATCATGCTGTTGCCTCCGGGAGCGTTCCTGTCCCTGGGTGCCCTCCTCGCCATCACCAACCTGATCGATCGTTTGCGCCGCAAGCGTCTTGCTGCCCCCGCCCTCTAATCACCTTTCCCGGCATGGAAACGCTCTCCTCCTTATTCCTGATCTTTTTCAGTGCGGCGATCATCAATAACTTCGTCCTGCACTACTTCGTCGGGGTATGCCCCTTTCTCGGGGTTTCGAAAAGGGCCGATGCGGCCTTCGGGATGGGGGCGGCCGTGACTTTTGTGATGGTGGTCGCCTGCTCGGCCACCTGGTGCCTGACCTATTTCGTGCTTGCGCCGGGAGCGCCCATTCCGGCCTACCTGTGGAGCCTCCTGGCACCCGACGCCGCACCGCCCGACCTGTCGATTCTCTCCTACGTCGCCTACATCTTTGTTATCGCTGGTAGCGTTCAGTTCGTCGAACTCTACGTGCGCAAAATGTTTCCGGCGCTGCACAAGAGCTTTGGCATCTTCCTGCCCCTGATTACAACCAATTGCGCCATCATGTTTGCCTGCCTGATGGTCGCGAGGGAGATGCGCACTCCCGGGCAGCCATGGGGCTTCACCGAGGCGCTGGTTCTGGCTCTCGGGGCTGGTCTGGGCTTTACGCTCGCCATTGTTCTGATGGCTGGACTGCGCGAAGAACTCGAACTCTGCGATGTGCCCAAGGCCTTCCGGGGCGCGGCCGTCGCCCTTCTCGTAGCCGGTATTCTCGCGATGGCCTTCATGGGCTTCGCCGGTGTGGATCGCGGACTCTCCGAATTCTTTACCGCCGCGACCACACCCTAATCACCCCCCCGCCAGTAAGGTTTCTCCCATGATCGATTCTAACACTCTCCTCACCGTATTGCTTGCCGCAGGTCTTCTCGGTCTGCTGGCGGTAGGTGGCGGTCTGGTCCTGGGCTGGGCCAACCGGGCGTTTCACGTCGAGGAAGATTCCAAGGTGGTCGCCACCCGTGATGCATTGCCACAGGCCAACTGCGGGGGCTGCGGTTATGTCGGTTGCGCGGACTATGCGGCTGCGGTCGTCTCCGGGGAGGCCGAACCCAACCTCTGCGGCCCCGGCGGTGCCGATTGCGCCCGCCGCATCGCGTCCATTCTGGGAATCGATGCCGGCGAAACCTGGCCCATCCGGGCCATTGTCCACTGTTCGGCGACAGCCGACCAACGCCTCGGGAGAACTCCTTACACCGGCGAGCAAACTTGCGCATCCGCCAACCTCGTCAGCGATATTCAGGGCTGCATTTACGGGTGCCTGGGGTTCGGTGACTGTGAAGCAGCCTGCCCCTATGATGCCATCCATGTCATCGACGGACTGGCGAGGGTCGATTACGACAAATGCACCGGATGTCGCCAGTGTGTGCTGACTTGTCCGCGCAACATCATCACCGTGGCTCCGTTCAAGCAGAACCGGATTCTCGCGGTAGGGTGCTCCAACCGGGAGCAGGGTCCCGCGGTCAAGGAGGTCTGCTCGGTGGGCTGCATCGGCTGCAAAGCCTGCGTGAGACCCAGCGGAGGATTGATCTCCATGAAAGACGGTCTGCCCGTAATCGATTATGAGGCCTATTCACCCGAGACAGAGGTTGGGGGGGCACTCGAAAGGTGTCGGATGGAGAGCCTGATCTACGTGGGTACATCTCCGTCCGAAGATTCGTCGCTCGACCTGGAAGATGTCGAAAGGGTCGAAGCCGATTTTCATACCACCGTAACCGATATGGAGTGGCGAGGCTGACAGAAGGCCCAGGAGAATAACCGCCTACTTCCTTTTCATCATGAAACTCCCACCGCACATCACCAAGAATGCGCTTCGCGAAAGACGCATGGACCGCCGCGCGTTTTGTGGCATCGCACTCGGCGGACTGGCCGGGGTCACGGGTCTCGCCTGGATGCAGGTAGCCGACCCAAAACCGGGGGGGATCACCCTTGTCGATGAACCGGCCGGAATCATGGGCACGCGTGCCCGGTTGCTGGCGACGGCTCCCAATGCCGGTATCGCCCGAAATGCCTTGAATGCGGGCGAGGCCGAATTGCGCCGGACCGAATGGTTAATGAGCACCTACCTGGACGGTTCCGAAATATCCCGGCTCAATGCGGCCCCTGCCGGAACCCGGATAGCTCTATCCGAGGACACTCTTCGTGTGCTTCATGCCGCCCGCCGCATCCACGATGCCTCTTCACAAGCTCTCGATATTACGGCCCACCCTCTCAAACAGCTATGGAATGCCGCCACCGGTAGCGGACATCCTCCCGCAGAAACCGCTATCCGGCAGGCCCGCGAAAACTCTCGTTGGCCTCTGCTTCAGCTGGAATCGGGTGGGGCCGTGAAACATCATGCCGAGACTGCCGTCGATCTCGGCGGAATCGCTAAGGGTTACGGAGTGGATCGGGCGATCGAGGCTATTCGTTCCAGCGGAGCCTCGGGTGGACTTGTGGAGGTCGGGGGCGATGTGCGCTGCTTCGGAACTCCCTCGGGCCGATCCTATTGGAGTATCGCCATCCGCGACCCTTACTCGGACGGAATCCTTAAAACCCTGAAAGTCACCGACGCCGCTCTATGCACCAGCGGGGATTACGCCCGCAGTTATCATCTAGGCGGTACCCGGCTCAGCCACATCATCGATCCCTCCGATGGGCGGCCCCTGCAAAATTCGCGAAGCGTAACCGTCTGCGGTCCCAGCGCGATGGAGGCCGACGCATGGGCAACCGCCGCCTCGGTTCTGGGAACGGGTGCCGGACATTTCCTTCCATCCGGCTTCGCTCTGAGAATGACCTAGGCAGGAGGACTCCAGGACAGGATTCCAGAACGAGAAGGATTCAAGAAGGATTCCAAGACACCGTGTTCGGTGGAAAATTCGCTCCCTTACCCCCGTTCTTCGAGATGGGTGAGAGCCAATAGGCTCTTTCCTGAAAAAGCCGGGGCGAAATGTTCTTGCGAGAATGAAACAATCAGGAATGGAGTCGCTAAATTATGGGTGTCTTTTAAGTTCTCCTCTAATTTGTTACTCAACGCCTTCGAAGATATAGACTTGGGCGTTGCCGGGAGGGAGAGCGACTTGCACGGTGCCGCGAAAGTTCTCGGCGGGCAACTCGGTTGCCAGCACTTCGACATTGGGTCCGGTATAGTTCTCGTCGCGGTAGTCGCCGGAGAGGGTGAACATGCGGGCACTTCGGGCGGAGGAAACCGGCAGATCGACGGTGACCGGTACGACTCCATCGTCGCCCTCAACCGGGTAGCCGGGGATCTGGCGGTTGATGAGGAAGACGGTCAGGCGGTCGCCCTCACGGGTGGCGTAAACCGCCGCCAGGGGGGCATCCTCGACCGCATCGCGGCGGCGCAGCTTGGGGAGGTCGGCGGTGGGTGTGGAGAGAGTCTCCACTTCGAGCATTTCGCCCGCGCCGTAGTTGCTGAGCAGGCTCAGGAGCATCCATTGCGGGTAGGCTTGGCCACCGCGATACCACTTGGCGTGCGAACTCCACGTATCGCCTTCTCTGAAGGTGAAGAAATTATCCAGGACGTAGCCGTAATACGCCCGACCCAGGAAGGAATCCAGGGTGGCTGTTCCGGCGGTCTTACTCTTCATCACCATTTCCTGCTTGCGGGCCTGCTGCTTGGTGACCCGCGCGTTGTTGAGTCCACTCAAGGCATAGCCGGGGCCGGCCTCGTAAACCCCGAGTTCGGCCTGCTGCTCCGGCGTGCGATCTTCGTTGGCCCCAGCAAGCTGCTCACGGTTGGTGATCGCACGGGGGATCGCCGTCTGGTTGACCTGGGCGAGGACATTGAAAAAGCTGGCGTCGGTCAGCTGCGGCGTACCTTCCCCCTCGTCCCATCCGCCATTATAGGCGGCGTTGGTGATAAAGCGGGAGTTCGGAGAGGCTTGGCCGGCGAGGAAACCGTAGGTACTATCGCGCCAACCGCCGATGACGAATTCAAACTGATCCTCCATCTCCGGGGTCCAATGGGGGCTGCTCCGTAGGATCTCGATCACGTGCTCCTGGAACATGCCGTAGACCAAACCACGGTGCAGGTTCTCACCCGTGGCCGTGTCCGGCATACCGCGGAAAATCCACGGCCTGAAGAGTCCGTTCCAGGTTCAGAGATCCTGACTCCTGGTAATCAAGAAAGCGTGATTTATTGTCCGAGATG
>CAZWFJ010000195.1:0-8416 GCA_964633135.1 uncultured Puniceicoccaceae bacterium | reverse complement strand
TTCGGGAAGTGGCCACACGAAGACGATGTCCGGTGGATGTGAGCGGGGTGTACGGGTTTTATTCGGGGACCCCGGTTCGGCGGCCGAAGGCTTGCTTGCGGAAGAGGAAGGATTTGTAGTCTTGCCGATTTGCCCAAAAGAGCGATCCATCCCGAGTTTTTTCGCACTCGCAAGACCGGATTACTGGCTTGTTTTTAGTGCGGCCCGGAGGATTTCGACTGGATGATGGGCTTTGCGTCCGGTGCCGTCATGGATCTGATGGCGACAGGAGGTGCCTGGGGCAGCGATTAAAGTATCTACGGGGGTATTGCGCACGGAGGGGTAAAGGACAAGTTCGCCGATTTGTTGGGAAATTTGGTAGTGTTCCTTTTCATAGCCAAAGGAGCCGGCCATGCCGCAGCAGCCACTGGGGATGAGCTCCACCGTGTAGTTGCGTGGAAGACGCAGGGCATCCAGGCTGCCCTGTGGTCCGGTGATGGCCTTTTGGAAGCAGTGTCCGTGCAGTTTGATATGCCGGGATTCGTCGGAAAAGGCGTCGGATTGGATGCGCCCGGCTTGGGCCTCGCAGGCTAGGAAGGCCTCGATCTGATAACAGTGCGAAGCCATGGCGCGGGCGGCTTCCTTGAGATCCGGTTCGGCCAGGTCGAGAGCTTCATCGCGAAAGGTGAGGATGCCGGAGGGTTCGACCCCGACGAGTGGGCAGTCTGCCGATATGCGGGGAGCGAGAGCTCGGAGGTTGGCGTTGATGTGCTTTTTGGCTTTGCGAACTAGGCCCTTGGAGAGGCATGTGCGCCCGGATTCACCGTGATCGGGCAGCTCGACGGAGTAACCCAGTGCTTCGAGTAGTTCCACAGCAGCAATACCTATGTGGGTGTCGTTGAAATTAGTGAACTCGTCGTTGAAGAAACAGACACGCCCAACGCTGCCGGCTTTTGGATGAGGTCTGTGTCTTTTAAACCAAAAAGCGAAGGTCTGCTTGGGGAGGAGCGGAATCGTCCGGTCGGGATGGAAGCCGACGAGGCGATTCAGCGTCCGGCGAATGGGCGCGGTGCCGAAGAGGGCGTTCCACAGCCAGGGAGCTAGGCGGGCGAGCTTTTGGGAAGACGTAAAACTGGCGATCATGCGGGCTCGAAGCGGCACGCTGTTTGCATCGTAGTAGTGCTGCATGAACTCGGCCTTGAGCTTGGCCATATCGACGGTGGAGGGGCATTCTTTCTTGCAGCCTTTGCAGGAGAGGCAGAGATCGAGAATCTCTTTGACTTCGGGGTTATTGAAGACGGAGCGGGTGCCGAGGGGACCGGCTGTGAGAGCCTGGCGCAGCATGTTGGCCCGGGCACGGGTGGTGTCTTTCTCCTCGCGGGTGGCCATATAGCTGGGGCACATCGTGCCGCCGCTGAGGTGAGTTTTGCGGCAATCGCCCGAGCCGTTGCACATCTCGGCAGCACCGAGCATTCCCTCGGTGGCGGACCAGTCAAAGAGGGTTTTCAGGTCGGTGGTCGGTTGTTCAGGCGCATAGCGCAGAGAGCTGTTCATCGGCGGGGTGTCGACGATCTTATTGGGATTGAAGATTCCTTTGGGATCCCATGCTGCTTTGACTGAGCGCACGCGGCCGTAGTTTGCCTGGCCGATCATGCGCTCGAGAAATTCGCCGCGCAGGCGTCCGTCGCCGTGTTCGCCGGAGAGCGAACCACGATATTCCCTGACTAATTCGGCAATGCACTCGGCGACCTCGCGGAAGCGGCGGTTGCCTTCTTCTGTCTTCAAATTCAGGATTGGACGCATGTGGATTTCACCGGAACCAGCGTGGGCATAGTGGACGCACTGTAGTCCGAAGCGTTCCCTAAGGCGCTGGTTGAATTCGGCAATGTAGGCTGGGAGATCTGCCACGCAAACGGCGGTGTCTTCGACGACAGGGACGGGCTTGGCGTCACCTGGCATGTTACCGAGGAGGCCGAGTCCGGCTTTGCGAAGGTTCCAAATCTTGACAGTATCGTCGCCGAAGAGAAGTGGGTAGGCATAGCCGAGACCCTCGGCACGCATTTCGAGAGTCAGTCGATCGGCTTGTTCGCGCACGGCGGCCTCGTCGGCTCCACGCAGCTCGGTCACAAGAACGGCACCTGGTTTGCCCTCGATAAAGAAACGGTTTTCCCGGTGCTCAAGGCTGCGCTCAGTGCATTCGAGGATGAAATGGTCGATTAACTCGACGGCAAAGGTGTCGTATCGAATGGAGATCTGGGTCGCGCGCAGAGCCTCATCGATGGTTTTGAACTGGGCGCAATGGAGGCTGTTCACACGGGCGGGAAGGCGATTGCAGTGGAGCTTGACCTCGGTGACAAGGCAGAGCGTACCCTCGCTGCCGGCGATGAGCTTGCCGAAGTGGAAAGGTTTGTCCGACTGCGTGTCAAAGCAGGTGGCGTCCATAATCAAGTCAAGGGCGTAGCCTGTATTGCGGCGCGGGATATCGGGATAGGGGAATTCGCGGGTGATTTCCTCCCGGGCGTTCGGGTCGGAGAGGAGGTCTCGGATGTGGCGGTAGATCCCCGTTTCGAGTGTGTCGGGACCTTCGCACTTGGCCTTGAACTCATCGGCATTCAGCGGTCCGAAGACCGCCTTTGAGCCGTCGGCGAGCAGGGCAGTGACCTCTAGAACGTGGTCGCGGACGGATCCGTACCGTACCGAATTCGACCCGCAGGAGTTGTTGCCGAGCATACCTCCGATCATGGCCCGGTTCTGGGTCGATGTTTCCGGGCCGAACAGGAGTCCATGCGGCTCGAGCGCCATATTCAATTCGTTGCGGATCACTCCCGGCTGGCAACGAACCCAGCACTCGTCGGGATTGATTTCCAGCATCCGGGTAAAGTGCTGGGAGACGTCGACCACTATGCCGCTGCCCACAACCTGGCCCGCGAGCGAGGTGCCGGCGGTGCGGGGGATCAGGCCCACCCCATGGGCGTCCGCGAAACGGATGAGTGCGACCAGATCGGCCTCGGTTCGCGGAATCGCGACAGCCAACGGCATCTCTTGATAAGCCGAGGCATCGGTGGCATAGATGCGGCGCGTGAGGTCGCCGGTGTGGAGTCTGCCGGAGAGTTGGTTGGCGAGGGTTTCCAGCGGTGGCAGGATTTGGGATGGTGCGGACATTGTTGATTTAGACTGTGGAGTTTTCAGCTTCGGGCCAGTCGCGCAGCAAATCAAGCGCATCAGCCAGGGCTGGACTCTGCCCGGTGCGAACGTAACCGCCGGATATGGTGTTGCCGAGTAACAGCCGCGCCTCGGCTGGGAGGTCCAATACCAGTCCGAGGGCGTAGCCGGCGTTGAACCGGTCCCCGGCTCCGGTCGATTTGATTGGACAGGCGCAGTAAGGTCCGGCGGCGGCTGCGGAACTCTCCTGCGAAGCCGACACGGCGAAGTGGTGAGTGTGAATCACAACCTCGCTGATCGCGATTCTTTCGCGGAGCGCTTGGGCCTGGAGCGCGGCGGAGGGAGCTTCGGGGGACCGCTCAAAGGGGAGTTCCAAGAGCCGGCAGAGAATGTTGGCCTCATTTTGGTTCAGTCCGAGAGAAGTTGGGCAGTTGGCCTCGAATTCGGAAATGGCCAGGAGCATTTCGAGGATGTCTATGGTGGATCGCGAGGATGGGTCGACAAGGTCGAGGAAGAGGTGGGGACGATGGGTGAGCTTGGCAAAAACCGACTGGTTCACCTCGCGCCAACATTCGGTCATGTGCGGGTAGAGGCTCCAGTCGGTAAGAGCGATCAGTTTCGTTCCGCGACAGGCTTGGGTAAATACACCGTCGGCTAGATGGTGGAGGACGTGTTCGGCCGTAAACTTGGCGAGATGGCTGACGGAGGAAAACATCACCTTGCCATCCATAAATTCGTAGGCCAGCGTCCGCCCGGGTTCTTCGCCCCAGCTGTGCAGGGTCGCTTTCGACGCGTAGTCCGAGAAGGCAGAGTCGATGGGGTCACCTACCGTGGCAAAAGTGCTCACTGGCAGGCCCAGGGCGACCAGGCCGTCGCCCATATTCACTGCGCAGCCTCCCGGATCGATTTGGGTTACTACGATCTCGCGCAGACTGGATTGGCCTGCGGCGGCTTTGATGAGGTCGCCGAAGCGGTCGATAGTCTCGACCCGGTCAAACTTTTCCAGATCGTGGCGCTGGTCGACGAGGCTGATCATCTCATCGACGAAACCGTCAAAACCGGTGACGACCGGGCACTGGCCGATTTCGGCGGCACGTGCTTCGAGAATTCGGGCAAGATCTTCGTGGTTCATTTGTCTTCCTCCGCTGGCTCGCTGACCAATCGGACAAGTGGCTCCTCATCCTCCTCGATGCCAGGGAAGCGTCCGATGTCTGGGTCGACGAAGAAATTGTCGTTGGCGTCGTCGTTGGCTGTGGAGACCTCGCCGATTACGCATCCTTCGGTCATTGGCCAGAAAGCGTGGTAGATTCCCGGGGTGAGCGTAACGCGCTCTCCCGCGCCAAGTTCGATGGTTTTGCCGTTCTCAAATTCGCAGGGACTGCCGTTGATCTGCACTCGAATGTGAGCGGGTGCGTCTGCCTCTTTGGGATGCCCGCTCCACAACTCCACCGCGAGTTGGCCACTGCGGCAAATAATGTCCTCCTTTTTCTGCTTGTGAGTGTGGAGGGGAGTCACTTGGCCCTTTCGGGCATACATAAGCTTCTCGCAGTATTCTGGCTCCTCGGCGAGATTGATCAGGATCAAGCCCATTTCGTCGAAACGGTCGAGTCCAAAGTCGGTAATGTCCCAACGAGGATTTGGCGGCAGTGCCCATTGGCGGGATTCAAAGCATGCCTTTGCTTCGAGGTAGGCGGCGTTAATTTGCGAACGTTTCATGATGGAAAACGAAGATTCGGGCTTGAGTGGGATTTGATTTGACGGAGTGTTCACTTTTGATCGAAATGCGCAATAGCAATCATGAAGATCAACCAGCGGCATACCCGTTTGCTTCGTCTCCTCAGTCCGAGTCAAGAGCGGGGCGTGGCCGAGCTTGCGGGGGTTCTGGATATTTCGGAGGCCACGGTTCGGCGTGATCTTACGCAGCTGTCGGAGTCGGGTAAAGTCATACGGACCCACGGGGGGGTGCTTTTGCGGTCCTCGTTTCTCCGTGAGGCCGGTTTTGGGGAGAAAGCGGCCACGCACGTGGATGAAAAGCGCCGTATAGGGAGAGCGGTGGCGGGGGCTGTTCCTGCCGGATCGAGTGTTTTTGTGGACTCGGGAACCACTTGCTTGGAGGCGGCGAGAGTCTTGATGGCGAGGGGGGATTGTCGGATCATAACAAACTCGATTCCGGTGTTGGTGGAAGCTTGCCGATCGGAGGTGGCGGTTACGGCGGTGGGTGGCGAGGTGCGCGGCATTTCGAGAGCGTTGGTGGGGGGGACTGCTTTGGAATGGCTTACGGAGCTGCGGTCTGATGTGGCCTTGATCGGTGCCAGTGGTCTCGACCCGGATTCAGGTGCCTATACCACAGAACCCCTTGAGGCGGGTGTGAAGCGGGCCGCGATTGAGCGGGCAGGAGAGGCGTGGCTTTTGGCCGAGTCGGCGAAGTGGGGTGAGGCGGCGGCTCTGCGTTTCGCGGATTGGTCTTGTTTCTGTCGATGGTATGTCGACGGCCCGCAGTCGATGGTGCCCGCATTTTCGTATTCGACCCCAAACCCAATCTTTGTTTAGAAATCTATGATCAAACGACTCGACCAAAAGCTCGACCGCATCCGTGCGGGAAGGGACACCCGAAAGGATTTTATCATTGCGGATGCGAAGGACGCCGATATGGCTTTTGGCATCGTCGCTCCCGGGCCAAACCGGGCCGGGAGTTGCCCCCACGGGTTTAATCCTGTCTCCGGCTGCTATAAGACCCTCGGGGATTACCGGAAGCAGATTCGGGAGGTCATTGAGCAGCGGTTGGTGGATATCGTCCTGCTGTCTGCATCGAACCTGGAAAAGCTTGCGATAAAGGAAGGCCTGTTCAAAAACTCGCCCATCACTCCGGCGGCCCGGGCCAACGATACCACGGATGTGTGGGTCGCCCGAGCGAGCAGCTATACCCGGCAGCCTTCCCGCCATTTTCGCACCGCAACAATCGACCATATCAAGTATGGGCACTTGGGAAATCATCCGGGAAAGCCCCACACAGGGGCCGATCTCGGGTTGTATTCGGTAACCTTTACGAATGATCTGGAGCATGATTATGCCTCGCTTCAGGCCTTTCACGACTTCCGCCTCGAGGCAGAGGAGAAACGCTTCCGCTACTTCCTCGAAGTTTTTAATCCGAATGTCGACCCCGGATTTGACCCGAAGGAGGTGGGTGGTTTCCTCAACGACAACATCATTCGCTGCCTGGCCGGAGTGACCGAAGTGGGCCGTCCGATATTTCTGAAAATACCCTTCAACGGCGCCGGGCCGCTGGAGGAGCTGGTGGCTTATGACAGTGAACTGGTGATCGGAATTCTTGGTGGCAGCGCAGGAACAACTCGCGACGCCTTTCAGCTTATCCACGATGCTCAGAAATATGGGGCGAAGGTCGCGCTCTTCGGGCGCAAAATTAATCTCTCGGAGCATCCGTTGGCTTTTATTAGGATGCTGCGCTCCATCACCGATGGAGATATCACTCCAGACGAGGCCGTAAAGGCCTACCACGGCGAAATGCAGTCCGCCGGGATCCAGCCGGAACGTGCGCTTGAGGACGACCTGAAAATCACTGAGACGACCCTCAGCTACTCCTGATTGGGAGCAAATTAAAAAAGAAGGGTGACATCTGCGCTTCGAACCTTTTGCCTCTTTGGATGCAAAGAGTAAAAGTAAGCGAATCGGAAGCACAACCGGTCCTGATTGTTGGGTCGGTTGGCTACGACGATGTTGAGACCCCATTGAGCAAGGATCAGCGGATTCTGGGTGGGTCGGCCTCCTACGCCTGCCTGGCGTCCAGCTATTTCGCTCCGACCCGGATGGTCGCAGTGGTGGGGAACGACTTTGAAACCGAGGACCGGAAGCGCCTCTCTGACCACAGGATCGATACTTCGGGTCTGCAAACGGACGAGAGTGGCCCCACGTTTACCTGGTCTGGCAAATATTTTGAGGATTTCAGCGGACGGGAGACTGTCGACATCCAGCTCAACGTTTTCGAAAAGTTCAAGCCACAGCTCCCGGAGAATCACCGCGATAGCCGCTATATCCTTCTCGGAAATATCCATCCGGCGCTACAGGGCCATGTTCTGGACCAGTTGGAGGCATCGGATACCTTTGTCGCCGTCGACACCATCGACCTTTGGATAACGGTAGAGAGACCTGCTTTTGTCGAGTTGCTAAAGCGGGTCGATTTCCTCGTAATCAACGACAGCGAGGCGGAACTTTTGACTGGGGAAGCAAACATCATCAAAGCAGGTGCAGCACTTCGCAAGCTCGGACCGGACAAGGTGGTCATCAAGAAAGGTGCTCATGGTGCCTATTTCTTTTATGAAGCGGGGTTGTTTGCCTTGCCTGCTTACCCGGTTACGGAACTGCGGGATCCAACCGGTGCCGGAGATGCTTTCCTCGGTGCGGTCATGGGAACACTTGCCGCTAAGGACAAGACTGACATTCGCTCGATCAAGGAAGCGCTCCTCTACGGAACTGCCGTGGCCAGCCTCACGGTGGAGGAATTCAGTTGCCGCCGATTGGAGTCGGGAGGGGCCGAAACGATTGCCGCCAGAGTGGAAGAACTGCGGGCGATGATCTCCCTCTGACGGGGGGTCTTAGCCGATGTGCCGCGAATCGTCGTGGTCCTTCTCTGCGTAGCCTGTTTCTTGACGGCTATGGTTCACCTTGTTTTTTGCGAGGTAAGCCCGGTGGACGTCCTCGGCGCTCATGCCCAAAGTCTGTGCGATCGAGATCAGGAAGTGGAATAAATCGACCACCTCGACGCGGGCATTCTGCTCGTCGAATTTCTGATACTTGGCCCACCACTTCCAAGGTACGGAATCGATGAGTTCGGACAGCTCCTGTTGCATCGCCCGAGTGTAGTTCAAAACCCACTCGGTCTTCTTCTCGGGGCTAAGATCCCGGAGAGAGACACCGATGCGTTCGTTGAGCTTCTCTTGCAGGTCAAAGATTTCTTCCAATTTATCCATGGCGGGGAGTGAAGCGGCTTCCCTCTCGGAAAACAACCCCGGAAAAACGAATCCAGCAATGAAAAGAGGAAAAGGGGGCGCATCGAGAAGGAATCCTCCGTGTTTTTCGGCCCGTACCGATTGGTGGTTATGGGTTATATCTTCTCGTTCGTTTCTACGTCTACTTTTCATTTTTGAACTATTTTTGATGTGGGTTTTTTTAAGTAAACAAAAGTAACCGGGAATAACATACCGGGTTCAACGGTGTTGGAAATTCATTTGATATAATGGAGCATGAGAGGTCTTAGTTC
>CAZWFJ010000194.1:0-8420 GCA_964633135.1 uncultured Puniceicoccaceae bacterium | reverse complement strand
CCCGCCTTCGTCTACCAACCAGTCGTCAATCACCGCTCCAAATGAATAAACCCTGGAGGACTCGATGATTAAAAACATTTTCACCGAATATCCTTGGTTTACACTTTACCAAATATCGGATCTTTCAAAAATTCAGAACTAGTCAACCATTGTATTTGAACCTGGTTCAACTAAAACGGAAATTGTGGTATACGGATATTTTATGTTAGGTTTTTGAACTTTCCTGTATCACAGGATCGTTTTTTTATTCGAAAATTAAACCTATAGCATAAACAGGACAGTCCTACTAATCGGCTGCGAACCGGGAACGCTGGCGAGGCATCGTTTTCGATCGGCCCTGGCCTGCTCTGGGATAGAACATTTGAGGCGGTGGCTATTCTGCAATCCGAATGACGTGCGCTCATCCGTCGACGTGTGCCTGGTTGGCGGGATTGCGGCAGTTGGTTGCAGGAGGCCAATAGTCACGCGGTTTATCTGTGGGGCAAGAACTATAAATTTTCGGTGACTAAATTGCGAATCGAATCTTCCTTGGGAAAACCAAATTTCAATCAGGTTCATTTCATTGGAATGACAAGCCGCCCGGGGCTTCAGTAGAAGAGGTTGCGATCGAGGCTGCGATACTGGATGGCCTCGAGGAGATGGGGGGCTTCGATCATTTCGGAGCCGGCCAGGTCGGCGATGGTGCGGGATACCTTTAGGATGCGGTCGTAGGCGCGGGCGGAGAGGGACAACTCCTCCATGGCATTTTGCAGGAGGTCTCCGAGATTTTTGGTGAGCTGGCAGTATTGGCGGATCTGGCGATGAGCCATCAGAGCGTTGGCTCTGGCGCGGGTGCCCCGAAAGCGTTCGATTTGTATTTGTCGGGCTGTCACGACACGCTCCCGGATAGCAGCGGAATTTTCGCCCTCCTTCTCGGTTCGCAGCTCCTCGATGGAGAGAGCGGGTGCCTCAACATGGATGTCGATGCGGTCGAGGAGGGGGCCGCTGATCTTCGAACGATATCGCTGGATCTGGGCCGGAGTGCTGCGGGTTTCGCGTCCGTCGGCTCCGGTATAGCCATCGGGGGTGGGGTTCATGGCGGCGACCAGCATAATGGAGGAGGGCAGGGTGATCTTACCGGCACTGCGGGAGATGGTGACCTGACCGTCTTCAAGGGGTTGGCGGAGTACTTCGAGGGTTGATCGTCGAAACTCCGGCAGCTCGTCGAGAAACAGCACGCCATTATGGGCCAGGGATATTTCGCCCGGGCCGGGTATGGAACCTCCGCCGAGGAGGCCAACATCGCTGATGGTGTGGTGGGGGGCGCGGAAGGGTCTTTCGAACCATTGACCCGCGTTCTCGTTGCGGGTGATTCCGGCTGCCGAATGGATGCGGAGGATTTCAAGGTATTCCTCCAGGGTCGGCTCGGGCATGATGGTTGGAATCCGCTTGGCGATCATGGATTTCCCTGAACCTGGAGGCCCGATGATCAGGATGTTGTGCCCCCCGGCGACGGCGATTTCGACCGCCCGCCGGAGAGCCTGTTGGCCCTTAATTTCGGAAAAATCCAGGGTTTCGCCCGGGGGGCGGCGTCGGGTGTAGGGGCTTTCGTCGGGCAGGGCTGGCTGGACGTGGATCCGTCCATCCAGGAAGGAGGCCGCCTGCTCGAGAGAATCGACGGGATAAACGGGGATGTCGGAGACCAGTGCGGCTTCCTGTGCGGTTTTTCGCGGGAGTAAGATCCCATCCTTGCCCTCGTTTCGCGCGAGGATGGCGAGGGAAAGGCCCCCGCGGATGGGACAGGTGCGACCGGAAAGGCTCAGCTCGCCAGCGATCAGGAAACGCTCCAGCACATCGGTCCGCAACTGACTCGTGGCTGACAAAATTCCCAATGCGATCGGCAGGTCGAAGATGGGACCTTCCTTGCGAAGGTGGCCGGGAGCGAGGTTAATGGTTGTGCGAGTCCGGGGAGGATCGAAGGCACTGTTGGCGAGAGCGGAGGTCACCCGGTCCTGCGATTCCTTAACCGCAGCGTCCGGAAGGCCGACCAGAACGAACTTGGGATCGCCGGCCTCGCCTGTATTCACCTCCACCTGCACGGGAACGCCGTCGATCCCGGACAATGCACCCGATTGAACCACTGCTAGCATGATCACCACTTAGTCCGCCAATGGTGCGTGTGTCACGCTGAAAGTTAGGAAATGATTTCTTTCGCCCCCCGAATCGGTCGGCATTCTGGCAAACGATTTCGTATCCAGCGCTTCTGTCGTGAAGCAAGCTGCTCTGTATGTTTTGCGATCGTTGGGCCGAGTGCGAATCGGTCCATTTCTCCGGCCAGAAAGGCGAGAGTTTCCCGATATCCAATTGCGGAGGCCAGGGTGGGGTTTTTCTCCATTCCGGCACGACGCAGGACTGCGACCTCCTCGATCAGGCCGGCGGTCAGCATGCGATCGGTCCGAAGCTGGATTCGGTCCCGCAGCTCGGCGTCTGGTCGGTCGACCCGCAACCAGATTCGCTCCCAGTGGGCGAAAGGGCAAGGAAGGGCCTTCTGGCGCTCTCTCAATTCACGGGTGGTCAATCCTGTGGCCAGGCAACGCTCAAGGGCCGGAGCGATTCGGCGACGGTTCCGGAGGTCGACATCGGGATCCGGATCAATGGCAAGGAGGGCCTCCCGAAGGCGCTCAACGCCACCGGCTGCTTCTAGGTTCGTGACTCTCTCCCGGATGTGCGGGGGGATATCGACGGGGTCCGGGGCTGGTGCATGAAAAGCGGACGTATAAAATCCGCTGCCCCCGGCCACCAGAACGGGAACTCCTTTCCGGTCCGCCGCCTCCAATGTTTCCTTTGCATGGGCAATGTAGCGAGGCAGGTCGAAGACCTCCCGAGGGTCGCAGAGATCCATGCCGAAGTGGGGAATTTCCTCGCGCTCGGCGGGGGTCGGCTTCGCTGTCCCAATATCGGCACCCCGGTAGAAGAGGAGAGAGTCGCAGGAAAGAATCCAACCACGGGTGCGACGCGCCCAATCCAAGGCGATCTGCGATTTGCCGGATGCCGTGGGACCCGTAAGCACAATCAGGGGGTGTCGCATCGCTGTTAATTTCAAGTGTTGTGAGCCGCTAAACCGTCGAAAAAAAACCGAAATCCCTCAGGATTCCTGGAATCGTTCCAGGCGCATTCGCCGCATGACCATGCCCGTCATTCGGGCGATCCAGGTTTTGGGCATCTTACTGGCGAAACTGGCCAGGAGTTTGTTGCCCGTGCCACAGGTTACGAGCGACTTTCCTTTGGCGAGTGCCCCTAATGTGATGTCCGCGACTTGCTCCGCTGTCTGCCCGGAACCCTTTTTCAAAGGCGCTTCCCGAAAGCCCGCCTCTTTGAAAAATGCAGTCTCGGTCGGCCCAGGGCAGACGCAGAGTACCTGCACCCCATCGGACTTCCATTCCTCCGAGAGTCCGAGGCTCCAGTGCAGGAGGAACGCTTTTGTGGCACCGTAAGTAGCGAGATAGGGGGTGGGCTGGAAGGCCGCCGTCGAGGCGATATTGATCACGGCCCCGCCGCTCTTCTTCAGATCCCCGGATAATTCCCCGGTCAGGCGGACGGGACTCGCAACATTAACATCAATCATGGACAGGTTTCGCTCTGAAGAGGGAGAGGGAAAAACCCCGTACCCGCCGAAACCACTATTGTTGATCAAGAGGATCCGCCCCCCTCGATCCTCCCGGCGAAGCCAAGCAAGGCACTCTTTCACGCCTCGATCCGTTGCCGCCCGATCCGCGAGGTCGCAAGGGATCGAGACCAATCGGTCTCCGGAAAAAGAATCGCTCACAGGTGACCGGGAAAGGTTGCAAAACCGGATTTCTGGTGTTAGCTTCCTTATTTGCCGAATCAGTGCGGCTCCTATGCCAGAAGAACCTCCAGTTATGACGACTCGATCGAATGAAGATAGTGTGCTGGATATCGGATTTTTCATTTTTGGCAGTGGCTTTTTCGATGTCTCCCCGGGAGGCATCTTCACCACAACGAAAAACAAAAAACAAGAGGAATACGCATGAAGCAACATGATGTCATTGTTACCGGTCGCAATATCGAACTCACGGAGGCCATGAAGGATGCTGTCCAACGAAAGGTCGAGAAGCTCTTTGACCACGAAGACCACATCATCCGCCTGAGGGTCGAACTATCGTATAACAAGAATGTGACGGGACAGGACGAGCAGATTGCGAAAGGCCACATTGAAATCAACGGCAAGCCCCTGATCACAACCGAAGCCTCCGAAAACATGTACAGCTCGATTGACCAGATGGTCGACAAGCTGGACCGAATGCTGCGGCGCCGTTCCCGGCTGCGCCGTGTGAAGCGGAAAGACGTCCATTCGGTCGATATCCCCGCTCAGTTGCCCAAGACCAGCGTAGTTTGATCCGGTCCTGAGGCTCTCTTTGGAGCACCTTTCCAAGACCTCTGCAAAGCCCCCCGATTCCGGGGGGCTTTTTCTGCCGCAAGGCCACTCGGCACAGCGGGCACTTGCGGGATTTCAGCGGTTTGCCAGATGCAAAATTACTCGCAGTAACAGTCTGCCCGCTCGCGCATTGAGCGAATGATCTCTTCCGTTTCGGGAATGTCTTTAATGATTTCGTCTGGATCCGGCCCGACGCCGATGTATCGGAGGTTTGGCAGACGTGTCGGCCATTTCCCGGATCCATAGGCGCAGGCCAGTGTGTGATACGTCATCCCCGCAACGTAATTTCGAGCCTCCGCAGGCAGGTCCGGGTAGGAGCGAACCCCGCGAATGTCATGGTCCCATGGATCAAAGTCTTCGTAGATTGGCTCGCAGTCCCGCCGAACAACCTCGTCCCGGGGTACGCGAACGTGGATCTTTCCGTCTTTTCCCCGGTAGCCCGTGCAGATGCGAAGTTTCCCCTCCCAGGTTCCGGCCCGCGTTAGCGCATCAAGCTTGTTGATGACCAGATCGTCAAATCCCCCGTAGCGAAGAGTGCTGCCCTTTTCAACCGCATCGTACCAGCCAACCATTCGCTGCCGTCCAGTCGAAGTCCCGAATTCAATCTCACTGAGCTTTTTTGCCAGAGAATGCTCGTGGGGGATCTGGGTGAGAAAATCATGCGTGCCGACCTTTGTGTCGTAGGCCTTGCATACCCCGAAGGTATGAAGTGCTTGAACGGGGACGCCTGCCGATTGAAAGAACTCCGGAGTGTAGGAGTGCGATGCCGTGACGTTCGGAGCGAATCCGTGACGCTTGTCCAGCCAGTAGGCCTGGCCGAATTCGCCAATCACCGATCGGCCTTCCTCAATGCTGCCCAGCACTAACTCCCGAATATCGGTGATTGACTTGCGAAAACGCGCCCCGGCCTGCCAATAGGAATTAAACAGGGCGTCCCGGTTGAGCGTGAAAGGCTTCTCGCCCCGGAAAATTCGGAAATCGAACTCTTCCGCCGCGAATACCCCCTCCTCAATGACTCTCTGGTTGGCTCGGGTCTCCGCCTCGCTGAGAATTTCGAAAAATTGAAACCACTCATCCGCCGAAACCTTGCAGACGTGGCGAATCGTCGAAATGGCCCGGTCCAGGCGAGATTCAAAACGCTTGCGAAAACGATCCTCCTCACCAAGGAAGTCGGAGTAGTAGATCTGCCATTGGCCCACCTCATCAAGATAGGCCGGGGTGATTCCCCGTCCTGTGGAACCCCGGGTCGGAAGGCCAAGCTGATACTCCCGGTACGACTCCCATGCCAAATCGAGAAGACGATGCCCCAGGTCGCTGATCATGGTCCGACTGTCAATCCGCAGCCGGGACAGAACCTGGAATCCCTGGGATTCCGTTGCCTTGGTCTCCCACCAGAGCTTGCGCGGGTCTGCGACGACCCCGGCTCCGAGACCGAGAATCGGGACGCTCTCCTCAATCACTCCTCCCGGAAGAAGATTCAGCTTCAAGCCTCCCGCAGTATGGCCGGAATTCGCACCCCCGTTTACCTTGAGAACAATCCGGACCGGATCGGGCAGACCGGATGATTGCTGCAGTTCGCGGACAATTTCCGAGATGAGTCGACCCTTCCCCTCGTCTCCAAAGCTAATGCCAGTGTCGGCGATCAAGGGGCTGAGAAATGGTACCAGTGCCATCGATTTATTTCTCCTCCGAGGTTTCCGCTTTCACAACAATCACATCGTGGGGAGATGCTTCTCGCTGACCCGCAGGTGAGACCCGAATGTAGAGAGCTTTCTCTTTCAATTCGTCAAGATTCCTGGCCCCCAGATAGCCCATTCCACTGCGCAGCCCTCCGGCCAGTCCAGTAACCACATCCTCCACTGAACCCGAAATTTCCTTCAGTGCTTCAATCCCCTCAGCGGCGATCTTGCGGTTCAAATCACGCTTGGCATGGCCATAGCGAGCGGCGGACCCCGCCTTCATCGCCGCCTCACTTCCCATCCCGCGATACTGCTTATAAAGTTTTCCCTCAATCTCTAAGAGGGTGCCCGGGGCTTCCTTGCAGCCCGCAAGCAACCCCCCGCACATCACCGCATCAGCCAGAGTCAGGGCCTTGACCACGTCGCCCGATTTGCCAATCCCCCCGTCGGCGAGAATGCGGACCCCTTTGGCTTGCGCAGCTTTCGAGCAAACGTAAAGGGCTGTAAGCTGGGGAATACCCACTCCGGCGATCTGACGAGTTGTGCAAATTGATCCTGGTCCCTGGCCGACCTTGATCACATTTGCCCCCGCATCCGCAAGGTATTCAACTCCCTCGCCGCTCGTAACATTGCCGGCGATCAGGGTAAGGTCTGGAAATTCACCGCAGAGGAGGCGGACCGTTTCCCCAACACCAGCACTGAATCCATGGGCCGTTGATACCGCAAGGGTGTCCAAACCCTCGGCCACCAATTCCTGCACATGGTTCACTATCCGATCCCGGTCCAGAGATCCATCTCCCTTCCGCACGGCACTGATCGCGGCTCCACAAAGGAGGCGGAATCGACTGTCCCTTGCCGGGCGGGAGTCCGATCGGGATTCCTCGCTGATTCGTTCAATGTCGCTCAGGGTAAACAGCCCTTTTAAGCAATCATCGTCATCCACTACCAGCAACTTGTGAATTCCCAGATAGTCGCTGAAGAAACGATCCGCCGTCGCCACCGGGTTATCCCCGATTTCCCTCTCCAAAATCGTATGCACCTGGTCGCGGGAGTGCATCGCGTCCTTCACCAAGTGAGAACGGTAGCGCTCCTTGACAACGCGTCCCGGAAGGAGGCCAACTAGCCGCTGCTTCTCATCCACCACGGGAAAGGTCCGAAACTTTACGTTCTTTCGCTCAACCAGCTCAATGACATCACCAATAGTCTGATTCGGATGCGCAACAAACGGATCCTGAATCAGCCCGTTTACATAATTCTTTACCCGAGCAACCTCCCGAACCTGCTGCTTCTCGCTCATGTTGTAATGGATAATCCCCAGCCCACCCTGCAGAGCCATCGCAATTGCCATATCACTCTCGGTAACGGTGTCCATGTCAGAGGATACAATCGGCAGGTGCAGCGAAATCCGCTCAGAAAGCGTGAGGTTCAAATTCGCCTCGCGCGGCAAAACCTCAGAATACCGGGTAGCCAGCGAAACATCGTCAAAAGTAAGACCGGTTGGGAGTACCGAAGAGAAAAAATCATCGGCATTGGGAAAGAGGGAAGAATACATCGTGGTTTTCATGGCACAAACAGAAACGCTTTCAGCCGAGAACCTTGGGGGCAAGAAAAAGCGAAAGGAAAGGGCTTTTTTTGCAACCAGGCAGAAAGTGCTTCCCTTTGACTCAAATTTCTGATTGGGTAAATTTCTATGAGAAAAAAGCGTATTAAAATCAGCAATAACACAGCCTACTACCACCTGATGAGTCGGACGGTGAATGGGGAGGCCTGGTTTGGGGATGTGGAGAGGGAGGTTCTTCGGAAGATGATTTGGCAGGTGGCCGGTTTTTCGGGGATACGGGTGATTACCTATGCGGTGATGAAGAATCATTTCCATATTCTGGTGGAGGTTCCTCCTGTGGGGACGGAGGTATCGGATGAGGAGTTGGTGCGGCGGTATGAGTTGTTGTACCCGAAGCCGACTCCGTGGCAGCCGATGCCGGTGAGCGTGCTGAAGAAGACGCTGAATGAGGATTCGCGGGATGCGGAGGAGATGCGGGCCAGTTTGATCCGGCGGATGCACGATGTTTCGTGGTTTATGAAGACGCTCAAGCAGCGCTTTTCGCGATGGTTCAACTTGTCGCGGGATCGTTTTGGCCCGGTGTGGTCGGAGCGTTTCAAGAGTGTGCTGGTGGAGGGAGACCGTTGGGCACTGCGGATGGTGGCGGCGTATATCGACCTGAACGCGGTGCGTGCGGGGCTGGTTGCGGATCCGAAGGATTATCGCTTTTGCGGGTATGCGGAGGCCGTGGGCGGTGGTCGTCTCG
>CAZWFJ010000193.1:0-8486 GCA_964633135.1 uncultured Puniceicoccaceae bacterium | reverse complement strand
GTCCGCTGTGGTCAGCGCGGTTCAAGAGTTTGCTGGTAGAGGGGGAGTCGTGGGCGCTGCGGATGGTGGCGGCCTATATCGACCTGAATGCGGTGCGTGCGGGCCTGGTGACAGACCCGAAGGACTATCGCTTTTGCGGATACGGGGAGGCCGTGGGCGGCGGCCAGCTGGCCCAAAAGGGCCTCGCGGTGCTGGACCGGAGTTTGAGCGGTTATCGTCAGACTTTGTTTGGCGTGGGCGTGGAGGAGAAGGACGGGAAGATGTCGATCTCGCCCGAGGAGGCCTCGCGGGTGCTGGAGGCGAAGGGGAAGCTTCCCCTGGCCGTCTTGCTGCGGGGCAAGGTGTTGTACTTTGTGGACGGGATGATCCTAGGATCGGAGAGCTTCGTGAAGGAGCAGTTGGGTAAGGATCCGCCTGGGAAGCGGGAGCCGAAGGCGCATCCGATGGAAGGGGCCGACTGGAGGGGACTCGCAGTGGCGAAGGGGATTCGGAAGAAGCTGTTTGGATAGGAGAGAAGCAAACCACTTTGCTCCGGCGTTTCGTGGTGAGGCTCGGGGATAACGCCCCCCTGTAAATCGATAGGCTATTGGGATGCGGTTCTTCCGATAAAAGGACCGCCAATGCTGTCCATCACTCTGCGCGAAGGTCGCCAAGGCGAAGAACCTGTTCGATCGGAGAATCGATATCGGTTTTCGTATAAGTCGGGCAGAATAGACTAGTATCTTGTAACAGTTTTTCTTTCGTAGCCGGAACGGCTTGCCGTCCGATTCCTTTCGGCTCAATCATCGCTTTGGGGGCCGGGGGCCAAGGCCTCCCGACTACGCTCCGATACGAAATTTATGGTGTTATCCGAGGATGCTTGGAGGATGAATGGAAAGGGAAGGATTTTCCGGAAGATGAAGAAGATTCGCCATTCTTACCAACCTGGGATCCAGAAAAATTGTTCTCCAGCCCTTGGAGAGCCTTAAAGAGAACTGACCTATTAGAAAGATGTCATGCGGTTGGATTTGGGGTTAAGGTGGAGGGATAGCGAAGAAGAGAAGAAAGTTACCGGACAACCTGAGTTACTGCCTTGTGATGAGTCCGGCGGGAAGATGTCGGTCTCGCCCGAGGGGGCTTCGCGGTTGCTGGAGGCGAAGGGGAAGCTTCCTTTGGGAGAACAGGATGAGTGAGACTTTCTGGTGACGTTTTTGACTGAATCCCGAAGAGGAAAAAGTTCACCCGGCAATCCTCTTTTGGCTATGGGTGGGGTTCATGCCGCTCCAACTCTCCGATCCACCGGCGATGAGGGCCTGAGAGAGACTCCGCCTCAAGAGAGTTCAATGAGACCCATCGAAGATTCGGGTGTGGAGAGACATCCCCGCTGAGAGGCACACGGTGGATCCACTCGGTAATCGACTCGTTGCCGATTCCGCGTTTACGCTTAGCGAAAGGTTCGGGATCCGGCTTGGCCTCGGAGGGCAAATCTTCGACCAACGGGAGTTCCAGCATACCGCCAAGGCGCTTCGCACCGACTGGAATCTCCTGCAACAAAATTTTTTTTCCTCGAACGATCCACGCCCGGCGAACGGTTTTCTCGATTTTCCGGGCCTTTTCGATTCGGGGCAACCCGGCAGCGATGCCGCTGCGCGCACCCTGGCAATGACGAGCCAGCGGACAAATCGTGCAAAGGGGAGCTCGGGGCAGGCAGATCAAGGCGCCCAGTTCCATAATCGCCTCGTTGTGACCACTGGGATTCTCTCGGTCAAGGAATTCCCATGCCGGTAATTTAAACGCTTTGACAGCCTCTCCCGCAGTTTTCCAGGTCGTCCCATCTGCCATGAGACGGGCGAGCACGCGAACAACGTTCCCGTCCACCACAGCTTCCGGCAAACCCTGCGCGATGCTGGAAATCGCAGCAGCGGTATACCCCCCCACCCCCGGCAGAGCCAACCATCCGGCAAAGTCATTCGGGACGCCCTCCCCTATCACGCGCTGAGCCAGCTTGTGGAGATTGCGGGCGCGGGAATAGTAGCCAAGGCCCTGCCAAAGCCGCATAACCTCCGGCTCCCCGGCGCGGGCCAGGGAGGCGAAATCAGGAAAGGCCGCCAGCCATCGTTCAAAATAGGGAATCACGGTGGCAACGCGGGTCTGCTGGAGCATGAACTCCGAAACGACCGTCCGGTAAACCGTACGCTCCGAACGCCAGGGAAGAATCCGCGCGTTTGCCCCGAACCAATCGGCCAGATCCTTCCGTAAGCCGGAAAGATCGGCCTCAGTCCAATGAGGAGAGCAGTCGTTCGATCTCGGCACGCTTGCTTTCGTTTTCTTCCAATTGTCGACGGGCTCCCGCAACCACACTTGCAGGTGCCTTGTCGACAAAGGAGGTATTCCCCAATCGCTTTCGAGTGCTCTCAATCATCTTGTCGAGCTTGTCGAGTTCCTTGCTCAGTCGTTCCTGCTCGGCTTCGATGTCCAGCGAAGCCGAAAGATCGAGATAGAATGTACCCAGGGGAGTCAGAGCGGCGGGTGCTCCCTCTGGTGCTCCCCTTACGGTGTCGATGTCCGAAAAACCACCGAGTGCCTCAATGACACCGAAGACCTCTCTCGCTTCTCCATCGAGGGACAGGGTGGATTCCTCAACGAGAATCTTGACGTCCTTTTTGTTGCCCAGCTGGTAATCAGCCTTCAAGGACCGCAGGAGGGTAACGGCCTCGCGGATCTCGTCCACCTGAGCCACCGCACCCCGGTTGAGTCGGAGACCGGATTCACCCAGTGCGTCTTCAAGCTGGTCCGATTTCAACGGATCTACATTCTGGATGTGGGAATCCCGGCTTCCGAAGCCGAGGAGACGCCACAACTCCTCGGTGATAAAGGGACAGAATGGGTGCAACAGCAGTAATGTTTGTCGCAGGACGAGATCCTGGATGGCGAGGCAAGTCCCCTGCGCCTTCGATTCGCGGATTTTGCCCTTCGAGACCTCGACATACCAATCGCAGAAATCGCTCCAGAAGAAAGAGTAGATGTGTTGGGTAATCCCGCTAAACGAGTAGGCCGCGTAGGCATCATCGACAAGGCGTACGGTGTCGAGCAGGCGGCCGAGTATGGAATGGTCCTGCAAATCGACTTGTGTCGGATCTACTCGGGAGAGCAGTTCCCGCACGGAGCTAACCTCATAAACCTCTCCTGACATCTGCCGGAACCGGCAGGCATTCCAGAGTTTGTTGCAAAAATTCCTCCCGAGCACCACCCTCTCATTGCTAAAGCGAATGTCCTGGCCCTTGGGAGCGATACTCATGATCCCGAACCGCAATCCATCGGCACCAAACTCGCGGATCAGGTCGAGTGGATCCGGTGAGTTTCCAAGGGATTTTGACATCTTCCGCCCCTCGAGATCCCGAATGATTCCGGTAAAATATACATCGCGGAACGGAATACGGGCCTTAATCTCGTCTGCAGTGAGGCTCTTCTTCGGTTCTCCGGAGAATTCAAGTCCGGCCATGATCATACGGGCCACCCAGAAGAAAATGATATCGGGACCGGTCACCAGCGCAGACGTCGGATAGAACTCTCCGTAGCCGCGCCTGCGCATTTCTTCTTCATCGGGCCAACCGAGGGTTGCCAGTGGCCACAGCCAGGAGGATGCCCAGGTGTCGAGAACATCTTCGTCCTGCTCCCAGTTTTGCGGGTCCTCCGGTCCATCCGCTGATACGTGCCAATTTTTGGGATCGCTCCGGTCACAACCCTTGCGGTACCAGACCGGGATTCGGTGCCCCCACCAGAGCTGGCGGCTGATGCACCAGTCGCGGATGTTCTCCATCCAGTGGAGATAGGTCTTCTCCCACCGCTTTGGAAAAAACCGGATGTGTCCGTCGCGCACCGCAACCTTGGCCTCCTCGACCTTGGGGTACTGCAGAAACCACTGCTCTGACAGGCGCGGCTCGATTGGCACATCGGCGCGTTCTGAGTATCCGACATTGTTCTCGTAATCCTCTTCGCGGATCAGGAGTCCCATCTCCCGCAGTCGGTCAACCGCCGCCTGTCGCGCCTCGAAACGATCCATTCCCACAAAAGGCTCTCCTCCCCGCTCGTTGATGTGTCCATCCGGGGTGAAGACATCAATCACCTCCAGCCCGTGGCGCATACCAATCTCAAAGTCAACGGGATCGTGGGCGGGGGTTACCTTAAGGACCCCGGTCCCAAACTCACGGTCAATCGAATCGTCTCCAACGATCGGAATCTCCTCGCGGGGGAAGGGTCGCCAAATGCGCCGCCCGATTAAATGCTGAAAGCGTTCGTCCATCGGATGGACGGCTACCCCCGAATCCCCCATGATTGTCTCCGGGCGGGTGGTGGCGATCTCGAGAAACTCCCCTGGCGTATCCACCAGTTCGTAGCGCATGTAGTAGAGCTTGCTCTGTGAGGGTTTCATGATCACCTCTTCATCCGAAAGCGCAGTCAGACTCACCGGACACCAATTGACCATCCGCTTGCCCCGATAGATCATCCCTCGCTTGTAGAGAAGAACGAAGGCCTGGATAACTGCATTGCTATAGTCCTCGTCCAGCGTGTGTACCGCGCGGTCCCAATCGCAGGAGGCCCCCAGCTTTTTCAACTGCTGGAGAATAATGCCCCCGTGCTTATCGCGCCACTCAATCGCTTTCTCGACGAACTTTTCCCGCCCAAGATCATGCCGTGTCCTCCCTTCCGAGCGCAGCTCGCGCTCGACCCTGGCCTGCGTGGCGATGCCCGCGTGATCGGTCCCTGGCAGCCAGAGAGCCGACTTTCCCAGCTGACGATGACGGCGGATCAGGATGTCCTGTATCGTGTTATTGAGGACATGCCCCATCGTCAGCACCCCGGTCACATTTGGTGGAGGGATCATAATCGCATAGGTGTCGTCATCTTCGCTCGCTGCGCCGGTGAAACAGCCGTCCTGCAACCACTCTGCATACAAGCGGTCTTCAACATCCTGCGGATTGTAAGCTTTGGGAATTTCTGCCATGATCAAAAACCACCGAATCTACCGGACCCACAGGGAAATCCAAGTGATTTGTTGGATAAGATTAGACTAAATCGTCGCATAGCTTCCCGCATTTCTGCTCAGACCCTGAACCCAAGGGAGTATGGGCGGCAAGAGTTGCAAAAACTGGACGGGCGCATTTAAAGACAAATAATTGAAGCCGATTAGAAATGATTATGGACAAATCCTTAACCTACGAAGACAGAATCCGAATCGGATTTGAGAAAATTGATAGAGACCTCCATTTCCTCATGGGCTGCTTCCGTGAGGTTCTGACGGATCTGGGCGAGATTGGGATTGCCGAGCACCTCCCCTGGATCGGAAACGGCCCTCCTGCGGAGGAGCACCGAATCGACCCCGGCATGATTCAGGCCACATCCATTTCCTTTCAGCTCTTGAATATGGTTGAGGAAAACGCAGCCAACCAAATGCGCCGGCTCAATGAACGTTCGAACGGCCCGTTACAGGAGTCCGGCTTGTGGGGCTATTATCTGCGAAAATTACGCGACGATGATTGGACTCCCGAACAGATCGCCAACATTTTCCCCAGCCTGCGCGTGGAGCCTGTCCTCACGGCCCATCCCACCGAGTCAAAACGAGTCACCATCCTCGAACAACATCGCGAACTCTACATCCAGCTCGTTCACCTGGAAAACCGAATGTGGACTCCCAATGAGCGGAAATCTATCGAAACCGAGGTCAAAACGATTCTCGAACGGCTTTGGCGAACGGGCGAGACGCTGCTCACCAAACCCACCGTTTCGGACGAACGCGCTTCGCAACTTCATTATCTCGACAATGTTTTCCCGGAGGTCCTCCCCCATCTGGACAGACACCTCGAAGAGGCATGGAAAGCCAACGGATGGGATCCGAAGCTGATCCAGAATTCAACCCACCGCCCCCGGCTGCGCTTTGGGACCTGGGTGGGCGGCGATCGGGACGGCCACCCACTCGTAACGGCCAAAGTCACCCGCGACTCCCTCTCTCATTTTCGTGAGCACGCGATCTCCCTCCAGATACGAAAACTGGAAGAACTTCGCGCATCCCTCAGTCTCTCCGAAAACTTGCAGACTCCTCCCGACGAGTTGCAGGCGAAGATAGCCGCGATGGCCTCGCAGATTGGCGACGAGGCGAGATTGCTCATCGAACGCAATCCCCACGAACCCTGGCGGCAGTTTATCAGCTTGCTGGTCGCCCGGATTCCGCCTCCCGATTTCGATCCAAACGACTCCCGCCATTCCCCCAGCCGCTACTACCGGTATTCTTTCGATTTGGTGGCGGATCTGCGAGTTCTCCGTGACTCCCTTGTCGAAATCGGAGCCACGCGGATCGCTCGCGTTGATGTCGATCCCGTTCTGCGGAACATCGAAGTCTTTGGATTTCACCTCGCCGCCCTCGACATTCGACAAAACAGCCTGTTTCACGAAAAAGCAATCGACCAGATTCTGGAGCGCGCGGGCATGAAGGATTTTCACTACCGTTCATGGCCCGAAGAAAGGCGGCTGGAATTCCTTCGACGAGAACTTGAGTCCACAACGCCCCTTCTGCCCGCCGGCGAAACCCCGGGAGCAGAAGCCGAAGCCGTCGTCGCCGCGCTCCGGGAGATCGCCCGTTACATGGATCGACATGGCCATGAAGGGGTCGGGTCCTACATTCTCAGCATGACCCGCTCCGCCTCCGACTTGCTCGCGATTTACTTCCTTGCCAGGGAAGCAAACCTGCTGCGCAAGCTCGATTTCGGGGTTGTCTGCTTGGTCCCCGTTGTCCCACTCCTCGAAACGATAGAGGACCTTCAGAATAGTACGGTTATTCTCGATACATTCTTCTCCCATCCAATCGCCCGGAATTCCCTTGTCTGGGTGCATCGCAGAGATGCTCTCACTGCGAACAACGCCACCGCTGCTCATGCGAAAATCGATCCCGGCTTCGAGTCCCTGCAACTTCCTGTCCAGCAAGTGATGATCGGTTACAGCGACAGCAACAAAGACAGTGGCATTCTGGCAAGCCAGTGGTCCCTGCACCGGGCGCAAAAAGAAATCGCCAACATCGCCCGCGAACGAGGTTTTCGGATTCGCTTCTTCCACGGGCGTGGAGGGACGATCAGCCGCGGAGCCGGCCCAACCCATCGGTTTCTCGAAGCCCTTCCACCCTCCGCCCTTGAGTTTGATCTAAGAGTCACGGAACAGGGCGAAACCATCGCTCAAAAGTTCGCAAACCACATGACCGCCGGCTACAATCTTGATCTGCTCGTAGCCGGCACCTGCTACCACTCCTTGCATTCCAATCGACAATCGCCGATCGACCCACTCCTGGAGAAAACCGTTGAAATTCTCGCCAGGAAAACAGGCGAGGTTTACCGCGATCTCCTCCGGGAACCTCAGTTCATGGATTTCTACACAGCCGCAACTCCACTCGACGGACTTGAGCGGAGCTGCATCGGATCCCGCCCATCCCGCCGCACAGGGGTTCGGACATTGGAGGATCTTCGCGCTATTCCCTGGGTTTTCAGCTGGTCGCAGTCTCGATTCTTCCTTCCTGGTTGGTACGGAGTTGGGTCAGGAATCAAAGCCCTCAGTCCCGACGAACTAGACATCATCCGCAAAGCAACCCGATCTTGGCCGTTCCTAAAGTATGTGATGACCAACATTGAGACCTCGCTCTCCAGCACCGACATCGACATCATGGCAGCCTACGCCAATCTCGTTCCCGATGAAAAGACTCGCAAGCACTTCATGGATCGTATCCTCGAAGAGCTTGCCCTCACCCGGAAGAGCATAAATCAACTGTTTGGAAGTGACCAAAAACTTCGCCGACCCCGGTTGGAAAAAACAGTCCACCCGCGGAATTCGGCCTTGAAACCCTTGCATTACGAACAGATTCGCCTCCTCCGCCAATTCCGGGAGCAGAATTACAGTGATGCAGAGGAAGCAGAAATTATCCGCCGCCTCCTGCTTACGATTAACGCCATCTCCTCCGGGCTGCGCACGACGGGTTGAGTCTGCGGCAATCGGATTGTCGCCACTATTTCCGGGCGGCCATCAGCCAAAACGTCCTGTCCGCAGCCCCTTCGCCACTGTGAGACCGCCCCAATCCGCTCCCTCCATTTCATGCGGCTTGCCGGGATGCTTCCTCGACTCCGAAGCCGCCTTGAGCTGCTCCTCCACAAACTTCGCCGATCCCAGGACCATCCCATCCGTTACATAACGCAACCGGCAGCGCAAAACCACTGGCAACGGCAGCTTTCCTTTCTCCTCCTCCAGAACCCGCACCGCCTCCTCGCGGGAGATCGCAACCTTCCCCTCCTTGGCCTCCGATCCCACCCCGTAGAGTGCCTGACGGTATCCTGCAAGATCCTTGCTCACCATCTCGATCCCCTTTCGGGCGAGCTGACCGCCCCCCACGGCCTCCCCATACCCGCAAAAACGATAGTCCTTCGGATCCGCAACCAGCCCCGAACGGACCGCGTTCAGGTCGATATAGGCCG
>CAZWFJ010000192.1:0-8517 GCA_964633135.1 uncultured Puniceicoccaceae bacterium | reverse complement strand
AGAACCAACGACTTACGTAAAATATACCCTAAAACAGCTTAAGTCGGGCTAAAGCCATCGGCTACGGAAATGACTCCACCTGTTCCGACAACACCGAGAATCGTTGTCGGCGGGCCTTGGCCCCCGACCGGATCGGACGGCAAGCCGTTCCGAAAACACCGAGAGTCGACGTCGGCGGGCCATTCTCTACAGAAAAAATATTCTGACCAAACGTAAACAAAATACATGAAACATTGGGCTGCCCCTGCCGACTCGGACTCCTAATAAGTGCGAATGAACTCAGTGGATGGCTCAGGAGGTCGCCGATAGCATGGTGCAAGCAGTCAGCTCCAGTCTTCGACGCGCAACCCTTTCACCCGATTGAATTCCTCTGTGTTGTTGGTCACGAGCGTCGCACCGGCGGAACGGGCGGTCGCGGCGATGATCAAATCGTTCGGGCCGATAGGCGTGCCGCGCTTTGCCAAATCGTTTCGGATGTCAGCATAATGCTCGACGGCTTCCCCGCCAAAGGGCAGGAACGAGAAAGGGCGCAGAAATGCAGCCAACTTTTCGCCGTTTTCCGCCCGCCGCTTGCTCCGCGCCACCCCGTATAGTAGTTCTGCTCGGACCATCTCGGGGATTCTTATGTCCTCGGGCTTTCGTTCGCGCAGTTGCAGGCGCACGGCCTCATGGGTGCCTTTGAGGTAAAAAATAACGGTATTGGCATCGAGACAGTAGATCATAGCCGCTCCCGTGGCGCATCCTCTTCTTTCTTCGGAGCCTCCGCGTTTTGAAAGGTTGGATCCGTAACGCTCCCGAAAAGGTCGAAATAGTCGTCCGGCCAAGTTTGTCCTGTCTCGGCGGCTGCACCAAGTTGTTCGCGCGCCCAGGATGAAAGCGAGCGTTTCGCGCGCTTTGCGGCCATGGCCGCCTTTTTACGTGTTGTTTCGTCCAGATAGATCGTTAATTGAGCCATGGAGCACACCCTAGTAAACTCAGGCCAGAAAATCAAGTATATGTGCACTTATACGTATTTTTATGTAGCCCATGCTTTCAAGCTTGGGCTTCGGTGGGCGGGAGGTTGCAGAGACGCGCAAGAGCGACCGGAGTTCGGCAGGGTTTATACTGGCAGGAGCGCGAAGGCTAAAGCCATCGGCTACGGAGATGACTCCACCCGTTCGGAAAACGGCAAAGGGCCGCTGCCCTCCGTAGACTAGAGGAATTTCCTTCATCCCTCCACCCAAACGCCTTCGAGGAGGACAGTGCGGGGCAGCGCGGGCAACCCGAACTCGTGACGGTGGAGCTGGGCGGCGAGGATGTCGGCAGCGGCCTGGCCTACTTCGAACCTACGGGGATGGATGCCGGGCATTCCGGTTTCCTCAGGGAACAGGGCGGGACTGGCAAAAGCGATGTCATCGGGGACGGTGCGGCCAGTCTTGCCGAGCAAGTCCAAAAACCGGACGGGATAGCCAAGGAGAGCGTCGGGTGCGGTCTTGCCGGAACCCAAGAGGCGGTCGAGCGTCCGGGCGTCACCCTCGGGTACGCGGAGCACGCGCGGCTCCACCAAACGGGCGAGCCGCCCATCGTCGATCGCTTTCTGCAATTCGGCGCGAATCCCCCCGATCCAGTCATAGAGCGGAGGAGCCCTCCAGCCTTCGGGAATAAGCAGGGCGAAGCGAGAGCGCCCCCGGGCCAGCAGCTCCGCCGTAGCGACCCGGGCGTTGTGAAAATGATCGGGGCCAGTGGTGTGAAGCCGTCGGCACAAATCGCCCCCGGTGATGCTGACCATGGCGGCCTCCGTCAAGGTTTCGGCGAGACGCAACGCGCCGGTTGACCCAGGTAGAAAGGCCGCCCGGATGCCCCGCCCCTGCAAATGACGGGCAATATTGCGAATCGCGTCCGTCTGGCCGCCGCAGGGAATCACTTCGGCGGCGTAGCCAAGCGACTCGGCGCGGGCACGAAACCCCTTCAGTAGTTCGCGGAAGGTCGACTCCGTGGCGAGCAACTCGCCGCCAAGGCTGTCCAGTACGGCCAGAACCGGAGACTCCTCCCGCCGCCGAGCGGTGTGGACCTGGGCCATCAGCGCGGTGACGTAGGGATCTTTCCGATAGCCCATTTCGCGAGCGAGGGTCTGGATGCGTTTGCGGGTGGTGGCGGTCAGGCGCGGGGAGTCTCGCAATGCCAGCGAGACGGTCGTCTGGTGGACGCCCGCCCGTGCGGCGATGTCGGCCATCGATACGCGGCCACGAGGTGGATCCGAAGGTTTCACTGCCGTCAAGTCTCGTTCTGATCTTTTCGCTTCGCCATAACCAAAGATCCCGAGCTTCGTCAGGGTTGAGGGAAGTTCATGGTATCATCTCCGTTTTGAGAGATTGTCGGAACCGGCACCGCGGTTTCCTGTAAAAACATTGATACCGCTCCCGGGTCCGTCAGTCACTCAGGTCCCGCATCCAGATATTGCGGAAGCGGACCAAGTCCCCGTGGTCTTGCAGCTTGAGCGGTCCTTTTGCCGAGTGCGGTTCGTAGTGAGCCAGTGCTTTATGCTGGGTGGGGCCTTCGAGCACCTGTGCGTGGTGTTGCACCACGCCGTTGAGCAGCACGGTGACCATGGCCGGCGATTTCAGGGAAGCCCCGTCGAAGATCGGCGCTTTCCAGAGGATATCGTACACGTTCCATTCACCGGGTTTGCGGATGGGATTGACCAGGGGAGGGGTCTGTCCGTACACGGCCCCGACGGTTCCGTCCGGGTAGGTCGGATTCTCAAAGTTGTCCAGCACCTGAATCTCATACCGGCCCATGAAAAATACGCCGCTGTTACCGCGGCCCTGTCCTTCTGCTTTGACCTCCACCGGACTCATGAATTCGAGGTGAAGCTGGCAGTCGCCGAACTCTGCTTCCGTTTGCACATCCCCCGTGCCGGGAACTACCGCAAGCTCCCCCTGATCCAGCTCCCATCCGCATCGCTGCCCGTCTCTGACATTCACCCAGCCGTCGAGGCTCGAACCGTCAAACAGCACCACCGCATCCGAAGGGGGTGCGTCGGCAGAGGCCGAGACCACGGGAGGCTGCGGACGGGTTCCGTCGTGTACATGATATCCCGAATCCAGTATCGGTGTGTCGCTGTATCCTAGATTTTCGTTTTCAGTCTGGCGTGGAATCGTCATTTTTTTATTTGGTTGATGTTAGGTTGGACTTAATTCAAATCGGAATCGGAAGCAATCCAGAGTTTATGCGTCGGAGGGTGGGAATTAAGAGTAGGAGGCTAAATAATCGTAATCTAGTAGCCAGAAACGATACACGGCTTCCCCCCTTACAACAACCCATACGCTTCAGGGAACTCATTTTTCACATTCACCTCCCCGCCGCGCTGGGCGCTGCGGTAGAGGGCTTCGAGGATGACCTGTATGCGTAGCCCGTCTTCGAGATTGGCGGGAAAAGGGGTCTCATCAACGAGACAATCCACGAGCACATCGGTGGCCCTGCGCCCACGGCCGTCTGGAATAATCCGCCCCGCCACAGGCACCCCGTTGATTTCCTGATTGTAGAAATAATCCTGGCCGTTGGCGCCCTCCCGGGTTTCGATGCCGCCCCGGGTGCCGATCAGCTTCATGTTCTCCTGGGAGTAGGTCTGCTGATATCCAGCCCAGGAGGTTTCAAACAGCAGAGAAGCCCCGTTCTCGAAGCGAACCAAACCGCAGGCGTAATCCTCCACATCAAAGGCTACCCCCTCTTTTTTGGCCAGCGGTACTCCGCGCTGATAATGGGTGGTACCGGAAACCGTCACCGGTTTGGGCCGCCCCATCAGCCAGAGGGCAATATCGATTTTATGCACTCCAATATCCAACAAGGGTCCGCCGCCCGATTTTTCTTTCTGCCCGAACCAGCCCCCGAATCCGGGGATCCAGTCCCGCCGGGTCCACTCGGTGTACCCGTGGTAGACGTCACCCAGCCCCCCTGCATCGTAAATTGCCCGCGCAGCCATGTTCTGTGCCCCGAACCGCTGTGACAGGTGCACAAACACCTTCTTGCCGGTCCGCTCCACCGCATGCTCAATATTCAGCGCACTCTGCAGGGTGTGGGCCAGTGGCTTTTCACACATCACATGCGCACCGGATTCGAGACAGTCCACCGAGACCGGTTCATGCAGGAAATTCGGCAGGGCCACACTCACCACGTCCGGACGGGTCTCCTCCAGCATCTTTTTGTAATCCGTGAAAGTTGGCACACCCGGTTTGAATTCGAAGGCCTTGGGGAATGTGTTCGGATTCATATCCGCCACTCCCACCAACTTTGCCCGAGGGTTAGCCACATACCCGCGCACGTGGTCGCGCCCAATCCCCAGACCAATCACCGAACATTTTATTTTTTCTGTCATCCGCAAGAAAATCCCGCTGATTTCACCGCACAAGACAACCTCTTTTCGCGGGCGATTTCCTCGGATCTCGTCGATTTTTTTCGGGGAAGCGCAGTTGTCTACCATCGCCACGATCAAATTGGGGAAATGATCCTGGCCGACCAGCCTACCGATGGGCTGACAAAAAAGAACGTACATGCGCGGGAACGGGAGAACCCAATGCTCGGCACACGAAAGCAGAAACAAACAATTTTCCATATTTTTATTGATATGATAGATATCGTATACAATACTGCACCGCATCATGGACTCCAGTAAGAATCAGAACCTGAGCTTGAAGCGTTTTCGCGCCATTCTCTGGTTTCTGGCCGGTGCACCGGCAGGGAAAGGTTTCGAAGAACTCCGCCGGGATATCGGCAATCCTGTTCCGACAACGCTCTCGCGGTTGTTGAAAGCGTTGCGTGCGGAAGGCTGGGTGGCGCAGGATCCGGGATCCGGGCGTTACAAGGTGGGTGATGATTTGCAAGCCCTAGCACAGCGCTGCCTGCTTCAGGGACGTTTGGCGCTTATTGCAGAAGCTTGCCGGAATCTGTCGGAAGCGACCGGGCAATCCGCTCTTTACTGTGAATTAGACGACGCGGCGTCGGGAACCCCGATGCTCGTGCGCCGGGTTGCTCAGGAACGCCCGGGGGGGCTGCATTACGCACCGATGAATGTTCCGGACTTTCTTTTGGTGATGGGGTTCGGCCTGCCGCTACTGACAGCTCTGGACAACTCGCGGCAGGAGAAAATCCTCGCTGAACACAGAACTCGCAGTGGAGAAAAACCTGCGGTGGTGCAAGACTGGCTGAAACAGCTGGAGGAGCGTGGGGTGATTTGTCTACCGGAGGTCCTGAATCATCATCCGCTGGGCTGTACGCGGATTGTTTCAGCCGTCAGGACGCAACCCGCGGGCGCCTTGGGGATTACAATCTTCGGGCGCATAGATACGGGGCTGGCTGCGGAATATCTGGAATCTCTGGCCCAACATGTCCGCGCGGCAGCCATCTACTTGGAACAACAACTCACAGACATTCAAGAATGAGCAAACAACCGAATATTATCTTTTTCACATGGCACGATGCCGGCCGATGGTTTGGCTGTTACGGACACGACACCGTGCAGACACCCAACGTGGATCGCCTCGCGGCCGAAGGTGTACGTTTCACCAATTTTTTTAGCGCCTGCGCGATTTGTTCGCCCTCGCGGGCTGCCATGATGACGGGCACCCACTGCCAGAAAAATGGCGTAATGGGACTGACAAACGGACCCTTCGACAACCGGATTTATCCGCACATCCCTCACATGGCTGCCCGCTTCAAAGAGATGGGCTATCGCACCGCGCTGTTTGGTGTTCAGCATGAATGCGCACATGAGCATGTTTCCGAAGTGCTGCAAGTGGATGAACGGTACGCAACCGACCCGTGGCCGAACGCGGATTTGACAGCGTCATATATGCGGGAATGGATTCAGCGACAGGCCCGGCAGAACGAGGGCGAACCATTCTATGCCCAGGTGGGCACCATTGATTCTCATCTTAACCGTTTCTACAGTGGATCTGCGCCTCGCCCCGATGAACCGTATCCACCTCTCCAAGACGCAACCCGCGGCATCGAAATCCCGGGTTACCTGGAAGGCACGGAGGATGATTACGAAACGGTGGCCACACTCCAAGGATTATTGCAGCGAGGTGATCGCCTGATGGGGGCGATCCTTGACAGCCTCGAAGAATCGGGACTAGCGGAAAACACGTTGGTCATTATGTGCGTGGATCACGGGGTCGGTCTAACTCGGGCCAAAGGGACATGCTACGATCCCGGCTCCCAAGTTTCGTGGATCATGCGTCAACCCGGAACACTCCCCGCAGGCAAAACCGTTGATGCGCTGTGCACGCAGGTAGACGTGTTGCCGACGCTCTGGGAGCTGCTGGGAGAAGATGTTCCAGAAATCGCGGATGGAACATCATTGGCTCGACACGTACTCGGGCAAACCAGCGAGCCGGTTAATGATGCCGTCCACTGTTTCATGACCGAGAGTACCCGCAGTATTCGGACGGAGACGCACAAACTAATTCGCAATTTCCACCCCTCACCTTGGTCTGGACGGAAAGGGAACAGCGCTGTTCAATTTAAGCAGAGGTTGGAGGTGACAAAGCCCACAGCCCCGCCTGAATGCACGCCTAGCGCGGAATGGCCCGCGATTGAATGTTACGACCTGCGGGAGGACCCGTTGGAAATGCACAATCTGGCAGGCGACTCCAACCATGGCGATGTGGTGAACGACTTGGACGCCCGGCTTTGGGAATTCCTGTTGGCGCACAATGATTTTGTGCTGCATGAACCGGTGCGCACGCCATGGCAGGTGGCAACCCGGGAGGCACTCGTGGCACATTGCCGGAGCCGAAACCGGACGGTGCCGACAAGTGAAGGTCCCCTGCACAACGCAATTGACGCCGCGACGGCGCGAGGATGCGTTATCGGTTGAATTCTACATTGCCCAACCCGGCAGGGAACCGGAGTTCCTGCTGAAAATGCAGGCCCACCTCATCTCCCGTTCCATCGCCGGGGCTTCACTGGCGTCATCCACTCGCTTTTCGTCACAGGCAACGGCACCGACTGCCAAACCCCCGCCCGGTTCAAGAACATTCAGGCCCGTGAGACAGAAAAAGTGATCCCCCCTCAGAAAACATAAAGGAATCTGCAGATGTAACATTACTGGCTGGACACGAACTCGGGCCTACCCACGAATGGCAGTTAAGGCTTAGGATCGAGGGTAGAAGAGGCTTCCAGCCGCTTTCAATCGCCAGATGCCGCTTCTGCTTTTGCTTAACCTGCCATTCGGGCCTACCACCGAGCCGATCAGTGATGCCGTCCACTGTTTCATGACCAAACGAGCCCGAGGTATTCGGGCGGAGATCAGCGTCTTCCTTGTTGGTTTCAGCCGAAGCTTTCAGGTAGGCATCTGCGTCAAACACAGAATCCCGGCTGTTCAGGGCCAGACCGGGTCCGGATAGGGTTCAGGACGCTCGTCAGGGATGGTGCCGAGCAGATGGCGGGTGATGCCTTCGACGCTGTTCTGTTTCCAAGGAACGAGGGGGTCGGGGTTGTCCTTCCACCAGTCACTGGGGCCATCCTTGTCGATTTCCTTGTGCAGCGCGACCATGCGCGGCTTCATCGCGGCGAAGCGGTCAGATTCCCGATAAACCAGATTCTCTCGCTGCTGCCAGTCCTCCGCCAGATTGTAGAGTTCGCAATAGTCCAGGTCCGCATCAGCCAGCAGCACCCAGTCGCCCTCCCGGTAGCAGACTTTGATCTGGCCATCCGCTCCCTGGTAACGCCAGTAAAGCGAGCGGTCAGGGTCGGGCATGGAGCCGCCCCGCAGGACGGGGAGGATAGACGCCCCATCAATGGTGCGGTCAGACGGGAGTTCCAATCCGAGGTAGTCGTGGACGGTCGCGAAAAGGTCGGTGTGGACGACGGGGGTGTCGGACACTGCCCCGGCGGGCACGACGCCGGGCCAACGGATGAGCCCGGGGACGCGGTGACCGCCTTCATACATCCAGGCTTTGGTGCCTCTGTGGTGCCCGGCGGAGGCGCGGACGCGTTCCAGGCTTTGGGGATCCCAGGCCGGGCCGTTGTCGGAGGTGAACACCACGAGCGTGTTCTAGGCCAAGTCATTCTCTTCCAGGTAATCCATCAGCTTGCCGAAGGCGGCGTCGATCTGGGTGACGTTTCCGTAATAGTTGGCGTCGTGCGGTTCGATACCCTGTTCGATGTAGGGCTGGGAAAATTGCGGCTCGGTCCCGATGGGTGTATGCGGTTCATGGGTCCAGACGGTCAGGAAAAAGGGAGCGTCCGTCGGCTTGTCGTTGGTAATCCAATCAATCGCCTCTTCTACGATAATGCCGGCAGAATTCCCTTCGATTTCACCACAAGGCTGGCCATTGCGAACAAAGTTGGTGGGGTTTAGGTGGTCGGGGGCTGCGTTGTTCTCGGTGGCCAGCCAGTGGTCGTAGCCTTGGTCGGCGGGAGTAGGATGCGCATGGGTGCCATCGAGGAAGCCGAGGTGCCATTTACCCACGTGGCAGGTCGCGTAGCCCGCCTTTTTCAACTGTTCGGGAAGGGTGATTTCGGAAGTTCGCAGGT
>CAZWFJ010000191.1:0-8535 GCA_964633135.1 uncultured Puniceicoccaceae bacterium | reverse complement strand
CAAGGCCACCCGACTACGCTTTGATACGAAATTGATTTTGTTACAAGATACTAGAATTTCCGGGTCCTTTTCCAAGTGCCTTACGCCCGGTCAGATATTTTGTCCGTATGCCAGCATACGAACACTGACTGCACTGGCTGTCCTCCGGGGTGCTGCCGGCATTTTTTAGCATTCATTGGGCGGACACCTGCCCGACCCTACCTCCTGCCTCTGCCTTCCCTTCCTTGAATCCGGGTGGCGGAATTGCTCAAATGGGAAAAAGGACATTCCTGTCCGTTGCGATTCTCACGGTCTTCTTGAACCAATTCCGGCAAGCGTTTGACAGGACGCTCGGTGTAAGGCGACCGTTTGCACGTGAACTGGGTCGGGCTTTTGCGCCGAAGCGCGGGAATGGTCTTTCCCGTTGAGAGAGCGAGTGGGGCCACGCCTGATCCGTTTGACGAAATGGTGCTGGAGTGTGCCTTGTCCGCGAGGGCCGATGCAATCGTAAGCGGCGATAAGAAGCATTTACTCGTTCTCGAAGAATTCCGGGGAATCCCGATTCTCAGCCCCGGGGATTTTCTCAAATACCATGAGCGATCTCGTACGAAGGACGCACGACCGGAAAGTTCTGACTTGTCCGACGTGAACAATAAATGCAATATTTCTATTTGTGAGAGAAGTTTTACAGGTAAATAGGTGGGTCGCACAGCGCCTTCCCCGCTTGACGGAGCGGGGATTGGTGTTGCTGACGGGTGCGCGTCAGACGGGAAAGACGACTTTGGTGCGTTCCTTATACACGCAGCTCCCGTATTACAATTTGGATGCGGTCGAGTATCGGGAACAGTTGAGTCAGGTCAGTTCGTTTGCGTGGGCGGAAACGGTAGGCACTGCGGTCTTGGATGAGGTGCAAAAAGAACCCGATCTGCTGGATAAGGTCAAGTTTGCCTACGATGCGGGCGACCTGGACTTTTCCGCACTTTTGGGGTCGGCTCAAATCCTCTTGCTAAAGCGTGTGAAGGAAACCTTAGCGGGTCGGGTCTTCGTCTTTGAGTTGTTTCCGCTGATGTTGTCCGAGTTGGGAGCGGGGCAGTCCGCACTGAAACCCCCTCTTCTCGGTCGGCTGTTGGAAGGGTCGGATCCATTGGATGTGATCCAGCGTGAGTCACCCGTGTTATTGGGGCGCGCGGATGATGACTTGCGCCGAGCAGAGCAACATCTCTTGGAGTGGGGGGGGATGCCGGGGCTGCTTTCATTGGATGTCGTGCGTCGTCGGCAGTGGATGAAATCGTATGAAGCCACTTACCTGGAGCGTGATCTGGGTGATCTGGCCCGGTTGGATGATTTGAAGCCCTTCCGGCGGTTTCAAAAACTTACGGCGCTGCGGTCCGGACAGATGCTTTCTTTTTCCGAGCTGGCGCGGGATGCTGGCATGGCGGTTGAGACGGCGCGTCGCTACCTCGAGTATCTTCGTCTTTCCTATCAGGCGTTTTTGGTGCAACCCTTTTCAGAGAACTTGACCAGCCAGGTCGTGAAAACGCCGAAGATTTACTGGGCGGATTGTGGTTTGCTGCGCTCCTTGATTGGACGCGACGCGGATGCACCGATGGACGGTCACTTTTTTGAGAGCTATTGCGCGGCCGAGATTGCGAAGTATGTAAGGAGCTTAGAGCTCAATGCGCAGCTTTTTTATTATCGCACCCGTTCGGGTCTGGAGATTGACTTTCTGTTGCAGACGTCCCGCGGAATTCTGGCACTCGAGGTGAAAGGGCGCGAATCGGTGGCAGGCCCGGATCTCCGTTCAATGAAACGGGTTGCGGGAGAGCTGGGAGAGCGATGGATGGGGGGATTGGTTCTTTATCGGGGGCGAAAAATTTATGAAATCGAACCCGGCTTTTGGGCCGTTCCCACTTACCGGCTATTCGGGTAAATCGTCCATATTGATCGACCGGTCGGGGCCGGGAAAGCTTGGTATTCAACTCTTCGAATTATCCCAGTGAAGGCCATCATCAAAAATAATGCGGAGGAGGTAGTGGAATCCGTGGATCGCGAAACGGTTGGCAAAGCGGCATCCGAACTACATGGGTAATTTGGTGAATGGGTGAGAATCTTAATATTTTGCGTTTGACCCCATATCTGACTCTCCTGGCCATTGCTGTTGTTCACAAACATTTTGGCCACGGTCGCTTTACCCCCAGAGATCAGGTGAGCGTATGGGGATACTTGCTGGAAGAGATGGCTTTTGCCTGTTCCTCTCGGGCCGAGTTCTACAAGGTTATAGTTTCGCTCTACAAAAGGAACCATTCTGAGCAACAGAGCGATCTTCTGGCGCTCGCTTAGCGCATCCGACTCGATGCCGATCGACCTAAACAAAAGTGCGATCCATTGCTCGGTCGTGAATTCGCGTCGCGCCTCAGCCAAGACATCCAAGACATCACGCTTAGATAGCTGAATTTCCCGAATGTTCTGTATTCCAAAAGGCCGTCCATTCTTCTCCTGAGCGATGGAGGCGTCGTAGCTCAGAGTAACTTCTGCATAAAAGCCGCCAGTCAACATGCGCTCATGATTACGGACTTCCTCGGCAGAGATGCGGACATCATTAAGCCTTAAGCTAGGCAGAGCCGCCAGATAGCAATCTGTTTTGGCATCGAGCCGAGCGGTAAGGATGTCGATGATCTTTACTTCGCCGTCTTCTCTGGCACGGGCCTTGAATAGTTCTTCCTCCCCAGCTTTGACCGTCTTGGATTTCAACTGCCGCTGGACAATCTCCAGCCCTTCGATAATTTCCTCCTCGTCAACGCTTGCGCAATATCTACCGAGCAAAAACTCCACGACATAGGTGGGAACCGGAAATTGTCGGCTGAAGGTTCGAACCAAATCCTTGCGAACCAGATATCCCTCCAAGCTTTTCGCTGCCAGTCGATCAAGTTCATCCAATTCCGCCATAGTTACATTCCTCCGATCCGGGTTTCAAATTGAGCGAGGAGTTCTTCACCCTCTCCTAAAATTACCGCGTAGGCTTTTGATTCCATCAGGCTGTCATCCTCGATCACTACAGAAGCCTTACCATCCTTGAAGGCTTTTGAATTCATCGCGAGGGAGCTGCTGGAATCTCCTGCGTGCTGTCGCACATCCAGACGCAGACCATCACTGGCCCCCTCGATGGCGACCGTCAGTCGCATGCCTCGCCAGGTGGTATCGGTAATTTTTACACTATTTCCGATAGTATCCGATGCCCTGATCGAAAATCGCTCCGTCAAGCACTCCTGTAGGGAGAGTCCACCATGCGTATATTCTCGGCTGCGACCGAAACAGTTCACGCCACTAGCCAGCGCAAATGTATGCGCTGTGTTCCAGAACCATGAATAGTGGGCTTCATCGCTGTGTGCGCCTGCCTTGAGTGAAGCGCAGCGCCCCCAAGTGTTCTCTGAAAGGTTGTTGGCCAGTTTCGTTGTCGGCAATCCTCCTGGTAGTGTAATGAAACCGTGATCGGTGACTACTTCGACTTGCTTCCAGCCCGCTTCCAGCAGTTCCATAATTCGGTCTTCGACTCCCTGAAGCAGGTCATCGAGATTCTTAGCGAATTTCCCGATGTCAGCGTGGCCTTCTGAGTCAATAACTCCGATTTCAGTCCATCCCATGCCGCTTGGGTCGCCGGTTTCGCTCGCAGAGAGAATCTGCCATCCGCTGGTCTTATAGATCGCCACCATGTCATCTATGGTCGAAACGGCCAAAGTGTGTTCACAAATGCGAGCCACCTCGGCCAGTTCCCCAATCGCCAAAGCCAAAGGACTCCGCTCCAACTGTGCCCAGACCCAGGAGCGGCGTTCGCCATGCTCCTGGTCGAGTTCGCGAATGCGTTTTCTAGCTTCGTGGGCTGCCTGTTTTGCCAGCTTCTTTAGCGCCGATTCCAGTTCTCTCTCTTTGCTGGCATTTAACTGGGGCCAACCACTTTGATCCGCAAACAAGTCATTTGGTGTCGGGCAACGTTCGATCAGGCTGGGAATGGCCGGGTAGCGCGTCGGCGCTTCCATATAGCGCTGCCAGACGGGCGACTATGGACCCTCGTGTCCGGCCAGTTTCTCGGCAGCGCTGAGTTGCCCCTCCTTGCTCGGATCAAAGCCCATTTGAGAGCGGGTGACTTCGACGAAAGCATGCCATTCGGTTTCACTCATCGACTTCCTGAACGCATATCCCTGGTCGATCCACTGGAGCAGGTCTCTGGTCGGATCTCCGCTGGTTAGCAGCTTATTGAAAAAGTCCCGATCCAGCCGTTTCCCTCTGAGCAAATCCACTTCTTCATCAATGAGTCGGTAAAGTGACAGCTGCATGGCTCGCTTGGTCTCTGCATCCTGTGCGACATCCAGGTCGAGGCCGCCTTGGTCGGTCTTTAAGAACGCCAGTATGGTCCAGTCCTTCGCGTTGATCTGAGACCAGATATAGCCTCGGTATTGCAGTTCGGCGAGCGGCTTCAGCTCTTCGGGACAGCTCTCGACCGCTCTCAAATCCTGTCGGCCTACGCATGGCAGATAGATGATGGGGGGAGGGGGCGAAGGGGAGACAGGGGGATCCTGATTGCGCCCGTTCACCCGCTCTCCCATTCCCCCGTTCCAAAATGCCTGTGCCTCCTCGACGGCTTCCGCGAAGGCTGGATCGGCCTTCTCCATGCAATGCCCGACAAGAGCCGCTCGCAGCCAGATAGCTGGTCCGCGCCGCGCCGTCGCATCTTATTTGCCCAACACACAGAGTTCGGGCATTTGCTCCTGTAGCCTCGGCACGATGGCCTCCCATTGACGTTCTTTGTCAGGCCAGAGAATACAGGCTGGAGGCACCTGGATCTGCGCATTGAAGACTGATGCCGAGCGGACGGCACGAATCAGCGCCTGTAGGACTACTGACATGTTATTTGAGCCTCCATTTTCCGGTTTTTTTCGAGCCTTCCCGCTCCAGTAAGTACATGGCTTTCAGTTTTTGAATGTTTCGGCGAATCGTTGAGATGTCTTTTTGGGTCATTTCCGCCAGCTTTTCGTAGGAAATGCCCGAATCTGCCTTAATAAATTTGATAATTTGCCTCTGAAGCAAGGTTAATAAGGCATAATCTGTCGAAACTGTTGAGGATCCTTCATTTCTAGAGGCAATTTGGGTATCATTTTGCCCCTTTATTTGCCTCAATATTGTTCTCAAATAATCCTCACTTGCCTCAAAAAGCGCCTCGCTGCCCTCGGAACGCATTAAGGGTATGATTTTCGTGCGCACGCCCATGCCCCGCGCATCGACATAGCCGTAATCCCTGAGCACTTCGACGAGAATCGGGTTACGGGGCGAGCGTAGTCCGGCAATCATTTTATCGACCGTCATCGAGTTGGGGAGGGCTCCAGGGCTGACCACTTCCAGGCGATCCGCATAGAGGTTGACTTCGACTTCGACGGAACGAGTCCAGTCCCTGTGGATAAAGGCATTAATCACCGTCTCGCGAACCGCTTCCAGCGGATATTTCCAGCGGCCCTCTCGCCGCAGGTTGCTGTCAATCTCCGAACCTTCAATGTAGATAAAGGGGCGCAGCGCCTCAATAAATTCTTCGATCAGCCCATGGTCGACCAACTCTTTTCTACCTCCTTGCTGGCTCCATCGTCCGAGCAGGGGCGCATCCAATACACGATCAAGTAACGCTTTGTATTCCTTGTCTTCGCCTTCATAGACAACCAGTCGCATCCCGGCCTGCTTCAGAAATCGCCGGGGTTTTACGCCGAACAAAACCAAGCCCGCCATCGTGCAAGCGGGCTTCCCGTCCGTGCTGCTAACAAGGAAGCCGAGATTGAGCAGACGCTCCTCCCAGGCGGTGCCATCACTCGGGATGTCGGGATCATTGAGGATGACCTTGACGTAGTTTTCGATGCGAACCAAATCCATCGTTTCCATTGTCGTCCCAGGGACGGGAAGCAGTTCCGAGTGGAGCAGACCACCGCTGAAAAAAAGGCGGGCCTGTTGCTCGCGGGTGGCCAAACGCGACTGGCTGCCCATGCGCACATAGATGTCCTCCCGATCCTTCGCCCGCACCACATAGGGTTTGCCAGCTCCTGTCGTGAAAGCGATCACCGCAATGCGCTTATCCGCATCCCATTGCACCTCTTCATAAAAAGGAATAATGGTTGGGTGAATGTAGCGCCCGAAAACGGTGTCGATGATCCACGCCTCCAAGTCGGTGCGGGTGACGCCACTGACCATGCCATCATCCTCGACGCCGATGAGCAGGCGCCCACCGTTGAGGTTGGCCATAGCCACCACCTCTTTGGCCAACTGCTCCGGGCGCACGTCATCCCGCTTGAACTCGATACCGGAGTTCTCGCCGTTTTTGATGATTTGTTGAAGTTCCTTTTTTAGCATAGGTTTTGAGGTATGGGCTACTGTTTGGTAACTTTCATGCTTCACTCCCCAGTCTCTCCAGTGAAGCAACCCATTTGTCGAAGCGCTTGCACTCGCGGCGCATTACATCCAAACCGATTTCCAGTGCCGCCAAGGATCCATAAAGCGGCTTTTCATACTCCGGCATAAGATCAATCAGTCGTTTGCTTGGCGCTGACTCCCGGCTGTCGTTGATATCTTCGGGAGACGCGAAATTTCGGCGAATCTGCAGAAAATCTTCTACCAGGTCCAGAACGCTCAAGCCTGATGCAAGCTTCGAAGGATCGCTGAACAGCAATCCTTCAAACTCATACATTTGGACGTATGGTATGAATCTCCGAACAGCGTCTTTATCAGTTGCTTCAACCACAACTTGCTTGAGGGCGGTCTCAACGACGGTCGCCTTTTCTTCTATTGTCGATCTTAGCAACGCCTTCTTTCGACCAGCAAAGTCAGGATCCAACCCGTAGAAATCAAAGAAGGTGGTGCAACTGGCGGTCTTATCCTGCAGAAGGCGGAGTTTAATGTCATAGAGCATTCGTGCTGTGGAGATGCATCCACCTTTGTGCCCTGGCTTCCCTACCTTGGCGGCCTGAGGAACCACATCGAAGCGAAGCAAATGATCTAAAAGAAGCTCATTGACAAAGGTTTCCTCCGTCTGACCCTCACAGATAATATGAACCCGTTTCATCGTGAAGGCCTCCCTCCCAGAATGTTCTTTTCCCAAAGCTCTCCCAAAGAATACTCTTCAAGCCAGGTTTTGAGTTCATTAGGCTCCAATCGGCGAAACACGCTGCTGCGATCCTTTCGCTCGCAAATGATCAAATCTTTCGGCGTGAACTGATTGAGAAGATTAACACTCTGAGTGGACACGATGACTTGCTTCTCCTTGCTCGCCGAACGGAAAAGCGCGGCCAATAGCTCTATCGCATAAGGATGCAGACCTAGCTCCGGCTCATCGACTATAATGGTTTCGGGCTGTAATTCCCTAGGCTGTAGAAGGACTGTTGCTAGGCAAATGAACCTCAATGTTCCATCCGAAAGATGGTGGGCCTTAAAGGGGACATCCTCTCCTTTTTCAGTCCATTGCAATTCGATCTGCTCTGGATTGTCAGGATGCTTTCGGAGCCTGAAGTCACCGAAAAACGGAGCAACAAGGCGAAGGGTCTTCACGATCTGTTGGTAGGACGACTCGTAATCCCTTTGTAAGCGAAACAGGAATGCAGCCAGGTTCCGGGCGTCCGGACGCAGATAATCATTATCAGCGATGAAATGTAGTTGCTTGACGAAAGCCGATTCACTCGTGTCGTGAAAGTGGTAAACACGCCACTTCTTCATTGCTGGGACGGTGTAGTTGTAAATGCGTATCCGGCGCTTCTTCTCCTCAACCCTTGTTTCAAAATGCCCGCTTCCAACTCCCCAATCGCCGTGCATGTTCCACCAGAAATTTTCGTCCGCGAACATCATCCTGTTATCAGCAGTGGGTTCCAAAACAAATTTATACCCATTGTTCCCGAAGAAGAGTTCGCCTCGCATTTGCTCGGTTTTCTTCCGCCCAAAATGTAAAAGGGAATCCGGCCCGCCACTCTTGCTAGCGAAGCGCTGAAGGTTGCCTTCGAGCATCTGCTGAATCATACGAAAGAAGCCGATGAAGTTGGACTTACCAGCGCCATTGGCCCCGATCAGGACGTTCAGATCGTGGAGTTTCAGATCGCATGTTCGAATCGATCTAAAGCCCTCTATTTTGATCTGTGAGAGTTGGTTTTCGTTCATGTCGATAACATATTTTTTGCACAGTAACGCAAGGCGTGTTACTGTGCAGGATTTTGGTTAATGAGCACTCTTTCTCGCCGCTTCCTTTTCCTCGCGGCTCAGGTGGTGGTCGCTCCTCAGAGAAGGGGAGAGCGGGTGATTGGGTGAAGGGGTGAGAAATGACACGGCGAAGGGGTGACGCGGAGAGGGGGTGATTATTTGATGGTCCATTTATCGGCCTCCTGGATCATTTTGACGAGTTGCCCGATGACTTGGTCATAGGCTTCGTCGAGTTGTTGGGTGATTTCATCGTTGAAGTAGCCACAGCGCTGGGCGAATTCCACCCAGGCCGCGCAAAATTTCGTCTGTAAATTGGTCTAATCAGGCTGAGAGTGCTTGATT
>CAZWFJ010000190.1:0-8572 GCA_964633135.1 uncultured Puniceicoccaceae bacterium | reverse complement strand
CCGGAAGAGACTCTACACTATCATTAGCGAAGTAAAATCACCCAATTTAAAGGAAAAAGCCATGACCATCGCAGAGCAACTTATCAAAGAGGGACGCCAAGAAGGACGCCAGGAAGGACGTAGGGAAGGCGAACTCGCTGGAGAGCGGCTGCTGGTGAACCGCTTACTAACCCGCAAATTCGGCGAGTTATCCTACGAGGCGCAGGAAAAACTCGACCATGCCAACAAGGAAGAACTCGAGTGCTGGGGAGAACGGATTCTCGAGGCCACGACGCTCGGCGAGGTGTTCGAGGGATAGGTTCCCCTCATCGTCCTCACCGAGAACGCCGCCGGGCAGCGCGAAAGCCGCCGCTATGACCTCGACGGACGCCTCACCAACCGGGACAACGGCGAGCAGGATATTGACTACGATTTTAACAACGTCGGCCAGCTCGAGCAGGTTGATTTCGGACGCGGCGAGGAGATCGACTACGAGTATGACGAGTTTGGACGGATCGCCCAGACGGTCTCCGGAGACGTGACCACCCGCTTCCGCTATGATGCCCTCGACCGCCTCGTAATCCGGGCGGTCCAGTTGCCCGACGGCAGCATCCATACCACCCGCTACACCTTCGGCCCCGCCGGAGAGAAGAAACGATTGCTCTACTACGAGACGGCCCCGGACCAGGAGCGCCCGGCCCTCGTCTCAGACACCGGATACGCCCACGATGCCCTCGGGCGGATCACCAAAGTGACCGTCGATGGCGCGCCGAAGGTCGTTTACCACTACGATGTAAGCACTTTTTTGACATCGTATTTTCGCCCGAATTGGTGTCGTAGGGTTTCGGGGTGTTTTTGAACATTACGGTCGTATTTTGTGGCCATTTCCGTCGTAGGATTACGACGCGTACCGGCTTTTTGAGGGAGAAGGATTTCATTTTTCAAAAGAGTTCGAGTTGCTGTGGAGCGGGTTGTTTTTTGCGACGGTATTGGACGTGGAGGACGTGGTGCGCTCTGGCGAGGGGTTCTACGACATCGGGGGGGTTCTGAGGAGGAGTGTTTTGCAGGAGGGTGGCGATGTCTGGGAGAGCGTTACGGATGTGTTTGAGTTCGTCGTAGAGGTCCTCTCCGTGCCATGCGAACCAGTCCTGTATGGATTTGAGGAGGTATCGTGGGAAGTATCTGCGGTAGAGGTCGGGGTTGCCGTGGGTTGCGATGGCGTCGAGTCTCTGGGTAAGGAGGTCTTGGTAACGACCGGGAGCGATGCGCAGGGCACGTTGTTCGAGCCACCCTGCGGGCCATGTGATGGCGTAGAGGAGCATGCGACGGTCGCGGTGGAACTGTTCGGGAGGATCGGATGCGTAGAAGCGTTTTCGGATGTCGCGCAGGATTGTGTCGGTGGGGAGATGTTGGTGAGTGTTTTTATTCATGGTCTTTTCGGGTGATCCAGTGGTCGTGGTCGCGCCAGTGGGGTTGCATGAGAGCGGCGTTGACGTGGTCGGTGTTGACGGAGGTGGTTTGTGTGCGCACGGCCTGGACGAGGGAGGCGGTGGTGAGGTTGACGGCGTTGCGCAGGATGCCTTGGCAGGAGGAGGCGATGAGGTGGAGGGCGGCCTCCTGGAGGCGTGAGTGTGCGAGGCCGCAGCGTTCGAGTTCGCGGAGGATGAAGGCCTCGAGGTCCTCGGGCAGCAGTGGCTTGAGCAGGGCGGAGTAGGAGATGCGGCTGCGCAGGTCGTCGTTGACCGCCAGGGCGAGTTTGGCGAGCAGTTCGGTCTGAGCGAACACGATGATGGCGTAGTTGCCGGGTGTGTCTTCGAGCAGAAGCCGGAGTTTGCGCAGGTGCTGGGGCGGCATGAGGTGTGCGTCGTCAATGGTCAGTGCGATGGCTTTGCCCTGGCGGTAAAGGGCGTGGGCCTGTTCGATGACTTGTTTTTCGCACTTGATGTCGCCGCCCTGGTATTCGATGGCGAGTACTATCATTGATTTGGCCGCAGAGTGACAGCCGGGGATTTGAGACCGTATTTATAGGACAGTGCTAAAATGAGATATTCAAACGAAGAATTTTCTCGGGATTGGCGTATAAGTGAAAACGAGGAAGCGTGATCTTTCGAACAATCTTACTTTTTGTCATCCGCGAAGCAGGACGATGGCTGGGAGCTTCCTATGCCGGAGAGAATTGCGCGGCCAGTCCTATGCGCGGCGGTGTGCGGTGGTGAGAAACTGGCCATATCGGTGGGTAGCCGCCAAAGAGCTGCGTCCGGGCAGCAGTGGCATGACAAAGACAGAAATAGAACGTTCGGGTAAACTTTTTATCGAACCCAGTTTTTAAAGGCTATGGAGCCAGTAAATAAAAATACCGTGGGTGCTCTTCCAAAATCATCATTTTTTTCTTGCCGAGGCGGCCTTTGCCGCCCTTAGTCTCTCCCAGCGTTAGGGGTCGGCTGGAGACAGCCTGCTCCCGCGGCTTTCTCTTTTGTAGAAGGGAAAAGAACGGTATTCGCGGCGTCGAGCTGCGGTACGGGGTTCCTTTCGGAGCCTCCAAGTCGTGAACCTCATCCAAACCAAATGTCCAAAACATCCATCGATAAAGAAAAGATCATCTCCGAATTCAAGACCCACGAAGGCGACACCGGCTCAGCCGAGGTCCAGATCGCGTTGCTCACTAAACGGGTGGCCCACCTGACCGACCACCTTCGCACGCACCGGAAGGATTTTCATTCGCGCCGGGGTCTTCTCCAGATGACGGCCCGCCGTCGCAAATTGCTCGACTACGTCAAGCGCCACGACCTCGACAAGTACAACGAGCTTTTGAAGCGCCTGAACATCCGTCGATAGCTGAAAAACGCGAGGCGGATCGGATCAAAGGAATCACCTTGTCTTCCCTGGGATGCATGAGAAAAAGGGAAGACGACTGGCACACGCGGAACGCCGCTGTGTCCCTAACCCCCACTCAAGCACCTAGAAAAGATAAATGGAACAAAAACACACCGTCCGGGTTGAAGAACTCGGCATCGAAATCGGAACTGGCAGCCTGGCGAACCTGGCCAATGGTTCCGTGACAATCACCCTCGGCGAAACGACTCTCTTTGCGAGTGCCTGCGCCTCGAAATCACTGCGTCCGGGACAGGATTTCTTCCCGCTCACAGTTGACTACCGCGAGAAGTTTGCGGCTGCGGGACGTTTCCCCGGCGGCTACTTCAAGCGGGAGTCCCGGCCCAATGAGAAGGAAATCCTGACCTCCCGCCTGTGCGATCGTCCCCTGCGTCCGCTCTTCCCGAAGGGCTTCATGAACGAGGTGCAGGTCATCGGCATGGCTCTCTCGATTGACGGAATTCACGAACCTGACATCCTCATGGTAAATGCCGCTTCGGCAGCCCTGATGATTTCCGACATCCCCTGGAACGGCCCGATCGGCTGCGTCCGCGTTGGAGAGATCGACGGGGAATTCATCGCCAACCCCACCCAGGAGCAGATGTTCGACTCCACCCTCGATCTGATCTACGTTGGAAACGAGAAGGAGATGATGATGATTGAGGGCAGTGCCGACTTCATCTCGAAGGAACGCTTCGAGGAAGCACTCGTGTTCGGCCAGGAAAGAATCCAGCCCATCATCGCCGCACAGAAAGAGTTGGCGTCCCAGGTGGCCAAGGCAAAGAGCGAATTCGAACTCTACGTGCCAAAGCCAGAGATTCTGGCCCTTTGCCGCGAATTGACCGGAAACCGGCTCGAAGACGCCATCTTTATCGACGACCGTCAAGCCCGTGGTGCGGCCGTGGGTGAGATTAAGGCCGAAGTTTCGGAGGCCGTGAAGGCCAAGGTGGGCGAGGAGGAATTCGACCCCGATCAGATTTCCCTTTCGTTCGAAGTTCTCCAGGAGGAGGTCTATCGCTCAAACATTCTCGAGAAGGGTAAACGCGCCGATGGCCGCGGACCCGGAGACCTCCGTGAGGTCACGGCCCAGACCGGAGTTCTTCCCAAGGTCCACGGCACGGCCATCTTCAATCGCGGAGAGACCCAGGCACTCGTGTTCACGACCCTCGGCACCAGCAAGGATGCCCAGGATCTCGACGCTCTGACCGGCGGCGCAAACGCCAAGTCCTTCTACCTCCACTACAATTTCCCGCCCTACTCGGTCGGTGAGGCAGGTCGCTTTGGTTTTACCAGCCGACGCGAGATTGGTCACGGCAATCTGGCCGAGCGATCCCTCTTGCCTATCATCCCCTCCGAGGAGGATTTTCCATACGCCATCCGTGTGGTTTCCGAAATCATGGGTTCCAACGGATCGACCTCAATGGCCTCGATCTGCGGAGGCTGCCTCTCCCTGATGGACGCCGGGGTACCGGTCTCAGCGATGATCGCCGGGATTTCCGCCGGCCTCGTTACCGAGGTGAGCGATTCCGGTGAGATCACTAAATACAAAGTACTGACCGACATCATCGGTGCCGAGGACCACTTTGGCGACATGGACTTCAAGATTGCCGGCAGCCGCGACGGAATCACCGGTTTCCAGCTCGATCTCAAGATCCCGGGCATCTCGTTCGATATTGCCAAGGAGGCGATTGAGGCCGCAACCGAGGCTCGCCTGAAGATCCTCGACAAGATGGCCGAGGCCATGCCGGAGCCGCGCACGGAGATCAATCCGAATGCCCCGCGCATTCATTCGATGAAGATCGACCCGGACAAGATCGGTGCCTTGATTGGCCCGGGCGGAAAGAATATCCGCCGCATCCAGGAACTCACGGGCGCAGACATCGACATCCACGAGGACAACAGCGGTCGATTGCTCGTTTTCGCGCGGAGCCGCGACGCCTTGCAACGCGCGATCGAGGAAATCGACCTCTGCACTGCCGAAATCGAAGTGGGTCGCATCTACAAGGGTGTCGTCCGCGGGGTCAAGGAGTTTGGTGCCTTCGTCGAATGCCTTCCCGGCAAGGAAGGACTTTGCCACATCTCTGAACTCGCCGACTTCCGCGTCAAACAAACCGAGGACGTCTGCAAACTCGGAGACGAGCTGGTCGTCAAATGCATCGGCATCGACGATAAAGGCCGCGTCAAACTCAGCCGCAAGGCCGCTTTGGCCGACGCTGAGGCCGAGGCCGAAGGTGCTTGATCCATCTCCGCAAACGAGATTTTTGTAAGGGAAAGCCCGGCGGAAAACCGCTGGGCTTTTCCTTTTTCCACTCAGCGGGTCCGGGGTGGAACTTTAGTGAAAATCGTGGGACGCCTCCTCGGGTAAATTGCAGGCCAAATCGAGCCGCCGCAAATCCTCGACGATGACGTGGATAACGCCCCTCTCCTTCTGGACGCGCCCCCTGCACCGGAGGAACGGTTCTTCGATCAGGATGAGGCGAAAGCGATCGTAGCGATCAGGATAGACGATCAGGTTGGCGATTCCCGACTCATCCTCCAGACTAACGAAAACCACCCCCTTCGCCGTGCCCGGTTTTTGCCGGCAGATGACCGCGCCAGCTACTTCTACCCAGGCGTCCTGCCGCGCCTTTGTAAGCTCAGCAGCCTTCCACACACCGCCCAGGCTTCCCCGCACCATGGCCATTGGATGATCCCCCGCAGTAAGTCCGCACGAGGAATAATCTGTCTCCACTCGCTCCGCCAGGGTCATGCGGGGCAGGCTCACTCTACTTTCGTCGCGACCGGAATGAAGATTCCAGAACCCGGCCCGCACGGGAGCATTCGCCCAGTCGTCCCCCGCCTGCCAGAGGGCGGAGCGGCGATCCCCGGTCCACTCGTTGAAGGCACCGGACAAAGCCATGCGGCGCCGCTCCCGACTAGACAAAGCCACCCGCCGCAAAAAATCGGAAAGGCAGGTAAACGCCCGCTTTTCCCGCTCTTCGAGGAGCTGGCATACCGCCCGTTTACGAACTTCCCCCAGCATCTTGAAGCCAATTCGCAAAGTCTGGTCGTCCACCACGGTAACCTCCCATTGGGAATGGCAGGCACTCACCGGCAAAAACCGCAACCCCCGGCGGCGGGCATCCTGGACCAGGGTCGAGGGGGAGTAAAAACCCATAGGCTGGTTATTGAGCAAGCCAGCATAAAACTCGGCCGTACGATGCACCTTCAGGTAGGCACTCGCATAGGCCAGCAGAGCGAAGCTGATCGCATGGGACTCTGGAAACCCATAGAGAGCAAATGATCCCACTGCCTCCGTCACCCGTTCAACGACCTCCCTGTCATGCCCCTTCTCCTGCAAGGCGCGATGCAGCTTGTCCTGCACCCTTCGCAGCCGTTCCGGAGAGCGAGAAAAATTCAGTGCCCGCCGCAACTCCTCCGCCTCCGATCCGCTGAAATCGGCCATCATCATGGCGATCCGCAAGATCTGCTCTTGAAAAAGCGGCACCCCCATCGTGCGCTCCAGCACCGGCTCCAAATCGGGGTGAATATAATCCACCGGCTGACGGCCCGCCCGCCGCTCAAGGTAGGGATGGGTCAGCTCACCCACAATCGGTCCGGGGCGAATAATCGCCACCTCAACCACGAGATCATAAAACTTCTGCGGAAGCATCCGGGGCAGCGTGGCCATTTGGGCACGGCTCTCCACTTGAAATACCCCAATCGTGTCTGCCTTGCAGAGGAGGTCGTAGGTAGCCGGATCGTCCTTGGGGATCCTTGCGAGGTCGACCGGACGCCCCCGAACCCGTGCCTCCGCCAGAGAATCCTGGATAGCGGCCATCATTCCCAGTCCTAGCAAATCAACCTTTACGATCCCCAATTCCTCGCAGTCGTCTTTATCCCACTGGACCACGCTCCGCCCGGGCATCGCCGCATTTTCGAGGGGGACCACCGAATCCAGCTTCCCCTCGGCTATGACCATCCCCCCGGGATGCTGGCCAATATGCCGGGGAAGGCCCCTTACCTTCTCGAACAGTCGGGCAAACATCGCCGCTCGCGGATGATCCTTGCTGAGTCCCGCTTCAGCGGCCTTTTCCAGGAAATCCTCCCGGCTCTCGAAAGTGCCATTTCCCCGCAGCCGGGAGAAGCGCCCAATAAACTCCTCCGGCAACTCCAGAACCTTTCCCACCTCGCGAATGACACTGCGCCCCCGGTAGGTGATCACATTTGCCGTCATGGCCGCGCCACGGCGGCCATACTTCCGATAAACTTCCTGAATTACCCGTTCGCGCCGTTCCCCACTCGGCAGATCGAGGTCAATATCCGGCCACCCCTCCCTTCCCTCGCTCAGAAAACGCTCAAACAGCAACCCAGACCCCACCGGGTCGACCGCCGTAATCCCCAGACAGTAGCAAACTGCGGAATTGGCGGCACTTCCCCGGCCCTGCACCAGAATATCCTCTCGCCGACAAAACTGGATCAAGTCCCACACAAGCAGAAAATACCCGCAAAAACCAAGCTTTGCGATGATCTCCAACTCGTGCTGAACCTGCTTGCGCACCGCCGCAGAAATACGCCCGTAGCGCTCCACTGCGCCAGCCCACGCCCGTTCCCGCAGATAGCTTTCCATGGTTTCCCCTGCCGGAACCGGGAAGGTCGGAAACTCGTAGCCCAGATTCCCAAGGGTGAAATTCAGCTGCTCCGCCAACCTTCCGGCCTCTTCCACACACTCGGGAAGATCCGCAAAAATCGCCGCCATCTCCCTCGGCGATCGCAGCCTTCGCTCCCCGTTCGACTCTAACCTGCGGCCCGCCCTGTCCAAGCTGACGTGATCCCGCAAAGCGGTAAACACATCCGCCACCAGGCGATCTTCCCGGCTCGCTGCGACCACACCGCCCGTCGCCACCATCGGTAAACCCCGACTCCCCCGAAAATCCAGCAGAACCTGGTGCCACCGCGCCTCCTCCCGGCGAAAATGGCGCTGTATCTCCAAGTAAAAATTTCCAGGACCGAAGAGTCCGCACAGACGGTCGGCCGCCGCATGCAGCCCCTTTTGCCCCTCGCGCACCCACGCCCGCGCCAGGGGTCCGTTCTCATCCCCTCCGAGAGCCACGAGTCCCGGTCCCAGCCGCTCCAGATCCTCCCAACGAACCGCCGACTCCCCCTTGCCCCCCCGAAAAGCTACATCGGTCAAAACGCGGCAAAGACTCCGATAGCCCTCCTGATCCCGCACCAGCACCGGCAGGCGGGATCCACCCTCCAGACTCAACCTAGCCCCAACCAGCGGACGTATCCCCCGTGCCCGGGCCGCCCGGTAAAAACGCGGTGCTCCATACAAACCATCCGCATCGAGCAACGCCACCGACTCCAACCCCACCTCGGCCGATACCCGCACCAACTCCTCAGGCGAAGACGCCCCCTCCAAAAACGAAAAAGCACTGCTCGTGTTAAGCTCCGCGTACATCAAAAGGAAGCATGCCAGCTTTTCCTGTAAAGTAAACCTTTGTTCACCTTATAGGAGGATCCAGGACACCCACCGTCTTCTTTCTGTGAGTCTAGTATCTTGTAACAGTTTTTCTTTCGTAGTCGGACTGGCTCTGGACCTTCGTAGCCTTGGCGAAGTCGGTTGCCGTCCGATTCATTTCGGCTCAATCATCGCTTTGGGGGGCGGGGGCCAAGGTCGAATGGCTCTGTTAAGGCCTAAATCGAAATCGCTATCGGGTTCGCTATCGGGTTTCGATTA
>CAZWFJ010000189.1:0-8603 GCA_964633135.1 uncultured Puniceicoccaceae bacterium | reverse complement strand
CCAGGCGAAAACTCAAGAGGCTTTATCCAACATTAGATATGTGACATAACACTAGAAGCTTGTAACAGTTTTTCTTTCGTAGTCGGACCGGCTTGCCGTCCGATCCCTTTCGGCTCAATCATCGCTTTGGGGGCCGGGGGCCAAGGCCACCCGACTACGCTTTGATACGAAATTGATTTTGTTACAAGATACAGGCGGACAGCCTCACTATTTTGATTTGTGTTTTTCTCCCCCATTTGTCATACCGAAACCCATGAAAATCCTATTTATTGGTGGAACTGGCAATATCAGTGCAGCCTGCGTTCGCATGGCTCTTTCTCATGGCCACGAGGTGCATGTTCTAAACCGCGGAAATCGTCCGCTGCGCACATTCGGACTCGAGGATGCACACTCCCTCGTGGCGGACATCGGAGACGAGAGGGCCACACAAGCAGCACTCGGAAGTGCGACCTACGATGTTGTTCTCAACTTCATCGCCTTCACCCCGGAGGATATTGAGCGCGATCTGCGATTATTCTCGGGCAAGTGCGGGCAATACGTTTTCGTCAGCTCGGCAAGCGTTTACCAGAAACCACGAGGGGAGATCGTCATCACCGAATCAACGCCGCTCAAGAATCCATTCTGGGAGTATTCCCGTGATAAGATTGCCTGCGAGGAGCGGCTAAACCGCGCCTGGAGAGAGGCTGACTTCCCGATGACCATCGTCCGCCCCTCTCTGACCTATGACACGGTTATCCCGCTTTCGATGGGATCGTGGGACGACTGGACGATGATCGACCGCATGCAGCGCGGCAAGCCGGTGGTCGTCCACGGCGACGGCCAGAACACCTGGACGGTAACCCATAGCGAAGACTTTGCTCGCGGCCTGATTGGACTGCTCGGCAACCCCCTCACCTGCGGCCATGCCTTCCACATCACAAGCGACGAGGTACTTACCTGGGATGAAATCTGGCACCAGGCCGCCGAGGCCGCTGGCTGCGTCGCCGAGATCGTACACGTTCCCAGCGATTTCATCGCGGGCATGGACGAATTCCAGCGCGGCAGCCTCCTGGGCGACAAAGCTTGCAGCGTCCTCTTCGACAACAGTAAACTCAAGCACTTCGTTCCCAGCTTCCGCGCCGAAATTCCCTGGCGGGAGGGGATTCGCAGGACTCTCGCATGGTTCCAGGAAAAGCCCGAGCGGATGACCATCAACGCCAGCCACAATGAACTCCATGACCGCATTCTGGCCGCTTGGCGCAAAGCACAAGCGTAGGCTGCTCTTTCGCTCTTGCTTTTTCTCCCGCCACTTCACTCTACGCCTTTCCCATTGAGAGGCTGGAAATAAACCTTCCCATCCGCCTTCCCATTCCGCTAGCATCCTCATCCATGGTAATCTTTGTTTTGAACGAAGCGGATGGGGACGAGAAACGATGTGCGGCCACTCCGGAAACCGTGAAACGGTACCTGGCTCTGAAGCCATCGCCGGAGGTCGTTGTTGAGTCGGGTCTGGGCGCGGCGAGCGGGTACCCGGACGAGGAGTTTCAGGCCGCCGGAGCCGCAATCGTTGCCTCGCGGGAGGAGGGCCTGAAAAAGACCGAGATCATCATGCGGGTAAACGCTCCGGAGACCGACGAAATTTCTTCCTATCCACGCGGAAGCCTCTCGGTGAGCCTGCTCGATCCCTTCAACAACCGGGAGGCACTGGAGGCCTTTGCGGCGGCGGGCGTCGATGCGATCAGCCTCGAAATGATCCCCCGAACGACTCTGGCCCAGAAGATGGACGTGCTGAGTTCGCAGGCGAATCTCGCGGGTTATTCGGCGGTGATCCTGGCCTCTGGCCTCTTGGGGAAAATCCTTCCGATGATGATGACCCCCGCCGGAACGATTTCCCCGGCCAAGGTCTTTGTGATCGGGGTCGGAGTGGCGGGTCTCCAGGCAATTGCCACCGCAAAGCGACTCGGTGCCCGGGTCGAGGCCTTTGATACGCGCCCGGTCGTCGAGGAACAGGTAAAATCCCTGGGGGCGAAATTTCTCAAGATCGATCTCGGAGAGACTGGTCAGACCGAGCAGGGATATGCGAAGGAGTTGACCCCCGAGCAGATCGAATTGCAGCAAAAGGGGATGGCCAAGGCCTGCGCGGCGGCGGACATTGTGATTACGACCGCGAAACTGTTCGGTCGACCCGCTCCGAAAATTGTCACCGGGACCATGGTCGAGGGAATGCGTCCGGGAGCGGTGATCATCGACCTGGCCGCCGATACCGGGGGCAACGTCGAGGGCACGGTCCGTGGCGAGGTGACGACTACCGCAGGCGGCGTTCGCATCGTCGGGACAAGCTCAATCGAGGGCACGGTCGCTCGTGACGCCTCCGGGATGTTCGCCTCGAATCTTTTCTCCCTCGTCGAACACTTTTTCGACGCCGAATCCGGCAGGTTCGCCTTCCGTATGGACGACGAGATACTCAAGGGCTGCCTGATCGTTCACGAGGGCGCGGTCGTACACGAGAAATTTAAAAACTCCCAATAGAAACATCATGGATCTGGTCTTGCTATTATTCATCTTCACCCTCGCGGCGTTCCTCGGGTTCGAGTTGATCGCGAAGGTTCCCTCGCAGTTGCACACGCCGCTGATGTCCGGGTCCAACGCGATCTCCGGAATCACGATCGTCGGCGCGATCACGGCCACCGGACTCTCTGATTCACCGATCGCGCAATGGCTGGGCTTTTTTGCCCTGATCCTGGCCACGATCAATGTCGTGGGAGGCTATTTGGTCACCGACCGGATGCTCGCCATGTTCAAGAAGAAAGATAAGGCGCCCAAATGAGCGAGGTATTGTTCAACATTTCCTACATCGTTGCGGCGGTGTTGTTCATCTTCGGGATCAAGATGCTCGGCTCGGCCGACACTGCCCGAAAGGGAAACCTCATCTCGGCACTGGGAATGCTCCTGGCCGTGGTGGTCACCCTGACGAAGTCGGGGATGGATTTTCAGTGGGTTTGGATTGGTCTGGGCCTGGGGGCGGTGATTGGAGCCGTTTGGGCCCGCTGGGTAAAGATGACGGGGATGCCCGAACTGGTCGCCCTCTTCAACGGATTTGGTGGCCTCGCCTCCGTTTTTGTGGCCTGGTCCGAGTACCAGAAGTATTTCACCGAAGGGGGGATCGGCGGTATCGACAACGCTACCTTTATCGCCGTGATCATCGTAGTGGCCGTGTGGATCGGCACCCTGACCTTTTCCGGTAGCCTGATCGCCTGGGGAAAACTCTCGGGGCGGATCGGGGGTGCCCCGACCGTCTTGCCCAAGCAGCGGTTGATCGCGGTTGTCCTGCTGCTTCTCTCTATCGGCAGCATTGGCTTCTTCGGGTGGAGTCCCGACAACCCGATTGCTTACGGGGTCTTTCTCGGAGTCCTGGTCGCAGGGATCGGCCTCGGTATTTTTGGAGTTCTGCCCATCGGCGGCGGTGATATGCCCGTGGTCATTTCGCTCCTGAACAGCCTCTCCGGTCTCGCGGCTTCGGCGGCTGGCTTTGCCATTCAAAACAATGTGCTCATCGTGGCCGGGTGCCTGGTTGGATGCTCGGGAATGATCCTGACCCTGATCATGTGCAAGGCCATGAACCGGAACCTTGCGAATGTTCTCTTCAGCGGCTTCGGGGGCAGTACGGATTCAGTCGGCACCGAGGTGGAGGGCGAAATGAAAGCGGCCACCACTTCGGATGCTTACTACGTCCTCGAAGCAGCCCAAAGCGTGGTCATCATCCCCGGATACGGGATGGCAGTCGCCCAGGCCCAACACGCGGTGAAGGAACTCGGCGATCTCCTCGAAGAAAATGGTGCCGAGGTCTTTTACGCGATCCATCCGGTCGCCGGGCGCATGCCGGGCCACATGAACGTCCTCCTCGCCGAAGCGGACGTGCCCTATGAGCAGCTCGTGGAGATGGACAAGATCAACCCGAGAATGCCCTCCGTCGACGTGGCCATCGTCATTGGGGCGAATGATGTCGTCAATCCAGCCGCCTCGGAGGACTCCTCTAGCCCGATCTACGGCATGCCGATCATCAAGGCAAACGAAGCCCGCACCGTGTACGCCCTGAAAAGGGGTCAGGGAGCCGGTTTCTCCGGACTCGTCAATAAGCTCTATTTCCTGGAGAAGACCCGGATGCTCTACGGAGATGCCAAGGAGACCGTCACCGCTCTGGTCGCGGAATTCAAGAACTAGTGCCCTTCCGGCCTGAGGCTAACATCGCCTGCGCGGAAGGATTGGAGGCCCCCGGTTCTCAAGCGGACCAAAAGCGAGCCGGCCCGGTCAATCCCGGCCAGCGTGCCCTCGCACGGGTCGCCGTCTGAGCCGTAAATCACGACCGTTTCGCCCAGGAAACAGGCCAGACGTTCCCACTCGTCCGCGAGCCGGTCTTCGTCGATTCCGGTGATGCAATCTGCCATTGAGCCGAGAATCTCTTCGATCACAGCGGCGATAATCCGGTCGAGGGGAAGCTTTTTTCCGGCCTCGATGCGAAGGCTCGTGGCCGTTGGGCGAATATCGTCCGGAAAATCCGCAGCAGTCATATTGATGTTCATCCCGACCCCGATCACGAGGGCAGTGACCCGCTCCGTCTCGAGGGTGGACTCGGAAAGAATGCCGGCAACCTTTCGGCCGTGGAGCAGCAGATCATTGGGCCACTTCAGGCGGAGGGGCAGTCCAGTCTCTTCGCCTATGCGGCGGCAGATCCGCAGCCCGGTCCAAAGGGTGAGGAGGCTGATGTGCCGGGGGTGGAGGTCCGGCCGAAACCCGAGACTACCGTAGAGGTTCCCCTCGCAATCCCCACTCCAGGTCCGCCCGCGACGGCCTCGCCCTCCGGGCTGGCGGCGGGTGATGCAGGCAAGTGGTGCCTCCGCTCCCGTGGCCAACAGGCGAAGGATGTCGTTGTTTGTGCTCGCCGAGGTATCCAGAAGTGTGAGTTCCCGCAGGTCGGTGCGCTCCGATAAATGCGAGAGGATCCCGGCTGCACTCGCCACCTCGGGGGCACCGATCAGGCGGTAGCCCCGCTTGCGCACACCCTCAATCGCAAAGCCTTGTTTCTTCAGGTTTTCAAGGCGCTTCCAAATGGCCACGCGTGACATCCCCAGCACGTCGGCCATCTTCTGGCCGGAACAAAAGCCATCGGACTCCCCGCGCAGGGCACGCAGAATTCGCACGTCCGGGGAATCCATCCGCAGGCTCATCGCGTCACGGCATGAGGTCGAGGCCCAGATCAACCCACCGGCTTCGGTGGACCGTCGCGCCGGTGGAGACAAAGTCGGCTCCGCATTCACGCAGCTCGGGCAGGTTGCGCTCCGTGATACTGCCGCTGATCTCGGTGAGTGCCTCGTCGCCGATGATCTTGATCGCCCTCGCGGCGGAGGCTATGTCGAAGTTATCCAGTAGGATCACATCAGGCATTGACTCCAGAGCCGTTCGCAGCTGTTCGAGTGCATCGATCTCCACCTCAATGGGGAGATCCGGACGCGCCTGCCTCGCCTTCGCTACGGCCTCGCGGAGAGCGGACTCGCTACTGAATACGTCACCCGCCCCGAGGTGATTGTCCTTGAGCATAATACGATCGTACAAGCCAAGGCGATGGTTCCAGCCTCCCCCTTTGGCAACGGCGTACTTAATCAGTGACCGATAGCCCGGGTGGGTCTTCCGCGTATCGAGAAGCCGGGTCGGACTCCCCTCAAGGAGGCGGGCGAGCCGCTGGGTCTCGGTCGCGATCCCGGAGAGCATCTGAATAAAATTGAGCAGCGTGCGCTCGGCGGTGAAGAGGGAGCGGGCATTTCCCTTAATCATGGCCAGGATAGTCCTGGCAGGCACGGTCTCCCCATCCTCTGCCACCAAGTCGATCGTGAGCGAAGGATCAAACCGCTTCAGAATCAATGGCAGGAGGGGAAGCCCGGCTACGGTCAGCGAATGACGGGTCCTGAGGAATGCGGTCGCCTCCCGGTCCGCCGGAAGGAAAAGTTCCGAGGTGGGATCGCCCGGGTGCGGGACTTCTCGCAGGAAGCCCGCCCCCTCCAGATCCTCACGGGCGGCCCGGTCAATCAACCCCGCGATAAACTCCGTATCCAGATCGCTCCATTGCACCCGGTGGTAGAGGCGGGAGCGAAACCGCTCGCGCCGCGCAACGGCGGATTCGGCGGACCAGTCACTTTCTTCGGGAGCCATCGCTCGGCACTGGTTGCTCAGGAGTCGATCCCGCGAAGTCTTTTCTCCCATGCCCACGCGCTGGCAATCATCTCCTCCAGCGCCAGCCCGGCCTTCCAGTTCAATACGTCATTGGCCCGCCGGGTATCGGCATAGACACACTCGACGTCACCGGGGCGCCGGGGGGCGACGGTTTTCGGTAGTTCCTTGCCGGATACCTTTTCAAACATGTCGACGATCTCCCGAACCGAGCTGCCCTTTCCTGTGCCGAGATTGAAGAACTCGTATCGGTCGGGTGCCGTGCCGCCCAGTATCCGCTCCGTGGCGACAACATGGGCCTTAGCCAGGTCCACCACATGAATATAATCACGGATGCAGGTGCCATCGGGAGTGTTGTAGTCGTCACCGAAAATCCTCACTTCCTCGCGCACGCCCGCCCCGGTCTGGGTGATAAAGGGAACCAGGTTGTTGGGCACCCCGCGCGGAAGTTCGCCGATCTTCGCCGAGGGATGTGCCCCGATCGGGTTGAAATAGCGCAAGGCGATGGCCCGGTGGTCGGCACCGGCCGCGATGGAGTCCTGGAGGATCTCCTCGCAAATCTGCTTGGTATTCCCATAGGGAGAGAGAGCTTTCTTGACAGGCTCGTCCTCGGTGACCGGGAGTGTCTCGGGCTGGCCGTAAACGGTACACGAGGACGAAAAGACGATGCCCTTGGCCTGCGTTGTCGGGAGGACCTCCAGGAGGTTGACCAGCGAAAGGATGTTATTCCGGTAGTAGTGGAGCGGCCGGGAGACCGACTCCCCCACCGCCTTCGCTGCCGCAAAATGAATGATCGCCGCGATGTCGGGATGGGCCTGGAAAAACAATTCCAGCTTTGCCTCGTCACAAAGGTCAAAGACAGCAAGATCGGGTCGGGTGCCCGTGATGGACTCGATGCCATCAAGGACGCTCTCCTCAGAATTTGAGAGATCGTCGATGATCACGACTTCGTAGCCGCGCTCGATCAATTCAACGGAGGTGTGGGAGCCGATGTAGCCCGCTCCACCAGTGACGAGGATTTTTTCTTTCATGGGTTTGTTAAATTTCGTTCGCGAGAAGTTGGTCCAGTGTCTGACGCTGGCGGATCAATTTCAAGTCACCATTGTCGGCACGGAGAACCTCGGCGGCCTCGGGAAAGCTGTTGTAATTCTTCGTGCTCATGGCACTGCAATAAGCACCGGCTCCGCCGATCACGCACCAGTCCCCGATCTTGGCCGCCGGGAGGAGGCGCTCGGCAAGCTTTTCCGGATCGCCCCGCTCCGGAGTCACCAAGTCACCGGACTCGCAGCAATGCCCGACAATGACGTAGCTCTCCTGCTCTTCCGGGCGGGCCGGGATCCGCTCGCGGGAAACGATCGCGATCGGATGCTGGGCGGCGTAGAGGGAGGGCCGGAGCAACTCGGTCATCCCGCTGTCGAGCTTGATGAATTGATGCCCCTCCTGCCCGGTGTCGACAATGTCCTGCACTCGGCTCACGAGGAAGCCAGCATTGGCCACGACGAAGGTTCCGGGTTCAATCTCGAGGCGAATCTCCCGGCCCGTCTGCTCCGCAAACTCCCGCAGTGCCATGGCCACCGGCTCGCCGATCCGGAGTAGATCGGTGCCCATTTCATCGCTCATCCGCGCTACCTTGTAGCCCCCGCCAAGGTTCAGGCAGGTCACGGACTCGAACTCTCGGACCAGCGCCAGGCTCAGCTGGGCCGTGCGCTGCCAGACGGACGGATCACTTCCCGATCCGATGTGGGTGTGGACCCGCTCGGCGGTGAGTGAGAATTCGTTCAGGATTGCCCGCACTTCCTCCTTCTTCTCATGCCAAATCCCAAAACTGGACGAGGGTCCGCCGACGTTCGTTTTGGCGGTCCCGCCCGAGCCCAGGCCCGGATTGAACCGCAAGCCCACAGCAGCACCCGGAAACTCCTCCCCATACCGGCGAAGCTGAGCCAGCGAACAGGCATTGAGCTTAACACCCTTTCGTACCCACTGCCCAAAATCGTCCGGCAACTCCTGGGTGCTCAGCGAAATGGCCGCTGGCTCCACGCCCGCCCGAATCGCCCGGTCCACCTCGAACCCCGAACTGGCGTCAATCCCAACCCCCTCCCCGGTGATCAGCGAGAGAATGGCCCGCGTCGGGCAGGCCTTCATCGCGTAGCGGGGAAAAAGGCCGAACGGGGCAGGAAAGTTCTTCAAGGTATCTACCTGCCACCGGATCGTCGACTCGTCATAAACGAAGCAAGGCGTGCCCGCCACCTCTTCCAGTCGCCCAAGGAAGGCAGCATCGAAAAATTCAGGTATCTCCATCCCCACTATCGATGGCCCAGCAAGCCCCAAAACGCAAGTTTGGTTTGCAGGGGTGTAACCAGAAGTGCGGGGACCTCTCGAGAATTCGTGGGAGCGGGTTTATC
>CAZWFJ010000188.1:0-8646 GCA_964633135.1 uncultured Puniceicoccaceae bacterium | reverse complement strand
AAATTAAATACGAAATGGTATCACCGCCAAGCCCTACGAGTCAGGATCTCTGACCTTATCGAACAAGCGTGAAGATCAGACCTCACTAAACCGGGCCATGTTGACAAAAACCCTGCGCAAGCAGAAATCCCTCACGATCGGCTGAAAATCTTGCCCAAGTGGTGAATGGTCGGTCAGCTTCCGGGGATGCTTATATCCCTTCGACAAGCCCGGGAACGCCTGCGGCGCACGCCCGCCGCAACCCTACCGCAACGCGGTTGCATCGTATAGCCTCAGCCCTCTTAAGCGGATTCGTGCATGAGTTGGCACGTAAGATGCGATTCCGCAGATCTATGAATGATACTGCAAAAACACCTGAAACTAAAAACATCCGCGTCGCCATCAATGGGCTGGGCCGAATTGGTCGCGCCGCGCTCAAGCAACTGCTGGACAACCCGTCGGTGGAAATCGTCGCGATCAATGAAATCGTCCCCCCGGAGAACCTGGCTTACCTCCTGTCTTTCGATAGCGTTTACGGTCGCTATGAAAAAAAAGTCGAATTCGGCGAAAGCAGTCTGAGCATTGAGGGAAAGGAAATTCCGGTTCTGCAAGAGAAGGATCCGGCTGATTTGCCATGGAAGGATATGGAGGTCGACTTGGTCTACGAATGCACCGGCCTTTTCAGTCAACCGGACGATTTGAAGAAGCATGAAAAAGCGGGCGCGAAAGGCGTCATTCTTTCCGCACCGGTGAAGGGCGAAGGCGTTCCGATGATCGTGCATGGAGCCAACGAAGCGGAGAGCGGAACCACCGCGCTTTCCACCGCCAGTTGCACCACGAATTGCATCGCACCGGTGGTCGAAGTGATGGGGCGCCGCCTCGGATTCAAGAAGGCGATGATGACGACAGTCCACGCCTATACCTCGACCCAGGAAGTGGTCGACGGACCGTCGAAGAAAATGCGTCGCGGCCGGGCGGCGGCGATAAATTTCGTGCCTACCTCGACCGGAGCGGCCAAGGCCACGGCCAAAGTTCTGCCCGAATACGAAGGGCGTTTCGACGGCATCGCCATTCGCGGACCCGCCGCCGTCGGCTCGGTCGCGGACATCACCTTTGTCATGGAGGACGACACTTCGGCCGACGAGCTGCGCGAAATCTTCCGCGAGGAGGCGGACTCGGAAAAATGGCGCGGCATCCTCGGCGTCACCAACGCGCCCTTTGTTTCTTCCGATATCATTCAGGATGACCGCGCCTCGGTCGTGGATCTTGACATGATCCAGGTGGTTGATGGCGACCTGGTCAAAATTCTGGCTTGGTATGACAACGAATGGGGTTATGCCGCGCAGATGGTGCGGGAAGGATTGAAACTCGGCGAAAGGCTGAAAAGTGAATAAGCTTACACTCGATGATGTCGATGTCGGCGGCAAGCGTGTGCTGGTCCGGGCGGATTTCAACGTGCCGCTTGAAGACGGAAAAGTCGCGGACGACACGCGGATCCGGGCGGCATTGCCGACCATCCGCGAATTGCTAGAACGATCGGCGAAAATTATCCTGATGTCCCATTTGGGCAAGCCCGGCGGCGAAGTGAAAGACGGGTTGCGGCTCGACCCCGTGGCGGGACGCCTTGGGGAATTGCTTTCGACCGAAGTGCGGAAGATCCCCTTTCCGCCCGACGAAAGCGCGGCCCGGTTGATACGGGAAATGGAGGAGGGCGATGTCCTTCTTTTCGACAATACCCGTTTCGACTCCGGCGAAAAGGAAAACAATGATTCGTTGAGTGAGACGCTCGCGGCTGCGGCCGACCTTTATGTGAACGACGCTTTCGCCGCATGTCATCGCGCCCATGCCTCGACGGCGGGAGTGCCCCGACACCTTTCCGCATGCGCCGGACGCTTGGTGCAAAAAGAGGCCGAGGAGCTGTCCGACTTCATGGAAAACGCTGGTTCGCCGCGAATCGGCGTTTTCGGTGGAGCCAAAGTCGGCGGAAAAATCGACGTCATCCGCAGTCGGGGCGATTTCTTCGATCACGTTTTGCTGGGTGGCGGCATGGGCAATACTTTTCTGGCCGCTTCCGGAAAAGAGACCGGTGCCTCCCTTTGCGATGAGGACTCCGTCGAAACGGCCCGGAAGATACTTTCGGATTCTTCCGATGGCCGGATCGTCCTGCCCGAAGACCTCGTGGTGCTGGAGGATCCCGATGATCCCGAAAGTCACCGTACGGTTGGCGCCGACGAAGTGAAACGAGACTGGCGGATCGTCGATATCGGGCCAACGACGAGGGACCGCTTTGCCGGGCATGTCGAATCCGCCCGAAGCATTCTCTGGAATGGTCCTCTTGGATGGTTCGAGCGGGCGCCATTCGACGAGGGGACCCGCTCGCTGGTGAGGGCGATGAGCGGGTGCTCCGCACGTGTCGTCATCGGGGGCGGGGAAACGGTTCAGGCGGCGAACGCGTGTGGAGTGGAAACGAGCGAGGCTTTCACCCATTGCTCCACTGGAGGAGGGGCTTTCCTCACTTTCGTCGCGGGCGGGCATATGCCGGGCATCGATGCCCTCGATGATCATTGAAGGCAGACTCCCGGGCCCGTTTGAAACCGCCGTCCAAGCGCGCGTTCGCATGCCATGGCAGTGAGCCTCGGCTTCGGCGTTCTTTTTTTGTGACAGCGATCACAATCCTCCTCTTGCAGGCAATCCACTACGACCCCCAGCAGCCCGTCGGACTTGGGCAATCGCAATCCAAAGGGGAAACGGGGGTTGGCAAACATCCGGGAGTTGTTGCGTGACGGGCTGCTTTCCAGAGCCCGGATCCTTCCTTTTCCTTTCCGTTTACACTTTTCTATAACGGTTGCCCAAGTCCGACCGGCACCCAGGGTCGTCTAATTTCGGCTCTGTCGGGATTTTGCCTCGGAAAATCCCCGCTCGACTTCCGCAAGGTTCCGGTAATCCCGGTCGGGCATTTTCTCCACCAGTTCCAGCAAAGAGGCAGCGGCGTCGTTTTTCCTCGCCTGCTTGTAGAGTCCGCTTGGACGTGCCGGCAAATCGATGCCGGAAAGCGCCTTCGCCAGTGCGGCCGCACTGGTGCTTCGCAATGCTTTTTCGGAGGGCGCCTGCTTGGCTTTTCGTCTTTCGCCGGTGATCCTTTCCTGGAACGACATCGCCACCTCGGCGGCATCGCGGTAGCGGCGATCAGGCAAACCGCGAATTGCTTCAATCACTGGATCTCCGGCCTCCGATTCCTCGGCGTAGGCGGCCAGTTCACCCGCATCCTTCGGAAAGGAAACTCCGTGAAGAGCGGCTTCGATATCGGCGGCGGAAACCGCCTGCTCTGGATGGGAAGTCTCCAAGTGCCTTTGGTAAGTGGATGCGTCCTCGAACCGGCGGCCGCAAATTTCACAGGTGTGGATGTCTTCCGCGGTTGCCCCGGACAACGCCTGCTGTAGTTCGGCGGCCGTTCCGAACGATCTCTCGGGAAGCCGCTTCAACCGATCCAGGGCGGCCTCGGGTGTCTCGAGGCGTTGGCTGTTGGCTCGTGCGGTGTCCAAAACCTCTTCTTTATCCGCCGGAAATTCGATTCCCGTCAGCAGCCGCGCCACCGCACTGGCCGAAGCGGAAGACCGCGCCGCTTTTACCCCACCGACGAGGCCTCCGGCGCCGAATTCGGTTTCGATCTTCCCGTGATGCCTTTTGGCGAATTCGAACAAATCCGGAAACCGGCTCTCCAGCAGCCCTTCCTCCGGCAGATCCAGATCGATCTCTGATCGAACGTCTCCGATCTTCTCGTCGAGATCTACGCCGAGTGCTTCCGCCGCGTCGTCGTCGAAGCCCGCGATGAGCGCGATCTGTGCGTCGGGATAGTTGAGGAGACCGGGATTGGCGACATGGATCCAACGGCGGCCCTTGAACAAGTTCTCCAAAGCATCCGGATACCCCGGCTTATCCTCGGGAAACCCCTTGATCCTGATTCCGGGATTTTTCACCGCAATGATGAACGAAGCCTCCCGGTCCAAGCCAAACGTCTCGGAAAGCTTCCCGCTTTTCGAGCGTTTCAAGCGATATGCCAGTTGGGTCGTCCGGTCATAGTTCACGATCGCGTAGCGTCCTTCGCCCAGGGGTGCCGCAGGCGGAAGATGGCGTCGCCCGCGGGTCTTGGTTTCGTATTCCCCGCCCTTCAAAATGGTTTCGATTTCGCCGCTGCCGCCACTCACCGCCCGTACCAGCGCCCACCGCCGCGACGCGGGCCCGGAGCCGCTGTCGGACTGGGGAAGCTTCTGCGCGCCCACAATCAAAAGACGGAAAAGGGATGCGTTCGCCAGAACAATGTAAAAACGCTGCACGTCGGAGGGCTTTTCCGCGTCCACTTTAGGTCGGTAGAAATAAAAGATGTCTCCGCGCTCCAATTCTTTTGCCATGGGAAGAAAATGTTTGGATTTTTTTTAGGGTTTGGAAGGAAATACGTGTGGCGGCCGGACCACGGGATTTTGTTCGCTGGCAAAGCGCGACGAAGAAGCCTGTTGTCATCCGTGACCGAAGTGCAACGACACCAGCGATCACGCATATCCCATGCCAACGCCGGTTCGGATGCCGCCCGCCACAGAAAAAAATCCGATCTGGCATCTTCCTTGCGACTTCCCGGTTCACCGTTCGAAAAAACGACCCACAGGAAGAAGAAAAATGCACTACGAAACCCTTGCTGCGGCAGTCACGAAACTCCCGGACCGCCGCCAAATTGTCCTTTCCTTATGAGCAAGCCCCCTAAAAACGACACCGGCCATTCCGATTCCGGCGATTCCGCGGAGGAGGCGGAACATCGGCACGGTAACGGCCACGATCATTCCGGACATCACCAACACATGCTCGCGGATTTCCGCAGGCGTTTTGTTGTCAGCCTGGTTCTGACCCTTCCGATTCTGGCGTTGAGTCCCATGATTCAGGGATGGCTGAACTTGACCGAATCACTAGCGTTCCCGGGTGATCATTACGTCCGGGTCGTTTTGGCCACGGCCATCTTTTTCTACGGCGGGTGGCCTTTCCTGGCAGGCGGGGTGGACGAGTTGAAATCGAAGCAGCCCGGCATGATGACGCTGATCGCCCTGGCCATCTGCGTCGCATACATTTACAGCACCGTGGTCGCGTTGGGCTTGGAGGGGCGCGTCTTTTTCTGGGAATTGGCCACCCTGATCGACGTCATGCTTTTGGGGCACTGGGTGGAAATGCGATCGGTCATGGGGGCCCGGGGGGCGCTTGAGGAACTGGTCAAATTAATGCCCGACCAGGCAAACCGGATCAAGGATGACGACCAGGTGGAAAAGGTGTCGGTGGAGAAGCTGAGAGCGGGGGACCGGGTCAGGATCAAGCCCGGGGAAAAAATTCCGATCGACGGCAAAGTCACGGACGGACACAGCAGCGTGGACGAGTCCATGATCACCGGCGAATCCACCCCCGTGGAAATGAAAACCGGCGAAGAAGTCGTTGGTGGCGCCGTCAATGGAGAAGGGTCGCTTACCGTTGAAGTGAAAAAGACCGGCGAGGACACCTACTTGTCAAAAGTCATCGAAATGGTCCGCAAGGCGCAGGAATCGAGCTCCCGCCAACAAGATGTGGCGAACCGGGTCGCGTTCTGGCTCACCCTGATTGCCATCAGCGTGGGCATTCTCACCATGGCCGCCTGGCTGGCGGCGGGCACGGAGTTCGTATTCGCCCTGGAACGAACCGTGACGGTTCTCGTGATCACTTGCCCCCACGCCCTGGGCCTTGCCATTCCGCTGGTAATCGCGGTTTCCACGTCACTGGCGGCAAAGGAAGGACTCCTCATCCAGAAGCGCGTTCCCTTCGAAGAATCGAGAAATCTTGACGCCGTGGTTTTCGACAAGACCGGGACGCTGACCGAAGGCCGTTTCGGCGTCCGCAAAATCGCCCCGTTGAAGGACCGCGACAAGGACGGGGTGCTCCGCCTTGCGGCGGCGGTGGAAAGCCGTTCGGAACACCCGATCGGAAAAGCCATTGGCGAAGCGGCTTCGGAACGCGACTTGAACATACCCGACATAGAGGATTTCGAGAACCTCACCGGAAAGGGAGCGCTTGCCAAAGTGGACGGGAAAACCATCAAGGTCGTCAGTCCGGGTTATCTCCGCGAGGAAAAGATAGAGGCCGACGAGTCGCGGGAAAATGAACTCGGCGAGGGAGGCCACACCGTCATTTACGTTCTCGAAGACGACACTCCCGTCGGAATCATCACTCTTTCGGATGTCGTCCGCGAAACCTCGAAAGAGGCGATCCGGGAGCTGAGGGATCGCGGACTGAAAGTCATGATGATTACCGGAGACAACGAAGACGTAGCGAAATCGGTCGCCGAATCGCTCGGGCTGGATGATTACTTCGCCCAAGTGCTTCCGGACGAAAAAGCGGAGAAGATCAAAAAGCTCCGGGAAAGCGGGCTTCGCGTCGCGATGGTCGGCGACGGTGTCAATGACGCGCCCGCGCTGGCCGAGGCGGACCTGGGCGTGGCCATCGGGGCCGGCACGGACGTCGCCGCCGCCACGGCGGATGTCATTCTCGTTCAATCCGACCCCCGCCATTTTGTTCGGATCATCGAGCTGGCCAAACGCACTTATCAAAAGACCCTGCAGAATCTCTGGTGGGCCGCCGGTTATAATATCATCGCGATCCCACTGGCGGCCGGAGTCCTCGTCTGGGCGGGCATTTTACTCAGTCCCGCCATCGGCGCACTGGTGATGTCCGCCTCCACCGTGATCGTGGCGATCAACGCGAGGCTTCTGCGGCTGCCCCGGCACGAAGATCCCACGGAGTCGCGATCGGGTTGACCCGCACAGGAGTGCGGGTGGCTCCCCGACAGGCGTCGAGTGTTTTAATGGTTCCTGTTTTCATGGTTTGTTTGCAACCGGGGAGAAATTCCGGGACGAGCAAAGCTCAGACTGGGGAAAGGCATCGGCTACTGGAGAAATCTGTGGATGTCCTCGAACTCCCGGACTTCCCTGGTGGGTGCTGAAACAACCCACCCACTGTGGGGCATGGCTTTAGCCTTGCCCGGGAACGGAAGGGCCGCTGCCCTCCTGCCGGAGACAACGGGATTGCCGGACCGCTGCGGCACGGACTTCCCTGGTTGGCGCTGAAGCAACCCACCCACTGTGGGGTTTCAGTATTGCCAGGGCACGGCAGGGCAAGCAAACCTCAGACTGGTGGAAATCAGTGGGGTATTCTCGAACTCCCCCTTTCAACATGAGAAAAGGACATGTGCAAAATGCATTTCGTGTCAGACGCAACCATGCAAAATGCTGATTTTACAACCGGGGACTTTTTTGAAGCACTGGTTCATCGCGGGAAAGGTAGTCAGAGGATGGAATCGGGCCAATTGGCATAAAATTAGCGGGATACGAAGCTGAAAATATGAAAACCATCAACCCCTGGGAATTATGAAATGCGAAACTTGCGGCAACGAATATGACAAGGCCTTTGAGGTGATCCAAAACGGCAAGCGCCATACTTTCGACAGCTTTGAATGCGCGGCGCACGCGATGGCACCCCGCTGTGGACACTGCGGTGTGAAGATCCTCGGACATGGCGTGGAATCGAAGGAGTCCATTTACTGCGGCGCGCATTGCGCCGGGGCTGACGGCGCGACTGCGGTGAAAGACCGGGAATAAAATCAATCCAGCGATTTCTCGGAGACGTCGGAGGATCCCCCACCCGACCGGGATTACCCTTCGACCCGCCCGTGTTTCCCCTGGATCAAGTTTTTCCGAGCGATCACTTTACAATCCGACCGGTCGAAGCGCCGCGGACAAGGACCGCAAAAGTCGCTTCCGATCATGTGCCCCTCCGGGCGGCATGAGGATTGAAGAATCAAGATGGCGAAAAAGCATCCAGTTTTCAGGCACCGGGCAAAATGGCTGTCCGCTGCGCTCGGGCTGATTGTGATCGGAACGGTATTGTATTTGTATCGCGGCCGCCTGGATCGGGAATCCATTGTCGCGTTCAGCGAAAGACTTCCAGCCGTCTGGGTGATCCTGGCTTTTCTGATACTTCCGCTTTGCGGCGTGCCGATACGGATTATGCTCATCCTCGCGGGGTTCCGCTTCGGTTTTGCCGGTGGCATGGTCTTGTCCGCTATCGGTATCTTTTTTCATAATTACGCCGCGTATTTCATTGCCCGGGGATCCTTTCGATCCTCGGTTCGGAGCTTTTTGAAACGATCGGGCTACGCCATTCCGCCTATTCAAGCCAAACACCGCATCTGGTTGACTGCTCTGGTGGCGGCCATTCCCGGGCCGCCCTATTTCGCCAAGCTCTACCTTCTGGCCCTGACCGACCTGCCTTTGCGCATATTCGCGGGCGTCGGGGCACCGATCTATTTCCTGTTGAGTGCCGTCCCGGTGGGCATCGGTGGCGCGGTGGTGGAATTCGAGGCGAAATGGTTCTACCTGCTGGCAGCTGGTTTTGTCCTCATCACCGTGATCGGTCTGTGGCTGCGGAAGCGCTACGGGGGCTTTATCCAGGAGAATGGCCGGAAGACAGTCGATTCGTTCTAGTATCTTGTAACAGTTTTTCTTTCGTAGTCGGACCGGCTTGCCGTCCGATCCCTTTCGGCTCAATCATCGCTTTGGGGGCCGGGGGCCAAGGCCACCCGACTAGTGTGATCATGAAAACATA
>CAZWFJ010000187.1:0-8683 GCA_964633135.1 uncultured Puniceicoccaceae bacterium | reverse complement strand
TTATGCGATTTCTTTTCGTTTGGCGGCTTCCAGCCGCTAAATGAAAAAGCCCTGTCGAGTCCTCGGCTTTTCTGATTTCTCTCTTGCTACTGCAGGCGAAACTGTTCTTTGTATACGGTTTCAGCTCCCGTAGTTCAATGGATAGAGCAACGGCCTCCGGAGCCGTAGATCTGGGTTCGAATCCCAGCGGGAGTACCAGGAATTGTTCAGGTACGCTTTCGGCTTATCCCAAGAGTGCCGAGGATAAGAATCAGGGCAGAAACCGCGACGAACCAATCCCCAAATCTGACGTAGGGGCTGATGAATCCATCGAAGCGCAGGTCGCGGCGAACGGGAACGACCTCGGCTCCCTGGAAATAGATCGATCCCCGGGAATTGGAGACCTGCCTGCGCACGTTGCCCCACTCGTCGATCCAGCCGGACCACCCTGCATTGCCACTGCGCAGAACGGGGCGGCGGGTTTCGACGGCCCGCAACACCGAATGGGCTGCGTGCTGGTAGGCTCCCGCTTCCTCTCCATACCATACATTGTTTGTGGCAACGAATAGCCAGTCAGCCCCTTCGAGAACGGTTGTCCGGGCGAGGCTTGGAAAGACATCCTCGTAACAAATGAGAGGGCCGATCCGATCCTCCCCACCGAGGGGATCGCGGGTCGGGAACGGGAACACCACCGCCTCCTCGCCGGGGCGACAGTCCAAACCGATCGGAACCACTTTTTCGAGGAATGGGAGCCATTCCCGAAACGGGATGAACTCCCCAAACGGAACCAATTTCCGCTTTGCATAGGATTCGGGCAGAAGGCCAGCGTCTGGCACAACCAGAAAAACGGCATTCTCGTAGACTCCCTGATCGGAATAGTCAGCCATGTTTCCCATGAGAATGGGGACGTCCATTTCCGCCGCGAGTGCCTCGACCCCCTGCTGGATCGAGACCTCACCGATCACGGGAATGGGAGTTGCGGATTCGGGCCAAAGAATGATGGCCGGATCATCTTCATGAAGGCTTCGCGTTTCGTTCCACAATCGTTGGAGGTTTCGTGTAACCTCGGTCGCCTCCCATTTCATTGTCGAATACGGCTGAACAAATCCCACGCGTACCGGCTCCGATTCGACCCGCTTCAGGGTTTGCCAGAAGTACCAGGCAGCCGTGGCAAGCAACACCCCAACGGGAACGACTAGCGCGAGAGGGATTTTCCGTGCCACTGGCAGATACCCTTTCTTCTTCCAGCCGAGGAAAGGGCTTCGCATCCATTGGGCCAGCCCGACATTGATCCAGATCAAGAGGAAGGAGAGTCCCCACCCGCCAGTCACCGAGACGAGGGAGAGAACCGCCGGACGGTTCCATTGAGAGACTGAAATCGGGTTCCACGGAAATCCCCAAAAGAGCCAGGATCGAACCCACTCGAGGACGACCCAGGACGCAGCTGCTATCAGAGGGATCAGCCACCCCCGCCAGGATCCGCTGCCCCACTCTCTCGTCTGCAGAATCTTTGCGAAGAACAGCAGCCAAAATCCGGTAAAGCAGGCGAGAACCCCGGCCAGCCCGACCGTGCCCCCCCACGTGACATGCCTCAACCAGATGAGGGAGCTTGCCCAGAAAAGAAATCCTGCAAGCCAACCCCAGCCAAAAACCAGGATCTTCGGCTGCCGGGTCCAATTCACCAGCAGAAGCGGGATCAGGAAAAAGTAAGCTCCCTCGGCGAAAGAAAGCGGCGGAAAGATCGAAAACCGAAGAAATGCCGAGAGGATCACGGCACCCAGTACAAGGAGAACCTCCCAGAGATCATTTCGAATGCTTTCTGGACGCCTCCCCTCATCCGCGGCACGGATCTCGGCCGCTGCTTTATCCATTATCGTGCGAAAGAATCGGCCGAGCGCGGATTCTTCTCCAATGCATTGATCTTGCTCTGGACCGGTCGAAAGAGGTCAACGAGCGCGGAGACCTCTGGCGCAAAGTATGAGTAGGATCCATTGGTCACCTCTTGCAAATCCGCCTCGACGGCACCAGTGGCACTCTTCACCGAGAAGATGAATCCCCTCCGGGCATTGTCCCGCTCCAGCTCTTGGTTGGATCGCTCCAAGCCATCAGCCAAACGCTTCCGGGCTGCGATCAACCGCTGCATCGTAGCCTCCTTGTCACGCGCCCCGACGCCCAGGAGAGCACTCAACTCGTTGATCATCGTCAATGCCTGATCGAGCGATTCCCGCTCCACAGCCATGACGGGGAGAACGATCACCTCCCATCGCGGTGACGAGGGCAAGGGCACGACCGCGTCGGACCAAATGGCAGTGCCACCGCCCTTCCTGCCAGAACCAGCACCTACGACCCGTGCCGGGCTAAACACTCCGATGATCTTGCCATCGCGAACCACAGGAGATCCCGGGAAAATTTGCCTCTCCAACTTGTCAACATTCATCCGCCCCGAATTCCCCTTGGCAAGCGTAACGTCCGTCTCACCCCGTTGATCCAATATCTTCACCTTGTCCTTGGGGTCGACGCTGGCATCGAAATTCAATTCGGCGACCGGCAGATCGAGTCCCTCCGCATTCATCGCCAGAAAGGCCAAATCTTTCCCATAAACTCCGGCCACACCCACGACCGGGATTTCAACACCATCGGGCGTGTTGGCCAAAATCCGCCTGTTCCCCTCTAACGCCGAAATCGAGGTCACCGCGACCACATTTCCTTCAAATAAAGCCAACGTCCCCAGCCCCGCCCTGGCGTCACCGCGAATTGCCACCAAGGCTTCTGCCGGATCCGAGAAAGGACTCTTCTCTTCGATTTCGGCGACTTCATCCTCCCCCGGATCAGCCGAGTCCGTCTCCGACCCTTCGGCGGCAGAATTCCCCTCCTCGTCCACATCCTTCTTCGGCACCTTCTTTTCTGACTCGTCGCTCCCGCCGGTCGCGTCTGGAGCTTCTTCCGAAGGCACATCCGACTCACTTGAGGATTCATGCTCATCCGGCGACGGGCTTGCTGCGCCCTCCTCTGGTTGGGCCGGCTGGTCCCGATCCCCTTCTGCGCCGGAGGGCTTGGCGGAATCACGGCTGCCCTGCGTGTTCTCACCGTTCTTCAACTCCGAGGAAGGCGAATCCGTCGAGCGTTCTTCTTGATGGGCCGCATCGGTAGCCGAAGCGGTCGATTCCTGGGGAGAGTCTGCGGACTTTCCACCATTGGCAGCATCCTTTTCGCACCCTGCCAGGAGCGTGCCGAATACCAAAGCGGCTAACACAGCGCGAACGCAGAAGACCAGATGGCGGGGCCGCCGGATGCCGTGGAAATCAAAATACTTGCGGAAGAACATCATTTCGCGAAAGCTGGGTATTGGTGATGATGGGGATTACGTTAACCTGAGAAGCATTCTTTTTCAGCGTTTGAGGTCAACCCTTTCCTCGCCGTCGAGCAGCAATTTCAATGCAAACTTTTGGTAAAATTTTCCTCCTCAGCCTCCTTTGGGGGTGTTCAACCCACTCCTTCGACACCGAAGGACCGATTACGGAGAATCGCTTCATCCCGGAGGAAGACTTTTTGCGAATCAGCGAATACTTCACCGGAAGGGAGCCGGAAACCGATCGGATATACGTGCGGACCGATCCGGAAGCACGAGGGGGTTATTACTGGATTTTCCCGATTACCGCCGAAATGGAAGAGGCAGATATCGCCCGGGTTGACCTGTGGGTCCAGATCCCGGGCAACCCGCAGGTCCGTAGGTTTCGCCTCACCCCAGAGCGAATTCCCCGCCAGGGCCAAAGCCTATGGGTGGGGTTGACAGGCGTGGATTGGCCGGGGATCAAATTCGGCCCGGTGGCGTGGAAAATTTCGATTCTCTCTGCTGCCGGGGAACCGGTTGAGACGCGAACGAGTTACCTCTGGACGGAGAATCCGTTAAAATCGGAACGGGGTACCGAGTCCCCCGATGAGCGGGGCGGAGACTCCTGAGATGAGGTCCGATCAAGGATATCTTCCGATCGCCGTTGAAGGTGGTCCCAGGGTCCTGGCCGAGATCCTGGCCGGCGGACAGAGTTTTCTCTGGGAGGCGGTTTCGCCATTTTCCTGGCGCGGCGTTGTGGGATCACATCCTTGCCAGATCGAAATTCACCCCGATGGAAGCCTTGAGTGGACCCATCTGGGGAGTCCACAGCCGGGAGTTCGCGAGGAGGTCGAGGAATTCTTTGCCGCCGGGGTCGACTTTTCCCGGATCACGGATGCCCTGCCGTGGCGGTCGGATCCCGTCCTGCAGGAGGCGGTCAATGCCTTTCCGGGCCTGCGGATTTTGCGCCAGCCTCCCGCCACCGCCCTCCTCTCCTTCTTGCTGAGTCCCCTTAAACGCATCGATCAGATTCGCGATGGACTGCTGCAAATCTCCCGCCACTGGGGAACCCAGCTCGCAAACGGCCTTTACGCCCCACCCTCCTGGGAAAGCCTCTCCTGCGTCTCCGAGGATAATTTGCGAAATTGCGGCATTGGTTACCGTGCCCGCTCAATCCATCGAACCGCCCTCTTTCTGCACTCCCGCCCGGGATACCTGGACAGCCTGCACAACCTTTCGTCGACCGAGGCACGCACCCGACTTCTTGCCCTGCCCGGGGTCGGTCGCAAAATCGCCGACTGCGTACTTTTATTCGGCTACGGGCGCCTCGAATCGTTTCCAATTGATACCTGGATCAGTCGAACGATGCGGTCAGTCTATGAACTCGACAGTTTTAGCGATTCTCAGATCCATCAATTCGCGAGTGCCCACTACGGCAAATTCGCCGGCGTGGCCCAGCAGTTTCTCTTCGCCTGGGCGCGAATGTCATCGAGGCAACCATTACCCCCAGCACAAAATTGAATTTCCCCTTCCCGACGCATCGGGAAGCTGATAAACCCTCCGGGTTTCAATCATTCGCCAGCCGACCGCAGTATGCTTCAAATTTCCGGACTCCACAAAGCCTTCGGGCCGCAGATTCTCTTCGAAAACGTCTCCTTCCGCCTCGAACGGGGCGACCGCATGGCACTAGTCGGTCCCAATGGCGCGGGCAAAACCACTCTTTTCTCGATGATCCTCGGCGAAATCGATCCCGATGACGGCATGGTCGAACTCGAGAAAAACGCCTGCGTCGGCCACTTGCCCCAAGAAACAACTCCCGTCGGCGAGGAGACCGTGATTGAGGTAGCCGCCGGGGTCACGCCCGAACACGGTAGCCTGCGGAAACAAATCGGTGACTTTGAGCGGGCGGACGACCGGAGCGATGCCTATCACGATGCGGTCGCCCGCTATACTGAAATCGGCGGATTCGAGATCGAACCCAGGGCCAAGAGAATTCTTGCCGGACTCTCCTTCCGCGAGGCTGATATGGACCAGCCCGTCCACACCCTCAGCGGGGGCTGGGTCATGCGGGCACACCTGGCCCGTTTACTCACCGCTGAGCCGGACCTCCTGATGCTGGACGAGCCGACAAACCACCTGGACCTCGAATCTCTGCAGTGGTTTCAGAATCACCTCAAGAATTACTGCGGTTCCCTGCTGCTGATCAGTCACGACCGGGCCTTTCTCAATGAGGTCATCAGCGGTATCCTTGAAGTGAGACACCACCGCATCCACTCCTACAACGGCAACTATGACGACTACCTGAAAGAGGCAGCCGCCCGCGACGCCCAGCAGCTGGCCACCTTCCGCTCACAGGAACGCAAGATTGCCCAACTCGAACGCTTCGTCGAGCGCTTCGGTGCCAAGGCCACCAAGGCCGCCCAGGCAAAGTCGAAACAGAAGCAAATTGACCGAATCGATCGCATCGAGGCACCGCAGTCCTCCGAGAAAACCATCCACGTCAAATTTCCCCAGCCCACCCCGAGCGGCCAGCGGGTAATCACCCTCGAAAAGGTCCATTTTGCCTACGAGACAACCCCGGTCTACCAAGGGATCAATCTCGCGGTCGAAAGGGGAGACCGCACCGTTCTGGTCGGACCAAATGGGGCCGGCAAATCGACCCTCCTCAAGCTGCTCGCGGGTGTGCTCACCCCGACCGCAGGCGCGCGCACCCCCGGTCACAATACAAAGGTCGGCTACTTTTCCCAGAATCGTGTCGATATGCTCGATCCGGCGCGGACCGTTCTCGAAGAGGTGCAGAGTATCCACAACCCCGTCGGGGAAGCCATGGCCCGAACCGTGCTCGGCTCCTTCCTTTTTCGAGGGGAGGCGGTCTTCAAGAAGGTCAGCGTCCTGTCGGGAGGGGAGAAAAGCCGCCTCGGACTCGTGAAGCTCCTGCTCGACCCACCCAATCTGCTCTTGATGGATGAACCGACCACCCACCTGGATATGGCAAGCATCGACGCCTTGCTGGGAGCACTCGAGAACTATCGAGGAACGCTCATCTTCATCAGCCACGACGTCTATTTTATCCGCAGGATCGCCACGACCGTTCTCCGGGTAAGCGGCGGGCAGCTCACCGCATTCGCCGGAGGCTACGATTACTACTTGCGCAAATCCGGCACGGAGGGCGAACGATCCGGGCTGACCGACTCCGGGGGCTTGTCCGATTTCCGACCCGACGCCAAGGAGAACAAGGCAGACTCGCCGACCAACTCCCCCAAGGGCGGGGCCGGCTTCAAAACCAAAGAGCAGAAGCGGGCCGAAGCCGATAAACGCAAGATCCTGGCAAAGATTCGGGCCGATGTGGAACGGCTGGAGCGGGCCATTTGTAAACTCGAGGACCGACAAGCCCAACTTTCCCGCGAGCTGGAAGATCCTCTCCTGTACGAAAGCGATCCCGGCAAAGTGATGGAACTCAATCGCGAAGTGGTCGCCAACAACGATCGGCTTGACCAGCTCAATGCAGAATGGATGGAGGCGACCGAACGTTACGAAAATGCGTAGCAGGCCGATTGTTCCGCATAGAATCCACTTGCTTACCCGTCTATCCGATTGAATCCTTTCGGCAAGAATGAGCAAAAATCCCGCAGCTGAACCGCTCCGCCCCATCCGTGCCGCGAAAATGGGAGGCATCAAGGCAATCCTCCTCGCCGCTGGCAAGGGGACTCGGATGGCGGGCGCAGTCCAAGACAAGATCCTTGCCCCCATCGAGGGAATCAGCAGTTTTCGCCGCAGCTTCGACACCTTTGCCTCCTCCGGTATTTTTGAGGGATTCATCGTTGTCTATCGCGATGCGGACCAGCGGCAAAGTCTCGTTTCCGAACTGTCCGATCTGCTCAGCCTCCCCAGCCCCCCGCCTGTTCATTGGACGCAGGGCGGTGCTCTCCGGCAGGAATCCGTGTTCGAGGGCCTGGTCGCCGCAGGCCAGGAGACTGAGTACGTCTTTATCCACGACTGTGCCCGCCCTCTGGTCCGGGCAAGCGATCTCGAGAGACTTTTTCAGCGGACGATTCAGGATAAGGCCGCCTCCCTCGCCCGCCCGGTCACCGATACGATTAAACGGGTTGATCGCCGCCGGACCAATTTTCGCAAATGCATGCTTCGGGAGATTGATCGACGCGGCTGCTGGTCGATGGAGACGCCCCAGGCCTTCCAGTACGATCTTATCTTCGACGCTTACCAAAAGGCACGCCAAAGCAGCGACCTCTTCACCGACGACACCTCGGTCGCCGCAGCTGGCGGAGCCAAAATAAGTCTCGTGGAACCGACGTTTCCCAATCCCAAGATTACCCGCCCGGGAGATCTGATTCTCGCCTCCTTTCTCATCCGCAATCCCGATTTTGCCGAACGCGATCCCTCATGATGCAACCACCCTTCCGCACCGGACTCGCCTACGATGTACACCGATTCGCCCCCGGCAGACCCCTCGTTCTCGGCGGGATCACCATTCCCGATTCCACAGGACTCGAGGGCCACTCGGACGCCGACTGCCTGACCCATGCCGCCAGCGACGCAATCCTTGGTGCCCTTGGGCTGCCGGATATCGGTTTCCATTTCCCACCCGGTGATCCAGCCTGCCGCAACATCGATAGCCAGAAAATCCTCGCCTTTGCAGCAGAAAAGGCCGCCGGGCTGAACTTTCTAATCGGTAACATCGACATCATGGTGATCGCCGAAAAACCCAAGATCGCACCCTGGATCGAGGCTATGCGCCACCGCATGGCTCGTACTCTCAACGTTGACCCCTGCCAGATCGGCATCAAAGCCACCACCAACGAAGGCCTCGGTGCCATCGGTCGCAGCGAGGGTATCGCCGCCATGGCAACCGTACTGCTCTTTCGAGGTGAAATCTCTGGCTGAGGAGCAACGAACCTGGTCGGCGCGAAGCCTCAATCAGTTCCCCTTTTCGTACCAGTCGCCTTCCTCGTCCTGAATCCAGGTGCCGGGGGCCGAGTCTTTGTAGAGCTTGGCAGTGTACTCCAAACGAGCGGGGATTGTCGCTGGCGAAACAGCTCATTCTGGGGGCCATGATCCCGCTCCTTTACAGAGCCTGCCCGAGCTCGGACTACCAGAGATCTGATAAACCTATCCAATGTGGCAGTCGAAGCTCGCTCCGGCCTGCGCAAAGCCTAAGGGTCGGGCAGAAGATAATTGTAGCAATCTTACTGGCTATCAGCTGAACAGATTTTTTTCCAGCCCCTTCGCCACCGTTAGACCGCCCCAGTCCGCTCCCTCCATTTCATGCGGCTTGCCGGGACGCTTCCTCGACTCCGAGGCCGCCCTGAGCTGCTCCTCCACAAACTTCGCCGATCCCAGGACCATCCCATCCGT
>CAZWFJ010000186.1:0-8755 GCA_964633135.1 uncultured Puniceicoccaceae bacterium | reverse complement strand
AGGTTGCGATCTCCCGCGAGGAGGCTGTGCGGGTTCTGGAGGAGGAGAAAGGAAAGCTGCCGTTGCCAGTGGTTTTGCGCTGCCGGTTGCGTTATGTAACGGATGGGATGGTCCTGGGATCGGCGAAGTTTGTAGAGGAGCAGCTCAAGGCGGCCTCGGAGTCGAGGAAGCATCCCGGCAAGCCCCATGAAATGGAGGGAGCGGACTGGGGCGGTCTGACCGTCGGGAAGGGGCTTGGAAAGAATTTGTTCAGCTAAGTTTTTTCTGTATTCATACGGACATCTAAGCAATCCCAACAACCGAAGTAAAAACCTAAATTGCTATTCGGGGGGCTGGGGTTGTTCAGGCTGATGGCCTAGATGCGGAGGACGGCATTGAGTAGTTGGCGGGTTTTGGGGGATTGGGGATGTTGGAGGATTTTTGTGGTTGGGCCTTCTTCGACCAGGGAACCCTGGTCGAGGATCATGATCCGGTGACAGAGATCCTCGACCAGGGGGATGTCGTGAGTGATGAAGAGGAGAGCGATTTTCTCTTCTTGGCTGAGTTCGCGAAGGAGCTGTACGATTGAGTGCTGTGTGGTTACATCAAGGGCACTTACAGCCTCGTCGCAGACGAGCAAACGGGGTTGGGGGGCCAGGGCGCGGGCGATACAGATTCGTTGGCGCTGGCCGCCGCTGAATTGATGAGGAAACCGGTCCATGGCGGAGGCATCCAGGTGGACTTTCTCGAGGAGGAGTCCTGCTTGGCTGAAGGCGGTGTTTCTGTCGATGGGCTTATCGGCAGCCTGGATGGCCTCGGTTAGGGTTTGGCCGATGGTTCGCCGTGGGTTGAGGGAGTGGTAGGGATCCTGGAAGACCATTTGAACGAGCTGGGCGCGGTCGATACGCGATTTTCGGTTCGTTCCCTGAAATTCCCGGCCTTCGATACGGATGCTTCCGCTCGAAGGGGGGACCAGCCCGAGAATGGCGCGGGCGAGGGTGGATTTGCCGCTGCCGCTTTCGCCAACCAGACCGACCCGTTCTCCTTTTGCGATGGAGAACGTGACTTCACTGGTGGCGTGGTGCCCCCCCGGATAGATAACGGAGACCGCATGGACTTTGAGAAATGGTTGAGTCATCCTGAGTCCTTTCCGGTTCGTTTAGCGGAGGCGATCAGTGCCTTTGTGTAGTGATGTTGGGGATTGGAGAGGATGTCCTGGGTTTTCCCTGTCTCGACAACCTTTCCGCAGTGTAGCACGGCGACACGGTCGGTGAAGTGAGAGACAATCCCGAAATCATGGGTGATCAAGAGGACTGCGGATCCGGCCCGGGAGGCGAGTTCCCGGATCAATTGCAAGATCTCCTTGCGGATGGTGGGGTCGAGGGCGGTGGTGGGTTCGTCGGCGATCAGCAGTGCAGGTTGATTGGCCATCGCCATGGCCAGGATCACGCGTTGCTGCATTCCTCCGCTCAATTGATGCGGGTAAGAGCGAAGGAGTCGCCGGTCAGGAGCGAGACGAACCGAGCGCAGGAGTTCGGTTACTTTCTCTCGTTTCTGGTCCCGGGGAATTTTTTGGTGAATGGACTCGCCGACCTGGGCTGCGACTCGCATGGCTGGATGCAGAGCGGACGAGGGTTCCTGAAAGACGAAGCCTACCCGGCGTCCGCAAAGCTTGCGCAGGCCGTTCCGGTCATCGGCTTGGAACGATTCGCCCGCGATCTCGATTTCCCCGCCAATCCGTGTATTTTCCGGTGGGAGGAGACCGCCGACTGCGAATCCGGCCGTTGATTTCCCGCTACCGCTTTCGCCGACCAAGGCGAAAACCTCACCACGGTGCAGGTCGGCACTGAGGGAAATCAATGCATGGTTGTCGCCTTGCTCCCCGGTGTAGGTCACGGAGAGGTTGCGGATGGAGAGGGCGGGAGTCGCCGGTGGAGCGAAGATCATGGGGGAACGGTATCAGAAAAGGATGTCGAGCCAAGCTTCGGAGAGGATGGAGAGGACGGCGGGGTCTGGATGGCACTTGGCGACGTTGCGAAGCCTGGATCGAATCGGATCGGGGGAATGCAGGCAGCCGATCAATGCGTCTGCGATGCTGTCTGCGATGGGGGGTATGCTGTGGTGTGCGGAGTCGAAAGTCAGGGCAATGGAGGAGATCCGACCGTTCTCGACGGTGACTCGACTCGTGGCCCGCCAGGGCGTTCGGGCGAAGGTCCGTTCCAGTTGGTATTGGGGAGCGCGCCCGAAGATCCAGTCCGGATCCAGGAAGCGGGGTAGATAATCCCGGGATCGTTGGAGGAGGGAGTCGGGCAGCTGGCCGATGCGGCGGAAATGGGGATTCCGCTCAAGAAAAAAGCCAAGGAGATCCTCGGCAAAGGAGCGGGTGTCGCAGAGGTCGGGCAGGAGAGACCGGAGGTTGAGGGTGCGGCTGCGGTTGGAATCAATGGCGCGGTCGTCGTAGGCCTTGGAGTCGGGGGTCAGGAGACGGTCCATTTGTGAGAGATCCGTGTCGAAGAGCAGGGTTCCGTGGTGCAGGACTCTCCCGTTTGTAAAGTATTCTGCATTGCCGGAGAACTTGGAGTCGCCGTGGAACATGTCGCTGCGATTGCGGATTTGGACCGGGATATCCCTCGCCTCAAAATAGGGGAGGAAGAGGGCCAGGTGCTTCTGAAAGGCGATCCGGGACTCTCCGGGCGAGATCAGGGAAAAATTGAGATTTCCGGGATCGTGATAGACCGCTCCGCCCCCGGAAAGTCTCCGGTTGAGGGAGACCCCTGTTTGGGAGGCTTCCTTTGCTGAGACCTGAGCCCAGAGGTTTTGGTTTTTTCCCACGAAGAGAGAGGGCCGATTGATCCACAGGATCAGGAAGCTGGACTGGCTGTCCCGCAGGCAGGCCTCTTCGATTGCCGAGTGGCGGGCGGGGTCGTCGTCCGGCGAAAACCACGCCAGGTGTTCTGTGGCGTTTGCCTCAGATGCCGCTTTCCGGGAATTCATTCGCCACCTCTCTCAACAGTTCCAGAAAGGGCACGAACTCGCGGAGGTTTTCGAGATCCTCGTCCTGCATCATCCAGGCCAAATCGGAATATCCCCGGTCCACGGCATCGCGCAGTGCCTCCACGGCCTCTTTTTTGCGGTTCCTCAAAGCCAGGCTGCAAGCGAGGTTGTAGTGGGCGAGAGGGTTCTCCGGGTCGTGGCGGACGATGCGGCGATCCACTCGCAGCCCGTCGGCAATCTGCCCCGAGCGGGTATAATAGTGAGCGAGCACTTCGAGGACGCGGACATCTTTCGGGTTGCGCCGGGAGAGATTCTCGAAGAACGCGATTTCAAAAGCGAGATCCACGCTCCCCGGTTTGGATTGGGAACTCGACGGTTGGGTCATGCGGTCGAAACGGCCTTGGAGACGCCGCTGGTCAGCGCTTTTTTGCGAGCTTCTTCGACCGCATCAGTGACGGAGGAGTGGCCCTCGGGATGTTTTGCCTGCACCTGAAGGCGCTGGGAAACCACTTCAAGCCCCAGTTTGGCGGCTACAGCTTTCCCATACCATTCCATAAAGGGGGCGTCGATTTCGTAGATTCGGTCGTCGTCCATGCAGATCACCTGGGCCTTGAAATTATCCGCCGAGTGGTGGGCCATATAATACTTATAATCCTTACCGATATCGACCTCACGAATCATTCCGCTCTCCACCATGATTGGCAGGGTGCGGTAAATCGTGGCTCGCGATACGGTGCTATCGATCTCGCGTGCGCGGTCCAGCAATTCCTCGGCGGTAAAGTGTTGTCGATAATCGTAGGCAGCTTCGAAGATGGCCTGTCTTTGATTGGTGATCCGAAGGCCTCGGCTGGAAAGAAAATCCCGGAAGGTGGCCCAGGGATCTTCGTGTTCGGTTATTGCGGTTGGGGTTGTCATGGCTTATTGAGACTAAATTGACACTCATTAAGCAGGGTGTAAAGAGGATAGTGTCGAAATCGTGCGTGGTATTAGGAAAAGTTTTCGGGGTAATTTTCCGCTAATGCCGGGCCGACATTTGGTGGGGGGAGCGGATTTGATTTGAACCTTTGGGTCGGGTGGGGGACAAGAACTGGATTAATGGGTAGCCATAGTGTACAGAGAATAGCGGGAGAACAGGGGGGGGATTGCTACGCTGAGGTCGTGCCCCTGAGTCGGGGGGATCTGCGACTGACCTATGGGATTCCGCCGGGGATGCGACCGCTTCCGGTGGGGAGTCTGGTAATCGTTCCCCTGCAGGGCCGTCGGGAAAAAGCACTCGTGGTCTCTGTGGCCGGGGTGACGGAGGTGCCGGCCCATCGGATCCGCAATCTTGCGAGGCTTCTCTCCGAGGGTTCCGTGCTCCCGCCCGATCTCCTGAGACTCGCCTCGTGGATATCGGGTTACTACATGGCACCGCTGCGGATTGTGGTGGAGGCGATGGTGCCGGCTCCCGTCCGCGAGGGCAAGGAGCAGAGGCGGGAGATCTTCATTGAGGCGATTCGTCCGGTGGACGAATCGGTACTGGAGGCGTTGGCGAAGTCGGCACCGCGCCAGGCCGAGTTTCTGCGATTTCTTTTGGACCAGGATCAGGCGCTCTCCCGGAGCATGGTCCTGCGGCGGATGAACCTCTCGGCCAGCGTCGCCGAAGGTCTGGTGGAGAAAGGGCTGGCACGTTGTTGCAGCGTGAGTCGAGTGCGGGAATCCTACCAGGATGGGTTGGATGCCGAGGCAGTTGTGGAGACCGGTCCTCCCGCGCTCACGGACGAACAGGAGGCGGCGTTCGCGCGCCTGGAGGAGGCGAGATCTGCGGGTGGGTTTGCCAGCTGGTTGCTGCACGGGGTCACCGGGTCCGGCAAGACGGAGGTCTACCTGCGGCTGATGGAGAAAACGCTCTCTGAGGGCGGGCAAATTCTTTTCCTCGTGCCGGAGATTGCCCTCGCCCCGCAGACGGTGGCCCGCGTGCGTTCGCGGCTCGTCTCGACGGGGGCCAATGTTGTGGTCTGGCACAGCAACCTTTCGGCCGGCCAGAGGGCGGATGCTTTTCGGGAGATCGCCGCTGCCCGGGCGAACGTGGTGGTGGGAGCTCGATCGGCGGTATTCGCCCCGTTTCAGGATTTGCGGCTCATCATCGTCGACGAGGAGCACGAACCTGCCTACAAGCAAGAAGAGGCACCTCGCTATCACGGCCGGGATGTCGCGATCATGCGGGCATTTGACCAACGGATCCTTTGTGTTTTGGGATCGGCCACACCGGCACTGGAGACGCTCTTCAATGTGAAGACTGGGAAATACGGGATCGTTCGCCTCACCAAGAGGGTCGATGACCGGCAAATGCCCTTGCTGCACATTGTCGACCTCCGGCGGGCCAGGGCAGCGGGCAAGGGTGGGGGGATCTTTTCCCCCCTGTTGCGGGAGAAAATGCTCGATCGCCTCGAGAAGGGTGAGCAGACGATCCTCTTCCTGAACCGACGGGGGTATTCGACCACGGCTTTGTGCCCATCTTGCGGATACGTGGCGGAGTGCCCGCATTGCAGTGTCGGACTCACCCTCCACCGCACGGACAATCGGATGCGGTGCCATCTTTGCGGATACGAAAAAAAGGCACCGGCATACTGTCCCTCATGCAACTCGCCGGAATTCAGGTGGAAGGGTTCGGGCACGCAAAAAGTGGAGGCCGCAGTGAGTGCCCTGCTCCCTCGTGCGCGGGTGGTGCGCCTCGATGCGGACTCGGCCCGCAAGCGCAATTATTTCAGGGCCGTTCTCCAGAACTTTCGCAAGGGCAAGATCGATGTGCTGGTCGGCACGCAAATGATCGCCAAGGGGCTGGATTTTCCGAACGTCACGCTCGTTGGCTTGATTGACGCGGACCTGTCCCTGCACCAAGAGGATTTCCGGGCGGCGGAGCGCACTTTTCAGCTGATTGTGCAGGTATCGGGCCGATCGGGCCGGGGAGACCGTGCCGGCGAGGTCGTCGTGCAGACGCTGACCCCACACGCCCCCCCGATACAGTTCGCGCGGCGCCAGGACTTCGACGGGTTTCTGGAGGAAGAGCTGGGGCTGCGCGAAGAGTTCCAATATCCCCCGTTTCGGCACCTCATCCGCCAGGTATTCCTCGGGCGCAACGAGGAAAAGATTTGGTTTGTCGCGGAAAAGTGGGCCGAAGCGGCGGAAAACACTCTCGGAGCAGAGGTCGAGATCCGCGGTCCCGCACCGACCCCAATCGAAAAGGTTGCCGACGAATACAGGGTCCAGCTTTGGTATTTTACAAAAGCCGTAAGCGCCACCGGACAGCGTTTGGCGAGAATCGCTGCGGAATTCAATTTGCCACACGGGGTGAAAATGATGTTCGATGTCGACGCGGTCGGTCTGCGCTGAAAACGGTACGCAAAAAACTAATATCATGGTGCCCGGGGTGGGAATCGAACCCACACTCCCTTGCGGGAAACAGATTTTGAGTCTATCGCGTCTGCCAATTCCGCCACCCGGGCGAACCAAGGTCGAAGGGAGAGGCAACCTGATTTTTGGAGTCGAGTCGAGAAGAAAAGAGCAATTTTTCGTTTGGCTCTCGGTCATTATTAAACCAAGGTTATGGGTATGAAAAGGGTAGCAGTTCTTCTTTCCGGCAGTGGTGTTTATGATGGCAGCGAGATTTACGAAACAACGTTCACGTTGTTGGCCCTAGAGGAAGCGGGTGCCGCAGTTACCTGTTGTGCGCCGGAAATTCCGCAAATGCATGTCATCAATCACGGCACGGGTGAAGTGGCGGAGGGTGAGTCACGCTCGGTCTTGCAGGAGGCGGCGCGATTGGCGAGGGGGCAGATCAAGAGCCTGGGGGATATTTCCTCTGCGGGTTTTGACGCGTTGGTTCTGCCCGGTGGATTCGGGGCGGCGAAGAATCTTTGCGACTTTGCCGTAAAGGGACCCGATTGTCAGGTAGAACCCGAAGTAGCGGCTTTCATTAAATCCTTCCATGCCGAGGGGAAACCCATTGGGTTTATTTGCATCGCTCCTGCGATCGGGGCTGCCTTGTTCGGGGATCGGGGGATTCGACTGACGATTGGCAATGATCCGGAAACGGCTTCCGGCTTACAGGCACTCGGTGCTGAGCACGTCGAGTGTTCGGTCGACGAGATTGTCGTCGATGAGAACAATAAGGTCGTCTCCACCCCTGCCTACATGCTGGGACCCAGGATGGCAGATGTGAAAGCAGGAATCGACAAGTTGGTCGCCAAGGTCGTCGAAATGGCCTGACCCTGCGAAATGCGCTTCGATGTCCTTACCCTCTTTCCGGCCATGCTGGAGGGTTTTCTGGCCGAAAGCATGGTCGGGAAGTCGATTCAGCGCGGCATCGTGGAAGCCGGGGTTCACAACCTGCGTGACTGGGCGACGGGCAGGCATCAGATCACCGATGATCGTCCGTTTGGCGGAGGGGCCGGAATGGTCATGAAGCCAGAGCCGATTTTTTCTGCGATCGAGAGCCTTCGCAGGCCGGATAGCAAGGTGATTTATCTCGCTCCCGATGGAGAGAGGCTAAACCACTCACTTGTGCTCGAGCTGGCCGCCCGGCCTCATTTAATCCTCCTCAGCGGGCACTACGAGGGCATTGATGAGCGTGTCAGAGATGTATTGATCGACCGGGAAATCAGTATTGGGGATTACGTGCTCACCAACGGTACCCTTCCGGCAGCGGTCCTGATCGACGCCATTGCCCGCCAGCTGCCTGGCGTTCTCGGGGAAGCCCAGTCCCTGGAGCAGGACAGTTTCGCCGACGGTTTATTGGGGCTACCCCAATACACCCGCCCGGCTGAGTTTCGCGGGATGAAAGTCCCTGCGGTTTTGCTATCGGGCGACCACGCGAAAATCGCCGCATGGCGCCTTGCCCAACGCAGAAGTCGCACGCAGGAGCGTCGTCCTGATCTGAGCACTACAGATCAGGAGGCTATGAAGCCTCTGGATTAGACCGGCAGGTCAAATGCTCGGCGAATTTTATAAACGCGACTTGCGGGCTTCATTAGCTTCGTTCGGAGAATTTCTCCGAGAAACTTGTGTCCCGAATTCCGGCAAGCCATCATGGTGCCCGGAGGGGGACTTGAACCCCCACGGCCTTGCGGCCAGCGGATTTTAAGTCCGCAGCGTCTACCGATTCCGCCATCCGGGCCGGGCTTTTCTCCCGAAGGAAGGGGGAAGGTTGGAAGATCCCTGCTCGGGAGTCGATGAAGAAAATTCGACGGACGCAGTTTGAGGGCAGTTTTTTATCGACTGGCTGCATAGCCATTGAAGCCTGATTTCAATGAAAAGTTTACCCGAACGTTCTATTTCTGTCTTAGTCATGGCACTGCTGGCGGGACGCAGCTCTTTGGCGGCTATCAATCGGAACGGCCAGTTTCTCACCACCGCGCAGTACCCCGCATGCGATTGGGCACGCAATACTCTCCGGCATAAGAAGCTCCCAGCCACAGTCCTGTTTCGCTCAATGACAAAAAGTAGCATTGTTCGAAAGATTACAACTATTCGTTGTCAAATACATGACAATCCTAGGCAAATTCATCATCCGATATCAAAAATCTAGAACTGTCCTCTAATTTCGGTCTCAAATACCCGACTGTCACCGTTCGAGCAACGCAGTGATAGAAAGTAGGATTAGCCACAAGTTTACGACTAGTCGTCGGCATTAGCATGCGGCCCGCAGAAAACGCACCATATGCATATCAAAATTTTAGCCCTGTCCTATAGTTTCAGAGATCCTGACTCCTGGTAATCAAGAAAGCGTGATTTATTGTCCGAG
>CAZWFJ010000185.1:0-8787 GCA_964633135.1 uncultured Puniceicoccaceae bacterium | reverse complement strand
CGTTCCGGGCAAGGCTGCTTTCGACAGGCTCAAGCCAGAGAAAGCCATGCCCCACAGTGGCACTCGGTTAAGCGATGATTCGCTATCGAAATCGGGATCGGGATCGTACCGAGCGGAGCGACATCAACAAATCGAGAATTATTAAGTAATTGCTTAGCAACAGGTAATAATAATCGAAACCCGATAGCGATCTCGATTCAGGCCTTACCCGAGTGCCTCCACAATGGGCCATTACGTTGCCATTCATTTTGCACGATCAAACGGGCTGGAGATTGCAAGATCGGTGTTTGGCATTTTGAGAGAAATCCTTCTGCCTGGATAGGGTGAATGGGAATATGCTGCTGCCTCGACCTTCTTTGAGGCATTGTCACCCTGAACCCACGGGGAAATTCCTACCCATTCAAACTTTTTTAGAATCGTTTTACAGGGGTTGGCATTCGGATTGCGATAGGGACCGGTCTATGCATAGCGAAAATCCCCCAGCCGCGATAAATTCATCTGATTCCAATGGATCGAAAATATTATGGGCCGTATGCGGGGGGTTGGACGACAATGCGGGCGACGGCTCGCCGATTACTGCCTTGCGGGCGGCCCGGACGCCCAATTTCGACCGTCTCTGCAGGGAATCGGAAACGGGCATGATGCGAAGGCGCAAGCCCCAAGAAAGTCCGCACCTGGATTTTGCCGCCATTGGAGGGCTGTCTGTTCTCGAAGTCGACGGCAATAACACTCCGCCCTTGCTTGAGGTCGGAAACGGAAGGGTGTGCCAGGAAGCGGCTGACGATCTACTGAGTATCGAAAGTCTGCTGGCTGAGAAGTGGGAGCATTTCGATCTGTTCGTGCTCAAGCTAGATCGTCACAGCTTCGACGAAAACATGGGTAATGATTGCAACGGTGTGGAGTGGGTCGAGCTGTTGGATGCGTGGTTGCCCGGCGTGCTTGCCCGTCTTAAGCCGGGAGTATTCGCCCTGAGCGGGGAGGTATGGAACGGGAACGGCGAATCTGCGGATCGGTCGACACCGGTTTTGCTTCACTCCGAACAGAGCAAAGCCTCCCAAACGGAGGGTTTCAACCATCGCGACTGCCGCAGGGGTTCATTGGGGACCAATCTGAGCCTGAGCCGCTGGCTGTTGTTATTACTCGCACACGCCGGGAGGATGGAGATTAGCGGGTGAGCCGACGTACCAAGTGGCATACAATTTGCGAATCCAGAAGGCATGACCAATCCCACCGAAAAACCGAATGTTTTCGTCATCGGACTCGATGAGTTCAACCGCAAACTCATCGAGGCACTTCCCGAGGCCGACGGGTTTATTCTGAGAGAAGCGGTGTCATGGCATTCGCTCAAGGCCTATGGCGAGCAGTCGGCGGAGAGCATCCTGGCTGAGGCCCGCGAGAACCTGGCCGGTGAGCGCGTCGCTGCATTGGTCACGTGGTGGGATTTCCCAGGGACGCTTTTTCTGGCCCTGCTCTGCGGCCAATACGGATTCCGTGGTCCCTCCTTCGACGCAGTGATGCGCTGCGAGCACAAATACTGGTCGCGGATCGAGCAGGCGAAGGCGATTCCAGAGGCGATCCCTCCCTTTGCGAAGATCGACTCCCGACATCCGCCCTCTTTTGAAGAACTGGAGATGGACAAGCCGTTTTGGATCAAGCCGGTGAAGTCGACGGAGTCCATGCTGGGTTTCAGGGTCAGGAACCCCGAGGACTATCGCAGGGCGATTGAGGGGATCCAGCGGGGAATCGGGCCGCTTGCTCGCGCGTTCAATGAGATTATGCAAATGGGGGACCTTCCAGAGGATCTGCGGGAGGTCGATGGATACCATTGCCTGGTGGAAGGCAGTTGCAGCGGTAGCTTGCACACGGTCTCCGGGATCGTCGATGGCGGCGAAGTCCGGGTTTACGGAATCGTCGATTCGTTGAATTATCGCGATTCGAGCAGTTTCTTTTGCTATCGCTACCCCTCGGATTTGCCCGAAGCGGTCCAGGAGCGGATGGCCGACTTGTCGACAAGGGTGATCGGGCGAATCGGCCTGACCCATACCCCCTTCAATATCGAGTTCTTCCACAACCCGGCAAACGGGGATCTCCGGCTTCTGGAAATCAATCCAAGGGTCTCCCAGTCCCACGGCGATCTCTATGCGAAAGTCGATGGCAAATCCAATGAACTCCTCGCCGTGGAGATAGCACTCGGGCGGACACCGCACATGCCAAAGGACGAGGGCGCTTTCGCCAAGGCAGCGAAGTTCTTTCACCGCTCTTTCAAGGACGGGTTCGTGAAAAAGATTCCGACCCGCGAGGAGATTGCGGGGATCTGCGAGGACTTTCCCGAAATTGCCATTCGCATCGAGGCCGAAGAGGGAAAGCGTCTCTCGGAACTTCCGCAACAGGATACCGAGAGCTTTGTTCTGGCCGTCTTCTTTCTCGGGGCGGATTCGAACGAGGAACTGGCGGCCCGCTACCAAGCGGTGACCAGGCGGTTGGAGTTTGAAATTCAGTCATGAGGATGGGGTAGCGGAACACTGCCGCCCATTGGCCATGCTCCCCGGCCACCCTTGTCTTCCGAACGAGAAAGCGATTTTTCCATGCACGAACGAACCGAGTTTCCGTATCAAGTCCGCGAGATCGAGCACCTTTGGATTCCCCTGTCGGACGGAATCCGCCTGGCGGCCCGCATCTGGATGCCCGAGGATGCCCCGACGCATCCCGTCCCGGCGATTCTCGAACTCATTCCCTACCGGAAGCAGGATTTCACTGCGATTCGCGATGCCCGGAACCATCGCTGGTTCGCGGGACACGGCTACGCTTGCATCCGTGTCGACATGCGGGGAAGCGGCGATTCCGAGGGCGTGCTGCTCGACGAATATCTGGAGAGGGAGCAGGACGACGGCGTGGAGGTCGTCCGCTGGTTGCGCTCCCGTCCGTGGTGCGACGGCAAAGTCGGCATGTTCGGGATCTCATGGGGCGGGTTCAACGGACTCCAGATCGCCGCCCGCCAGCCCGAAGGTCTCGACGCAGTGGTGAGCGTGGCCTCGACCGACGACCGCTACGCCGACGATGTCCACTACATGGGCGGGTGCCTGCTCGGAGACAACCTCTCGTGGGCCTCAGTGATGTTTGCCTATAACGCTTCGCCCCCGGATCCCCGCACGGTGGGAGGCAAGTGGAAGGAGATGTGGATGGAGCGGATGGAGAAGAGTGGCCTCTGGGTCTTGAACTGGCTCAAGCACCAGACCCGCGACGATTTCTGGAAGCATGGCTCGGTCTGCGAGGATTTCGGGCGAATTAAGGCTCCGGTCCTGGCCGTGAGCGGATGGGCCGACGGCTATTCCAACGCCGTCTTCCGGTTGGTGGAGGGGTTGGGGGAACCCTCTCGTGGGTTGGTCGGTCCCTGGAGCCACAAGTATCCCCACCACGGTGTGCCGGGTCCGGCCATCGGATTCTTGCAGGAATGCCTCCGGTGGTGGGACCAGTGGCTGAAGGGCAAAGACACCGGCGTGACCCGGGAACCCCGCATTCGCGCATGGATGCAGGATCGAGTGCCGCCAAGCACCCGGTACCACAGGCGGCCCGGGCGATGGGTCGGCGAGAGCGATTGGCCATCCGGGAGCATCCGCGTTGAAAGCTGGCGGCTCCTGCCGGGGAACCGCATGGCAGCAAGGGCGAACACGGACGAACCCCGACACCGGGAAGAGTCGTGCCCCTCGGTGCAGTCCCCCCTGAGCGTGGGCCAATTCGCGGGGAAATGGTGTTCCTACTCAGCCGCCCCGGATCTCCCCGGCGACCAGCGGGAAGAGGACGGTGGCTCCCTTTATTGGGAAAGCCCCCCTCTGGCCGAACCCGTCGAGGTGCTCGGGGCGGTTCGCGCGCGGCTGCGCGTCCGGACGGACGGACCCGATGGCATGGTCGCCATCCGTCTCTCCGACGTGGCTGGCGACGGAAAGGCCACGCGGGTGAGCTACGGCTTGCTCAACCTCACCCACCGGAATGGACACGAGCATCCCGAACCCCTCGTGCCCGGGCAAGGATACGATATCGTTTGCACCTTGAACCATTGCGGACACCGCTTCCCGTCCGGGCACCGTCTGCGAATCTCCCTCTCCACCTCACTGTGGCCGCTGGCCTGGCCGCCGCCGCGTCCGGTGCGGGTGGCGGTGGATACGGAGAAATCCGATATCGCCATCCCCATTCGCGAGCCTGCGGAGGCCGATGCCAGGATCGGCTTCGCGGATCCGGAAGAGGCAGAGTCGCCCCCCGTGACGGTCCTGCGGCCACCGGAAAGCCATTGGAAGGTGGAGCGCGATCTCGGGGTGGACCAGGTCCGGATGCACGTTTTCGCCGACGGAGGCAAGCATCGCCTGGACGAATGCGGCCTCGTTTTCTCCCGAAACGCCCGCGAGGAATACGGTTTCCAGGGGGACGATTTTACCTCTGCCTACGGCGAGACGATTCATGAGCGCGAGTGGGAACACGACGGCTGGCACGTTTCGATTCGCGGTCGCACGAGGATGTATTGCGATGAGAAATACTTTTATGTTGAGGCAGACTTGGATGCCTGGGAAGATGGAAGACGGGTGTTCTGCCGCTCGTGGCAGGAAAAAGTCCGGCGGAATCTGGTTTGATCTCCCCCCGATCAAGGCAGGGAAAGCTGAATTTCGGAGGCTTGGAGCCGTGCCGTCGCCAGGGTCGAAAGATTGAGCGAATCCATAAGCTCGCGGACCGATTTACCCCCGTAGAGCACCTCATGAATCCCATCGAGCAAGGGAAGAGCCTCCCCGATGTCCAGCCCGAGGTCAGCCGCATACGCATGGCCCAGTCTTGTGGCTTCGTAGCCTTCTACCGTGCGGATTCCCTGGTCCGCCAAGCTGGAGAGGGCATCCTCCACGGATTCTCCGGCACCGAGCTTTTTGCCGAGTGCGCCGTTGCGCCCGGCACTAGAAGTGGTGATCAGGTCGCCAAGGCCAGCGATGCCCGATGCCGTATCCGCCTGGCCGCCCCGGGCCAGGCTGATTCGCCGCATCTCGTCGAGTGTCTGGAGGAAAAGGATGGCCTTGAGGTTGTTTTGGTCGCCCGCATCCTCCTCCGCCTCGCTCAAGCCCGCCGGCCAGGAGAGGGCGATCGAGTAGATGTTCTTGTAGGCGGAACAGATTTCGACACCCCTCGAATCGTGCCAGTAACGGCAATCGAATCGGGGGGTGGAAAAGGCGTCGGCCAGATCGCCCGCCCGCCCGTTATCATCGCCAGCGAGGTGAACGATCGTGGGCACCCCGCGCGCAACTTCGTCGGCGATGGAGGGGCCGACCATGCAGGTTACGGGCGGCGCGTGGGAAACATTCTTGCGCTCCATAAAACGGCGAACTGCTGCTGCCGTCGGCAACGCCTCTCCCTCGAACTCTACCAGACCCTTGGCCACAATGACCAAGGGAATGTCGGGATCCATGTATGGAAGAAGATCGTTCATGACGGGAAGAAGGCCGTTCGTATTGACGCCGAGAACGATCACATCGGCGTCCTCAATGGCAGCCTCCAGTTCATCCGGGTCCCTCGGTTCCACCGAGTGCGGCAGGCGAAGTCCCAGGCGAGGGTGCGCTTCGCCGCCTCGGAGCCGCTTGAGCGTATCGACATCGTATTCGGTCCCGTAGAGGACAGGCGTGTGGCCATTGGCTGCGAACGGAAAAGTGAGCGCCGATCCCATCGCGCCGGCTCCTATAACAGTTATTCTCATGGGTCGTATTTGTTTTTAGTTTACCGAAGCGGTTCGACGTCCCGAAGTTTCTCGGCTGGCATGGGTCCGCCTCCAACCAATGGCACAAACTGCACCCATCCCAGCGAATCCTGCTCGTATTCGTTGTCAGCTGTTTTTTGAATCCGAATCAACTCCTGGCCCCGGCTGCGCTTCCCGATTGGAATGACCATACGTCCGCCCACCGTGAGCTGCTCCAGCAGGGCTTCCGGAACCTCCGTTCCACCTGCGGAGACCAGAATTGCGTCGAAGGGAGCCAGCGATGGCCAGCCCCATGTTCCATCACCCCATGCGACCTCCACGTTATCGTAGCCGAGTTCCGCGATTCGACGGGCTGCGGATTCGGCCAGTTCGCGGTGGTATTCAATCACGTGAACTTCCGCGCCGAGATAGCCCAATATGGCCGCCGCGTAGCCAGATCCCGCACCCACCTCAAGAATACGGTCGGTTTCCTTGATTTCCAGAGCCTCGGCCATCTCCGCCACGACGTAGGGCTGCGAGATCGTCTGCCCCTGTTCGATCGGCAACGGTCCATCGCGATAGCTCAGGTCCCGGTGGGCCTCCGGCACGAATTGCTCCCGAGGAACCGATCGCATCGCATCGAGCACCCGCTCGTCACGGATTCCCCGTTCCGCCAGTTGACTCCGTACCATTTCCTCGCGCTGCTGTTTGAAATTGATCGTTTTCATAGTAGGAAAGTACTCGCGAATTTCGTGCCAATTTTGCGTTGTGCCTTTTTTTGTAGCGTGACGCTTTAAGCGTCGCCCCGCCAGTTTTGCGTGATGTGACACCCGGTCGTTGATGAACCCGAACTGCGCGTCTCGGTCGAGATGCCCCTTGCCTTCGTCCCGCTTGCGGTGGGACTGAAGGCTGTAGCCGATTTCAGCAAGCAATTCAGCGACTTTCGAGGGACTAATCGGATGGCCGAGCTCCTTCAACTCCTCCGAGAGCCGCCGCACGCTTTTGCACGTCCAACGCAGCGGTCGAACGGGGTCGCCGCGCGTGAACGGTTCAACCAATTCCTCCAGTGCGGCAACCCTTCCCATCCAAAAATACAAAATAACCATGACACAGCCGACAGTAAACGAACTCGCGAGAATGATCGACCACTCTCTTTTGCATCCCACTATGACGGATGACGACGTGCGTGTCGGCTGCGAGCTTTCCCGCGACTACGGCGTGGCGACGGCTTGCGTGAAGCCCTACAGCATTCATCAGGCACTGAAAATTTTCGCCGGCACCGATGTGCTTGCCTGCGCCGTTATTGGATTTCCGCACGGCAATAGCACCACCGGAATCAAAGTTGTCGAAGCGGAAGCGGCCGCCCTCGCCGGAGCCAAGGAAATCGACATGGTCGTCAACATCGGCAAGGGTGAAGACGAAAAATACAGCTACAAAGGAGCAACCCACGAACACCTGAAGTTGATGCGAGCGCATACCGCCGACTCCATTCAAATCAAGGCAGCCGGAGGAGTACGCACCCTTGATGAGCTGCTTGCAGTGCGCGAACTCGGCGTGACCAGAATCGGCGCGACTGCGACCAAAGCGATGCTGAACGAAGCCATTGCCCGCAGCTTTGAAGGTAGCCTGCCGAATCCACAAACTGACGACGCCAAAACTATCCCCTCCGGCTATTGAGTTCCCCTCGGGAAAAGGGAACCCATTTCCGAATTCACCGGTCTCAACCGTTGGATTCGGCGGTCCGCTCCTGTCGTCGGAGCAAGGGGAGGAGGAGAACTGACCCCGCTCCGGCGGCAATCAGGGCCACCATCGTCACGGCACCATAATCAAACCTATCAGCAATCCATCCCCCAACTACAGCGGCACCCACGCTGGCAACCGCCATGGCTGCATTGAAAATGCCCATGGCTGAACCTTGGGAGAATGTTGCCAACTCACCAGCAAGTGCCGAACCACCCACGATCAAGGGCGACCAAGCAATGGGAAGAATGGCAAAAAAGAGCGGAACCAAAATCATCTGAACGATTCCGGGTGCGGGGATAAGGAGAACCAGTGCCAAATTCGTGACGATCAGCCCACAGGCTCCGATGAGGACCACCCGGGCCGGGCCAATCTTCTCCGACCACGCGCCAGAAGGCGCATACAAAAGAATGCCGACCGTAGCTGCGATTCCGTAATAGAGAGAAGATAGACCCGCCGAAATATCGTAGTTGGCCTTCATGAGCAAAGGGAGGAAGTTCATGACCATCCAGACCCCAATCATGAGAAAGAACCAGCTCGCAATCCAGAGAACATATTTTGTCCGGATGCAACGCACGAGTCCCACAGCAAACCTACTGGAGTGAAAATGCTCAAAATGCCGGACTGCAGCAGCAGGGGTGATCGCTGACCCCATCGTGGGTTGCGAGTGATGAACCTTTTCGCGGGGCGCGGGGCGCGGGCCTGCCGAGGGAAGGCCTATTCTCGCCAACAGAATGCCAGGCACCATGAGAATACCGCAAAGAACCATCCCGAATACCAGGTTAGACTGCAAAAACGCGGCTAAAAGCAAGCCGACCGCCTGCCCCGTTCCATAGAACGTTTGCAGCCAACCAAGATGGCCATCCCACTCCCTCCTGGGGCGAAATTCAACAATGTAGCTGAAAGCCGTTGTATTGCTCATACCGGCACCAACCCCTTGCATGAGTGCACACGCAACCCAAGGCACCGTTGAATCAAAAAGAACGAACCCTGCGCAGCCCAAGCCGATCAAGACAAAACCTCCCAGAAAGAATCCTGCAAACCATCGGGTTTCATCAGCAATCTTCCCGATCACAGGAGAAAACACCTGCCCAAGATAAAAGGCTCCCACAACAAGCCCCACTGCGGATGCGCTCTCCGTTTTTCCTACGATGATGGGAATCAGGATCGGTGCTACCCCTAAAATCACCGCCCCCTGAAACAAATACCCCCAGAACCAAGGATCCGTATTGGCACGTTCCTCCTTCCCAAGCCGCACCGCAATTCGTCTGGCGTATCCTGACATAGAGAAAACCTTGTGCATTATTCCCATCCCGGACAAGCAGCGATTTCCGTACAAACTT
>CAZWFJ010000184.1:7684-8830 GCA_964633135.1 uncultured Puniceicoccaceae bacterium | reverse complement strand
TATGATTAAGAGCACGATTATGAGCTTGAACGGAAACTCCCTTAAACTAGTGCCACTCCCATCCGGGTGCGGCGGCGGCGCAGGGCAACAGTCGCACTGATGATTCCTGCGAACAGGGCGAACGCGCGTGGTTCGGGAATGATGGAATTGATCTCGGCTGCATAATCAGCCAAATCAACCGCAAGTGTTCTATTTCCAAAGATGGCGGAGGTATTGCCACCCGGTTGATTGTCCCAGTTCTGGACGGTGACAATTGTCCCGGCCAATTCCCATCCGGTGGCGGTTTCCACAAACATGGCCCCGCCCGAATCATTCCGGATTCCCTGGGCCTCGTAAGCGGTTTGGAAGATCGGATCCTCGGAAAAGGTAGTGTATAGGAGGTCCATGGTCGAATACGAACCGTATGCCTGGGACGAAATGCCTGAGATAATATTGGTTCCCCAACGAACTGCTTTGGAGGAGTTCGAGGTGTATCCTGCGAACTCGGAGTCTGCTTCCGGGAAGGCAGAGGTGTCCCACAGCCACGGATCCACATCGGTATCGACATACCAGGTCGTCGCTGTCGCTGCCTGCGGGGTTCGTCCCGCTCCGATCATGACCGTTTCCGAGCCGATTACAGGGGTCGAAACCGCAATCTTCACTCCAGAAAGTGCGGGAAAAGTGCTCAACCGGAAGAGCCGGAGGTCCGCTCCTCCAATTTGATGGGAGTCTACTCCGTTATAATTGTAAGAGTTTCCTCCGACGGTGAAGGTGCCCACTCCAACATGGTCGGCGGTCAGAACCCATCCGTTTCCCAAATATACCCCAGTCGAACCCCGAACGCTCCCCACGTTGGCAAATCCGGGATCGGTTGGTTGCCCACCCGCTCCGGTCGGGGCACTTGTATTACCCAGAGGGTTTCCAATGTTGACGAGTCCAGATGCCGGGGATGATAGGAAGACCGCCAAGACTGAAATCGCCATGCTGGTTCGCACGAATCGGAAGAGTTTCATGGGTATGATCAGATCGGGAGGAGTTCGACCGAAAGACAGAGTGCTGTCAACTTCCCGAAGGTCAAATTTTGACGGCGAAATCACCGCTTTCGAAACGGGTTCCCCGTTCCGCTACTACGGAAATGCGTTTGGTAGCGGAAGCGGGAACCGCTTT
>CAZWFJ010000184.1:0-7584 GCA_964633135.1 uncultured Puniceicoccaceae bacterium | reverse complement strand
CGAAACGGGTTCCCCGTTCCGCTACGGAAATGCGTTTGGTAGCGGAAGCGGGAACCGCTTTCGAAACGGGTTCCCCGTTCCGCTACGGAAATGCGTTTGGTAGCGGAAGCGGGAACGGCTTTCGACTATACCATTAGGGTTCAGTGATCCTTGCAATTTTTGACACTGTCCCCAGCATCATCGTTCGATGATGAATCATTTTCCCGTCGACCCGCAGGCCTCCCCAGAGGCCCGTCAACTACTCGACCTCCTGTGGCGACTGCGCGGGCAGCGTGTGCTGTCTGCGCAACACGACTACCTCAGCAGCGGCACTCGCTATGCCGACGAAATCGGAGTTCTCGTCGGGCGCAAACCGTCCATCTATGGCGGCGATTTCAGCTTTTGCTATGAAGGCAGCAATCCGGCGGCCTTGCACCATTGTGGACCGGCCAACCTCACCGAGCCAGGCCAGGACACGGGCTGGGTATATAATCCTAAAAAGGTTTTTGCGCCGGAGAGCGAACCCCGCTTTCGGGAGATTGATCTGGAAGATGAGCGTTCCGCTCTGATTGAGCGATGCATTGCCGCGCATGCGGACGGACGTCTGATCACTCTGATGTGGCACAGCCCGGTGCCGGATTGCGGCGATGTATCAGGGGACAAGGACTTGTGGGCATACGGTAGCCTCCCCGACGAACGCTGGCAGGAGATTCTCACCGAGGGAACCCACTTGCATCAGGCATGGCAGGTGCAGGTCGATCGCATCGCCGCCCACCTGCTGCAGTTACAGGAGGCCAGAGTTCCTGTCCTTTGGCGACCTTACCACGAGATGAACGGCGGCTGGTTCTGGTGGGGGCAACGCACAAAGCCGGGCTGCGAGTTTGCCCGTCTCTGGCGTATGCTATTCGACCGTTTCACGGGCTACCATGGTCTGCATAACCTGATTTGGGTCTGGAATCCCAACGCGCCCAGAGAAACTCCGGGCGATGAGGCAGCTCCGTATACCGACTACTATCCGGGCGATGACTGCGTCGATATCCTCGCCACCGATGCCTATCACAACGACTATCGCGAGAGCCATTACCATGGGCTTATCGAACTCGCGCCGGACAAGCTGCTCGCCCTGGGCGAGGTGGGCCACCTGCCCAGTCCGGCACTTTTGGCAGCGCAGCCCCTCTGGTCCTGGGTAATGCCATGGGGTGGGCTGATCTTCCGGTTTAACTCGCGTGAAGCCATTCGCGAAGTCTACGAATGCCTCGATGGGTAGCAACAGGGCATAATCTTCGAAACCCAACGATAGTGATTTCGATTCAGGCTGGAACCGAGTGCCATTGTGCTCAGCGGGAGGGCGTGAGGTTCCATTTCCCCCGGGTTTCGGGATCTTGCCTTATCTCCGCCGGACTTTGTTTTTGATAAAATTGAAACAATACAGGAACAGCCTACTTCGTGCCGTGGTGCTATGGATCGAAGTAAGGTTATCGCAGGGGATTCGATACAAAAGATGCCTCCAGGAAAAGTTGATCGAATTGCCGATGCGGAGGGCATATCGGTATCTTTTTTGAACCTCTTTTTGAATGGACGAGGTCATTTTGCCGTAAGGATAGACGAAAGTGGAAACCGTTGTTTCGAGTCTGTCCTCTAGAATGTTTTTGGAGTCTTCGATCTCGTAGGACAGATTATCACATTCCTTTAAATTGGCGTGAGTCATGGAATGGGATGCAATCTCAACATAGGGAGATTGGCTCATTTCCAGCAACTCGTCCCAGCTGCAATAGGAACGGTTCTCCTCTTCTTGATTCTCGATGTATTCTACTGGAACCGCTAAAACCGATGGAATCTTGCTGCGTTTCAAAAACGGGAAGACAACTTGGTAGAAGTCAATGGTGGCATCATCAAAGGTCAGGCAAAAATTATTTCCGTTTTTGAGGGCGTTTCCCGGAAGGGTAAAATGACCGATCGAATCAAAATATTCCAGTTGTTTTTGAAAAGTTTCGAAATCATTTGCGTATTCCCCGCATCCTATTCGATGAAACATGCAAACGTATAGCAGTTTCATGATCGATTTAACTCCTCTAGCTTAAGATATTTGTAGAACGCAACCTGGGAGTTGTAAAACGAGATCAAAAACCCTTCCTGGCCGCCAAAAATACCTTTTTTCAAGATGTATGATTTGAAAAAGGAAAAGAATCCATGGGCGAGTGCCGTGCCAAAAGAGGACTTTTTAACGTCCTTATTCTGCTCGGCAAAAAGAGAAGAGTAAGCTTGCAGTTTTCGCAAAAAATCATCGATGCAGAGATAGGAGGTGTGATAGATCGGATGCTTCAGGGTGGCGACCTGTAAGTTTTCTTCCTTGATCTTTTCATGAATTCTAGATTCCGAAAACCCCGTAATCTTTCGGTTGTAAAGTCTAACATGCTTTTCGTTTTGCCAGCCTGAATGGTTGATTTTCTTGCCGCGATAAAAATTGATAAAGGGAATGGAATAAAGCGTTTGATCAGATGGGCTTAGTTCCAAAAGTTCTTTTTGTAGATTTATCGAAAGCTCTTCGTCGCTGTCGAGCGACAAGATCCAATCATTGCTTGCAAGAGTAGCGGCTTGGTTTTTTAACTCTCCGAATGACGTAAATGGTTCTTCATGGATCTTTACATTGAGGAACTTTGAGGCAATGCTAAGGGTCTCATCCGTGGAGCCGGTATCCACAAGGATCACCTCCTCAAAATTCCTGGTTGACGCAAGAACTTTTTCAAGAGTCCTTTCATTGTTCTTCGTAAGCATTGTGATGGTAATCTTAATCATAAGAAAGCAATGAAAGGAGGGTTGATGGAGTTTTTAATCGAGCTTCATTCGAATAGCTTTCTTATGAACTCCTGGCAAGGAGAATTATTGGTTCTCGCGTGATCGCCCATTCATGACAGGGGAGCCTTGTGGGTTACAAACGATGAAATGGCACCCCACGATGGATCATTGATTGGGAAGCACCACCAGAATTTGCCTCCTCGCCGGGGAACCGGGTAGCGATCAATGCCACTCGGTTAAGGCCTAAATCGAAATCGAAATCGAAATCGAAATCGCTATCGGGTTTCGATTATTATTACCTCTTGCTAAGCAGTTACTTAATAATTCTCGATTTCGATCCCGATCCCGATTTCGATAGCGAATAATCGCTTAACCGAGCGCCATTCCGGGTAGCGATGGGAAGATCTGGGGCTTACTCAGTAACGCGAATGGCAAAGCTGAAGGCGGTGCCCATCCAGCCGTTCTCGACGCGGAAGAGGAGGCGGTTGATGCCGGGTTGGAAGCTGACCTTGCGGAAGGCCTCGTTGGGCTTCCAGCCTTTGAGTTCGTCGCCGCTGGTGTAGATGGGAAGTTCGTTGAGCCAGACGTTGGCTTTGTCATCGCAGCCGATTGCGACCCAGAGGTCCATGGGCTGGTCGAAGAAGAGCTCGGTGTAGGCGTAGTAAATGGCGTAGGATTCGTCGTTGGCGGGCACCATTGGCTGCTTGGCTGCCTGGACGAACTCCCAACTCACCTCCTGGCCGTCCTTGCCGGGATAGGTCGCATCAAGATCGATAATGGATTCGGGCGGGAACTGGCGGTTGAGGTTGGCGCGGCTTGGATTCGGGAAGGGGCCGACCGTATACCAGGTGTCCACGAAGAGCCATTCGACCGGCTCCCCGCCGAAGCGGACGGTCCGTCCGTTCAATTTGTTGAGGTCCTCTAGATTGACAATATTGTTGAGAACGTCGGGAGCATTGTCGGCACTCTGGCTCACCATGAGATCTTGTCGGAGGGGTTCGCCGCCGGTTTCTTCCTCGGTGAGGTCTTCGATGTCGGGCAGGAGCGGGCGCATGAGCTGCGTGAGGTCTTTGGTCTCGCCGGTTTCTTCCTGCTCCGCGAGTTCGGCCAGTTGCTGCATTTCCTCGGTGGTGTAGCGCTCGGTAGTGTTTTCCTGAACCGCTTCCGGGTCGAACTGTTCTTTCTGAAGGATCTCTTCGAGAGTGACTTCCTCGAATTGCGGCTGAAATTGCGTGATTTCGATCTTCACTTTTTCGATCTCGTCCAGAAGTTTGGCGGCCAGCTCGAGCATCATGTCGATCTGCATTTCGACCTCATCCATGGCGGCCTTCTGATCGTCGATTTCGGCGGGGTCGTAGATCGGGCGGCTGAGGATTGCGCGGTCGATCGGATCGAGCACCGGCATGACCGAGTTGATGTCGTCGTAGGCCTGGGCCACCGAGATGCCCCTTTGTTGGCTAAGCTGAATCGCCTTGATGCGGCGGTAGTCGTCGCAGATTTTTTCAAGGTGGGCAACAGCGGCGTCGTAGTGGCCGATGATGGGCTGCTGACTCTCGGCTGCTACCGTCTCTTCCTGGACGGTCGGCTGGGATTGTGCTTGAGCGAAGGCTGCGGGAGTTGGGAGAAAACCGATGAGTCCGCATGCGAAAAACCCGGGGACTTTCCTGGTAAAAAAAAATCTCACTGCGGAGAGGCGATACCCCTGCGAGATGGTTTCGGCGAAAGTGCTAATTGTGTCGTCTATTAGTGGTAAATTCTTCATCATCTTTGTTCATTCCTCATTCCTCGAATATTGGCTCTTTTCCGGCCTTTTCGAGGAGTGCATTGACGACGTCACGCTGTTTGTAGAAAGCGGCGTTCTGGGTGTTGCGGGCAACGGGGAGGTGTTTTTCCCATGATCGGTCGCTGTTGGCTACTTTGTTTTGGGTGTTCTCCAACTGGCGCTCAAGCTGGGTGATTTCGCGTTCCTGCTGGCGGCGGTCGTCGCGGATGTTTTTAAAATTCTCATCGACCTCGGTTTTGCGCTGCTCCGTCTGCTCTTTTTCTTTTGCTATCGCCTGCTTCCGTTCATCGGAGAGGTCGCCTTGGCGCTCTTGCTTACGAAGCTCATTCAGCTTGTCTCGGAGGTTCTGCCGACGGGTTTCGACTTCGGCTTCGCGCTCTTCGATTTGTGCCAGTTCGGATTTGGCCGCAGAAAGGTCTTCTTCAAACCGGGGAATTCTTTCTTGATGGTTCACATAGCCACGGACCGAGCCGAGTCCCCATCCCAAAAATTCGACGGAGCTGATCTGGGCCTCTTCCGCTTCGGTCTGGGCCTGGACGAGGGTTGGATCGTCCGGGGCGACGAACATGAGTCCGCGGCGAATTTCCTCCTGGCCGACGAGTATGCGCGAGCCAAGGGGTTCGGATTCGTCGAGGGCGGCGACAATGGCTGCGGGCGAGTCTTTTTCGAGGGCTTCGTTCAGTTGGGTGCGCAATGCATTCATTTGCGTGAGGGTGCGCTCGGCGAAGGCAGCCATCCGGTCGAGGGCGGTGGCCCGCTGCTGCTCCTCCATAGGCTGGTGATGCGCGTTGAGGGTCTCGAAATTGGTGTACATGCGCTCCTCGCCCTGGTCGAGCAGCGCCACCTTTTGAGCAAGGCGCTCGGCGGTAATGTCCCTGACCTTTTCCATGACGCGCTCCAGATCCTCACCGCGCCGTTTGATCTCGGGTGGCTTGGGAGTGCGTTTCTCCCGATCGGCTTCGAAATACTCTTTCGCCGGGATGAAGAAAATTACCCCGAGCAGGACCAAGTGAATGGCGAGTGATATCGGCCAGATTCGGCGGGCATCTTTGGGTTTGTCGGGCATTGGATCGGAAATCAGAAGTGAGGGATCAAGAGAAAGGAGAAAGGATGAAGTGGGTAGGAGTATGGGTGCTGGTTATCTACCTCACTTCCACCTTTGGTCAGTACTGCCCGGTGGCCCGGTCGTCTCGGACTTTGATCCCGGTATGGGCTACGTTTTCGAAGGCAAGGATATCAAAAACCTCCATGGCGCGCTGGAAGGGCGTGTCGCGGTCGATGTCGATGCGGACTTTGGGGTCCTCCTCGGTTCCAAGGGCGCGCACATGGTTCTGCAGGATGCTGATTGAGACGGGGGCACCATCGACATAAAAAGCGCCCTCGCGGTCAATGCTGATCACGGAGAAGCCCTCCGGCTGTTGCACCTCGACCGCTGCAGCGGCCTCGGGCAGCTCGATCGGCAGCTCTTTGTCGATCTTCTTCAGCGTCGTGGCGACGAGGAAGAAAATCAGGAGCAGGAACACGCAGTCGATCATCGGTGCCATTTGCACCTCGACCGCATCGTCGTCTTGAAGGTCAATTTTCATAAGGGGAGGGGGAGGGTGAATTATGAATTATGAATTATGAATTATGAGGGATGAGGGATGAATGATGAATTATGAGGGGTGAGGGATTTGTCAGCTGGCTCATTCCTGCTTGTCGGCTTTCTCCATGAACCAGCTGGTCAGGAGGTCGTTTATGTCTCGTTCCAAGGCCATCGCGTGGCCAGTGGTTTTGGACTTAAAGTAGTGATAGGCTGCGAGGGCGGGCATTGCGAGTGCGAGACCGGTTGCTGTGGTGACGAGTGCTTTGGAGATGCCGCCGGCCAGAATGGAGGCGTCGCCCAGAGACCCCGCGATAGCGACGACTTCGAAGCTGTCGATCATCCCGAGCACAGTCCCGAACAAACCGAGGAGCGGGGCGATCGTGGCGGCGATGGCCAGGGGGTAGGCTTTCTGTAAGTGCCCGCGCATCTCGCGCCCAGCCATGTCCCCGGCGATTGCGGAGAGTTCGAGAGTAGAACAGGTGCGGTGTTGCACCAGGTAGGAGATCACATGAGCCAGCACGCTGGGCTTTTGTTCGCATTGCTTGAGGATGCCTTCGTAATCGCCTTTTTCCCAGCGTTTCTTGGCGTCCTCGGCGAGTCCACCGGGATTGATCGCATCTTTCTTGAGGTTAAGAGCGCGCTCGATGGCAAACGTGAGGGCCGCGATGGAGACCAGGGCCAGAAAAACCATGGTCACACCTCCTTGGCCGAGCCTCTCAAAAAGCGATGCGCCCTTCATAGCCTCTTCCTCTTCGGAGGCCGTTGCTTCGGTCTCCGTCGATTCGATGGCTTGCTCGGAAGCTTCAGCGGGCGTTTCCTCCTGTGCGAAGACCGTGGACACGGACAGGGTTGTCGCAGCAAAAAGAAGGAGAAGGCACCGGATGGAGTGCTGAATTGAAAGCATGGGAAGATTCATGGGTTTTCGAATATTGGACGGGTTTGATTTGAGAAAGGAGTGAGAATACCACGGGATCGTCTCGCGCAACACCCTACATTTGTAGGGGACCTGAAGCTGTGACTTGGTTGGTGGAAGAGAAAAATCGCGGAAGACTCCGAAGTTTTTTGGCCCCGCCCTGCGGGTCCTACCCGCCGATCCGAGCGACATCGACCCGCCCACCTGCGGTGGGATTTCCAAATGAGGAGGTCCAGCGACTGAGGAACAGAGGAGGTCATTCCGCAAGGCGGTCCGCTCTCGCCGCTACTCTCCAACATCGCTCTCGATGAACTGGAAAAGGAGCTGGAAAAGCGCGAACTGAAGTACGTCTGCTACGCCGACGACTGCGTCGTTTACGTCGGAAGCAAGAGGGCGGGGGAACGCGTGCTGAAAAGTATGACGAAGTTCATCACCAAGCATCTGCTCTTGAAGGTGGACGAAGCGAAAAGTTTCGTGGGTCGCCCATGGAAAGGCAAATACCTTGGCTTCGGCCTGACCTCAAGTCGG
>CAZWFJ010000183.1:0-8910 GCA_964633135.1 uncultured Puniceicoccaceae bacterium | reverse complement strand
CTTACCCCTTACCCCTTACCCCTTACCCCTTCACCCTTCACTCTTCACCCCCCTAACCCTGAAATCAACATCATGAAATACCGCAAATTTGGAAATACTGGCTGGGATGTCTCGGAGATCGGCTTTGGAGCCTGGGCGATCGGTGGAAGCTGGGGTCCGCAGGACGACGGCGATTCGACCAAGGCCCTTCATGCAGCACTCGACCGGGGCCTCACCTTCATCGACACCGCTGCGGGCTATGGAAACGGTCATTCCGAACGCCTCATCGGGCAGGTTCTGAAAGAGAGGGCAGGGCATTCGGTGCGCGTGGCCACCAAAATTCCCGCGACTGGGAAAGGACCCTGGCCCCCCTCACCCTGGTGCCGCCATGAAGATCGCTACCCGATCAGCTTTCTGCGCGATAATCTTGAGGAGCGTCTTCGCTGCCTGGATACTGATTGCATCGATCTCATTCAGCTTCACACCTGGACCCGGGCATGGAACCGTGACCCCGCCCCGCTTGAGTTTCTGCAGGGGATGAAGACCGCCGGTAAGGTTCGGGCCGTGGGGGTCTCCACCCCCGAGCACGATCAAAATTGCGTGATCGACCTGATGCGGAGTGGCCTGATCGACTCGGTTCAGGTGATCTACAACATCTTTGAACAGGAGCCTGCCGCCGAACTCCTTCCCGTGGCGGCCGAGACCGGCACAGCCGTGATCATCCGGGTCGCCTTCGACGAAGGCGTATTGACCGGCAAGTACACATCCGGGATGGAGTTTGCCGAGGGAGACTTCCGGCGGCGATATTTCGAGGGGGACCGTCTCGCACGGGCGGTCGCCCGAGTGGAAAAAATCCGGTCTGATCTCAGCACCCTAGCCGATCATACACTCGACCTGCCGCAGACGGCGCTGAAATTCGCCCTCGACCATGAGGCTGTCTCGACGGTGATACCCGGTATTCGCACCATCGAGCAGGCCGAGAAAAACACTGCGGCCAGCGATCTGCCGGATCTCAGCGAATCCGCCCGGGCCGTTCTTCGCCGGCACCTCTGGCGCCGGGCTTTTTGGTATGGCGGCAAGGCCTGAATTAGAATTTCGCTGGGTCACAAATCTCGTCGATGGATAAAGTTCTCGGCGAGAGCCTCGTAGAGTGCTCGGGGGCATATCCACTTTGAGACGGCGTATCCGGTGAGGGCTGCGGCGGCAAGGGGAAGGGAGAAGAGCAGGACTCCGGTCATTTCAAGGAGAATGATAAAGGAGGTCATGGGGCTTTGAACGACACCCGCGAAATAGGCGGCAATGAAGAGGAGAAGCACGGCCTGCAGGTCGGCACCGGTCCAGGCGAGCCACGGATAGGCAGTGGATCCGAGACCAGCTCCAACGGAGAAGGAGGGATCAAAAAGCCCACCCGGAATCGCTGTCGTTAGCACCAGAAACGAAGCGGATGCGCGAAAGGCGGGATACAGGGGGGTGATCCCTTCGCGGATGGTGAGCAGCTCTTCCTGAAGATCGGAGGGCAGCGAATCAAAATAAGCGGGACTGCCCTCTGCGAGCAGTACCTTTGCCTGGGCGTATCCGCTTCCGTATGACTGTCCGTCGGAGAGGATGCCAATCGCGGCGATCAGACCTCCGATTCCGATGGCCGCCCCAAGGCGGTTTCTGCGGATCAGGCGGGAGACGAAAGGCATGACGATGAGAAGGAGGCGGGAAAATCCGCCCCCGAGAAAACCTCCGGCGATCCCGATTAGCAGGACAGCAATCCACGGTTTCCAGCCTTCGATGAGCATGGGGGAGCGTCCCTTGTCGAGTTCTCCGTAGAAATATCCGTCTCCCATGCCAATGGCGCAGATAACGCAGGCGAGGATGACGGTGCGCACAATCACGGCCAAATTGCGCTTATCAAAGGAGCGCCCGATTTCCTCCATGGCAAAGACGATTCCCGCGATGGGAGCGTTAAAGGCGGCGGCGATTCCGGCTGCGCCCCCGGCAAGAATCAGGCCGCGATCAACGAGGTGCCTGGGCACACCTCGGAGACGCGACAGTGAGTGCATGCAACAGGCTCCCAGCTGGACGGAGGGTCCCTCGCGTCCGATCGAGAGAAAGGAGACCAGCCCCAGAGCGGTGAGAAGAATTTTGCCGCCTGCCACGCGCATGGAGAGCAATCGATCCCTCTGTTCTCCGGGTCCGATCTGGAGGGCGGCGATCGTTTGGGGGATCCCAGTGCCGTCTGTCCCAACAAAGAAGCGATCGCGGAGCCAGAGGATCAGAAAAAGCATGCTGGGAATAACGAGCGGGGGGAGCCATGGGTAGGTCTGATGAATGACCCGCAAGGGGGTATCTGCGGCGCGTTCCACGAGGCCGAAAACGAGGGCACCGATTCCCGCACCGATCGCCCCGGCAACGGTCAGAAAGAGAGCGTTTGTTCGGGTGATCGGATCGGAAGTTGTTAGGGACGGTTTCACGTGGAATGTCGGACAAGAACGCGAAGAGATGGGCCGGACCTTTCTCCGCCGAATCGGCGAATCTCTTCCCAATCATTCATTTCTATGGCGAGATTGCCGGGGACTTCGAGGAGAAACTTTGCCTCGGGGGAATCGGACAGATGTTGGGTCACAATGCAGAAAATATCTGGCAGCAAAGTTTGGGCAGCATCGTAGGGCGGGTCGGCGAAGATAAATTCGAACCGATCGCCAGACGAGAGGCCATGGCGGCGAATATCGCGAATCAGAAGGCGGCCGTGAGTCCGTTGGCCCATGGATTTTTCCACCTCTTTTCGGTTGATTTTCAGGATGGCGGCCGTTCCGCGAGCGGATTCGATCCACGTCACCTCCTTTGCGCCACGGCTCAGGCTTTCCAATCCGTAGGCACCGGTTCCCGCGAAGAGGTCGAGGACTCTCGCACCGGCGACGGACGGACCAATGCTCGAGAAAGCGGCCTCCCGCATCCGATCTGTAGCCGGTCGAACCTCGGGTCCCTTGCAGGGGACTTGCAGGCGAATGCCCGTGGCCTTTCCTCCGGTGATTCTCATGAAGCTCTCTATGAACAGAGGAGCATGATGCGGCAAGCGCAACCTTTTCGCAGCGGAGAGCGTTTGCAAAAAATCGAAATCGAACCTGATGCGGGAATTGACCTTCCTCCTCACGGCACCCCAAAATGAGATTGTATTCAGAAGGGATGAAGGGAATAGTGATCCTATCCAGTTGGCTGGTTCCGTCTTTTGAGTTCCGTCGCGCCAGCCGGATTCGAATGAATGAATAAACCTGTGAGTCAAAACGAAGAAATCCCCCGTAATTTTGCCGAAATCATTTTCCTGATCGCACGGCGCGTCGCACCGATCCTCTTTCTGACCTCGTTGCTTTGTTTGGGTTTTGTCATCTTTTGGGCGAATCCGTTGGATCGTGATGTGGAGGAGAAACCCGAGGGGGCAGAAGCACGGGCACCGTTAGAGACGCAGGGTCTCAGCGAGGCAGGGGACCGATCCTATTCGGCTGAAGAGTTGCGGCGGGAGAATGAGCTTGGCGAGGCGCTGATCAACGAGCGAGGAGGCAGGGTCTTTCTAACCGGAATGCGGTCCAGAAAAATTTCGGGAACCGCTGAGCTGGGCGGACAAATTGTGCCGGTGGTCCTGGTGCAGATGGCACCCGATCGGGTTGTTCTCAGGTTATTGAAAGCGACAGAACAGCTTTCACTGGGTTATGACGGGGATCAGTTTTGGAAAGTCCTGACGAGAAAAAATGGGGAGAGGATTTCTATGAACTTGAACCCTGTGGAGTTGGACTTACTGCGGACTCTCCAGCGGATTCATGGTCCTCTTCTGGATAAGTTTTTGGATGGGCGCGGGCGATTGGTCTCGGTTGAAAACGTTCAGGATACCCAGCTACCACTCCTGCGGGTGCGGTTCGTTCCCTACGGCGAGAGCCGGGCGCAAACCGTCGATCTGGGCACGGATCGACTGGAACTTCTGCGCTGGGAAAGGCGGAATACGAACGAGGATGTTTTTGCCATGATGTACTCGGACTACGAGGAGATCGACGGGAAACCCGAGCCGACCGAAATCGAGTTCTGGAGGAATGGCGAAATGGAATTCGATCTTTCCGTAGAGCAAGTGGTTCGGAACTTTGGGGCGGTGCAGGTGCTCTTTGAAAATCCGCTGGATCAGTCCGGTTCGTAACTCCCGCTGCAAGGGGATCAATCTCCCCCGCTAAATTAAGGGAGGGTGACCGAATAAAGGTCTCCCTCCGGGCTGCGGAGGATCAGGGTGGATTCATTAATATCCTGAAGTATGAATCCTTGGGGTGCGGTGACGGTATCTCCGATTCGGTAGACTCCGGTGTTGGTGATGATCCGTACGGCCGAACCACCGCGCATCACCCCGTTGATCACAAACTCCGAAAGAATCCCTGCCGGGGCCGGTGTGGGTGCGGTGGATGCCGGCGTCGGCGCGGAGGAGGGCGGTGTCGGTACCGGCTGGTTTAGAGAGCGATTGGGCAGGACCCTCGCGGGCGGAATGGCCGAGGCCTGGAGCGGTTCCAATGCAGCTGCGGCAGAAGTATTCTGGACGGGTTCGGTGGCGGGAGATTCGGCTTTGCTCTCAAGAGGTTCGACCGCCTGCGGGGAAGCGGCGGATTCATCCTCGGTAGCAGCGTAGTATTCGTGGTAGACAAAATACCCCAAGCCTCCAAGCAGCCCCACGAAGAGCATGACCAAAAGGACAGCGGGCAGCACCATGTGGATGCCTGGTTTGGCGGAGGTGCGGACCTTGGGGCGGATGATGGTCTCATCCTCCGGTGGGGGAAGGTCGGCTGGCGATCGGGATTCGCGCCGGGTCTTCTTCAGGGCGTCGTTGATAATGCTCATTCTTGGAGGAATTCTTTCAGTTCGCGGTGGGCTCTCCGCACATCACGCACGCAGACCAGGTCCTTTTCACGGACGAAGGCAGCAAGGAACGATTTGTCGCAGAGGTTATTAATGAGACGGGGGATGCCCCGGGAGCGTTTGTGGATGAGGCGAACAGCTCTGGGGGTGAGGAGGGGTCTTCCGCTTGCGCCGGAGAGGGTGAGCCGGTGGTCGATGTAGCGGGCGGTTTCGTCTCGAGAGAGCGGGCGGAGTTTATAATAGACCAGGATTCGCTGGCGCAGCTGGCGGAGCCTTTTCTCCTGGAGTTTCTCGTCCAGTTCGGGTTGGCCGATGAGGATAATCTGCATCAGCTTCTGATCGTCCGCTTCCAGGTTCGAGAGGAGGCGCACCTGTTCCAGCACCTCGAAGGGAAGGTTCTGGGCTTCGTCGATCATAACCACGATCTGGCGTCCGGCTTGAATACGCTCCAGAAGGGTCTGGTAGAGGATGTCGATCAAGTCACTCTTGGACCGCGCCCTGGTCTGGATGCCCAGCTCGTTGAGGATGGCCCGGACGAGCTGGGTCTCGGAAAGCCGGGTATTGAGAAGGAGGGCGGTGTCGTAGGTGTCCCCATCCAGCTCGGCAAGAATCGAACGGCTCAGCGTGGTCTTTCCACAACCGACCTCGCCGGTTAGCACGATGAAACCCTTTCTTTCGATAATGCCATACCGAAGGTGCTGAAGTGCGTCTTCATGCGTGGGACTCCGGAAGAGAAAATCCGGATTGGGGGTGATATTGAAGGGCATCTCCCTCAGTCCAAAGAAAGCCTGGTACATTCTGCGGGATATTCAGACGGATTCCGGACCGACTGGCAAGAGTGCGAACCCGGGCGGGCGCAATTTTTTGTACGGACGAAAGGGGCGGCGGATGGCAGGTGTAAGGGGCGGGGGAATCTGGATATTCTCACAGACCTCCCCCTTGTTTGCAGGGGCTGAGAATCTCGATGATCGCGAGACTCTTCGCCCTGCTCAAAAGGGGATCAAGTGGCTCGATCAAAGGTACGAGCGCATCGCCTCGTACCATTTTTCGGCCATCTTGCGCTGCCCTTGCGGGTTGGGGTGAGCCCAGTCAAAGGTGTCGGTTTCCGGATGTTTTGGGTTCTCGTGCCAGCCTTCGAAGTGATCGACGGTGATGACAGGCGATTCCTCGGTGCTCATTTCCGCAGCGAGTTCATTGACCAGGGGCCGGATATGAGTCTTGGCCTTTCCCCCATTGAAATTGAGATGACCGAGCAGGACGACGACGTCCGGGTTCTGTTCGCGCAAGAGCAGAATGATTTCCCGCAGCGGTTCTTGGACAGAAGCCACGTGATCGGACGATCCCTGGTCGTTGGTGCCAAGGTGAATAAGGGCGATATCCGGGGCGGCTTCCCAATTCGGAATCGCATCGGGAAGGCGTTCGAGTGCTTTGGCAGTTTTGATTCCGTACACGCCTTCGTGGTCTGGATCAAAGGGCTTGCCCTGATAGGATTCAGGCCATTTGGCTTGCGCTTGCAGGCCTTTGTTCAAGGAACCGATGAAATTGAAGTCTACCCCCTCTTCCACCAATATCTGAAATAGCGGCCAGCGATAGGTGTATTCTTCCCGGTTGGTCGTCCCGCCCTGTGTGATCGAGTCGCCCAGGGGTAGAATGGTAACGGGATCGGAGAAAACAGTGGTGGTTCCCATGGCGAGCACGAGGCTTAGGAGGGTGATTTTCATGATGGGGAGAAATTTGTCTCAAGCCAGGCCCGCCGTCAATAGCTACGGGTCCGGGTCTCCCATTGAGCGTGTAGCGATCAGCGCAGAAGTGGGAGGGGCTTTCTAGTATCTTGTAACAGTTTTTCTTCCTTTCCATCTCCTGCGGAGAGTGACTATGGTTTACCACTGTGGAAAAGGTGATCCGATGGATTTTGTTGGGAGCGATCGCGACCTTGGTTGTCGTTTTCGCGGTGATCGGGCACCAGAATTTCAAGGAGTTTGGCCAGTTTCGGGAAAGGGAGATACAGTTGGGTGAACGGATCGCCTCGGAAAAGGCTGAGTATGAACGGCAGCGCAAGTATTATCACAAGCTCATGAATGATCCAGAGTTCCTAGAGGCAGTGGTGCGCGAGCGCCTTGGCTATGTCCGGGAAGGGGAGATCATTTTCCGCTTTGAGGATTCCGACCAGCCCTGAGGCTTTTTGTTCTCGAAATCCGCGCGGAAATCCCAAGGCTCACGGGATGAACATCGAACAAATTCGGGACGCGTATGAACGTGCGGGCCAGGGGCAGGTTTTTCGGTTCTGGGATCGCCTGGATGCCGATCAAAAGGAGAAACTGGCGGCCCAGCTTGTCGAGGTGGATCTAGCAGAGATTCAGAACCTGGTGGACACCCTTGTGAAGGGGCAGGGCGAAGGTGATGTCGATTTCGACCGCCTTCAGCCAGCCCCCTATATTCCCTTGCCGGAGGAGGGTGGCGATCCCGCGCAGTGGAGCAAGGCCCGTGAGGTCGGGGAGGAGGCACTGCGGGCGGGTCGCGTGGCAGCTTTCACCGTTGCGGGGGGGCAGGGGACGCGCCTCGGGTTCGACGGTCCGAAAGGGACCTTTCCTGTGACCCCGGTGAGGGGTGCGACGCTTTTCCAGGTTTTTGCCGAGAAGATTCTCTGTGCCCGCAGGCTTTACGAGGTATCCATTCCCTGGTTTATCATGACGAGCCGGATTAATCACGAGGAGACCGTCCGATTCTTTGAGGAGAACGAATACTTCGGGCTGGGGGAGGAGGAGGTGGTCTTCTTCTCGCAGGGGATGATGCCAGCAGTTGATTTTGAGGGGAAGCTTGTGCTCGAGTCGCCGGATTCCCTGGCATTGAGTCCGGATGGTCACGGTGGCTCTCTCCGGGCGCTAGTCCGCAGTGGAGCCACTGCGGAAATGCGGAAGCGGGGGATTGACACGATCAGCTATTTTCAGGTAGACAATCCGCTTGTCCGGGTCATCGATCCGACCTTTATTGGCTTTCACTTGCTTGCGAGTTCGGAGATGTCGAGCAAGATGATTCCAAAAGCCTACCCCGGAGAGAAGGTCGGCCATTTCACCCTGCTGGAGGGCAAACTCACGGTGATTGAGTACAGCGATCTGCCGGAGGAGCTTGCGGAGCAGACCGACGAACAGGGCTGTCTTCGCTTCCGCGCCGGAAGCATTGCCATCCATATCTTCTCCAGAGATTTCGTTGAGCGCATGGGCGGAAACGAAGGGGGGCTGCCCATGCATCGGGCCGACAAGAAGATTGGGACGGCCGACGAGGATGGGATTACTCGAAAGCCTGAGCAGCCCAATGGGGTGAAGTTCGAGATGTTCGTTTTTGACGCCCTCCCCGAGGCGCGGAATCCGGTTGTCATCGAGACCGCTCGCGATGAAGACTTTAGTCCGGTCAAAAATGCGCAGGGGCTGGACTCACCCGATACCTGCCGCCGCGACCTTTTGCGGCAGTATGCTCGCTGGCTCAAGGATGTGGGAGTCGATGTTCCGTCCGATGAGAATGGAGTGCCGGACCGGGTTTTTGAAATCTCGCCATTGCGCGGTTTCGACCGCCAGTCGTTCGCAGCGAATCCGAAAAATCAATCACTCTCCGTTCCAGCCTCAGACGAGGTTCTCTGAAAGTAGAATAGCAACCGTCCAAATTTCGAGTTAGGACTCCAAATCTTGTTGGGGACCTAAAAGGTTCCTCGGCAAGGAGCTGAATCCGTTGCATCGCCTTCGCCCTGGAAAGCGCGTTCGCATGCTTCGGCAGGGCAGGCGACGTGGGGAGACTCCCATCCCGTAGCAGGCGACGTGAGGAGACTCCCCGGCAATGGCTAAACGGAAGTTAGATTGCTGAAAATTTCGGAAAATGTTCTAATTCAATAGTTTATAAAGTTTTTGCCCGTTTTTTCGGCCCAATTGTAGCCATGTAAATGTAATTTTTTGATTGACGTTATAAAATTTTTTTCTAATTAAGTTGCCCATGTATATTGAATCTGTCCTCAACCGTAACTCGCCCCCTGCGATCCTTCTGCGTGAATCCTACCGGGGAGAGGAC
>CAZWFJ010000182.1:0-8933 GCA_964633135.1 uncultured Puniceicoccaceae bacterium | reverse complement strand
ATGGTTGTTTGATTTTCGCTTCGCGAAGGCCGCCTTTGGCGGAGGAGGAGGGATTCGAACCCCCGGTACCGTTTCCGGCACACCTGATTTCGAGTCAGGCCCATTCGACCACTCTGGCACTCCTCCAAGGGTCTTACAGAAATAAGAGGCTGCCACGGTTGGCTGGGACAGCAAGGAAAAATCACAGCAAAAGTGTGGATTGATCGCACGCCAGTGATGTGGGGCGATTAAATTCGGGACAGGCTGGAATGGGGGCTATCTGTGAGGGCGTTTCGTGAGAATCTGGATCTTTGATCGTGCAAACGCGATCTTGAAGAAGGGTTTCCCCCGATTGTCCATGGCGCGAAACAGGGATAGGCCGTTGAGAGATCGCCGGCCTACGGCTGACTGCTCTCGGCGTCCTCGGGGGTGAGATCGATCTGATTCAGGAGGTCGAAGAAAGGACTGCCGGAGCTGATCAGGATTCGGCTATTGGAACCGAGGCTCTTTTCATAGGCTTGCAGGGTGCGGAGAAAACGGTAGAAGTCCGGATCCTGGTTGTAGGCTTCGGCGTAGATACGGATGGCCTCGGCCTCTGCCTGGCCGCGGATGATCTGGGCGCGTTGTTCGGCCTGACTGCTGATTCTGGCGAGTTCACGCTCCATTTCTCCCAATCGCTGTTCGGCCCTTTTCTTCCCGTGGGAACGGAAGCCTGCGGATATTTTCTGCAACTCCGCATTCATCTGGGCGTAGACGTTCGACTCGATTTCCTGGGTGTAGTTGAGTTGCTTGATCAGGATATCCTCAAGATCGATTCCCAGCCCGATCTGGGCCAGTCGCTTGCGGGCTTCTTCGAGAATGCCTTTGAGGACGATCGGTCGTCCGGCGAGGTAAGCTCCATCGGGCGACTGGCGCAATTCCGGGAGATCGCTCCCGAGGGTAGCCACCTCTTCTACCGTGATGTCGCCCATTTCCTCGGAGTCGAGATCGATCGAAATCTCGTCTTCCTTGATGTCGAGAATGCGGTTGCTGCTGCGGATCACCTCGTAGAGGTCGTATTTGGCGATTTCGTCTTTGACGGCACCGGCGATGATTCCGTTCAGGCGGGTGTCCGCCTGGCTGATCGAGTTCACCGCTTCCAGGAATTGTTTTGCATCGTCGATACGCCAGCGTGCGGTAACGTCGACATTGACGGTCTTGCGGTCGCGGGTGATGGTTGTGGTCTGGCGGCCATCCCAGCGTTGAAGTCGGGAATCGAAACGCCGCACCTTTTGCCACGGCAGCTTGGCGTGCAGCCCGGCCTGGGTCACTGGATCGCCTACGACCTCCCCAAATTGGGTGATGACGGCCTGTTCCCATTCGTTTATGGTGTAGAGGCTGGTCCAGGCACCCCCGACAACCAGGACGAGAACAATTACTCCGACGATCCATGCGGTCGCGGGATTTTTCAATTTTGCAGCACTCATTGTTTGGGGCCTCCTTCATTCAAGTTGAGCAAGGGAAGCACTCCCCGGAGTTTATCGTCGACCACCCATACATCGCCGACCTTTGGCAGTTGTTTCTCAAGGGTTTCGAGGTAAAGGCGCTGGCGGGTGACTTCGGGTGCGGTCTCATAGGCCCGCAGCATTTCAAGAAATCGGGATGCATCGCCCTCGGACCGGTTGACCCGGCTCTCGAGAAACCCTTCGGCCTCCAGTACGAGCCTCTCGGCCTGGCCGCGGGCCCTGGGGATCACCTCCTGGTATTCGCGGGAGGCTTCCTCATAGAAGCGAACGGCGTCCTGCTCGGCCTTATTCAGGTCGTTGAAGGCGGACTGGACCTGGGCGGGGGGACTCACGAAGATCAGGTTCACTTCGCTGATGCGGAGGCCCATTTTGAATTGGTCGGCCTGGGCCTGGATCAGTTTGCGCACCTGCTCCTGAATCTCGGCGCGCCCGACGGTCAGGATGGGAATGCTGGCCCGGTCCCCCATGATCTCGCGCATCACGGATTGGGAGATGTCGCGGAGGGTGGCGATGGGATCCTTGACGTTAAAGAGGAAGTCTTCTGGGTTCTCGCGGTTAAATTGGACATCCCAACCGGCGAGGACGATATTCAGGTCGCCGGTCAGCATGGAGGATTCGTCGTTGTATCCGGACTCGGAGATCCTGCCCCCGGGTCCGCTGCGGAATCCAAATTCCTGCACATCCACGCGGCGGGTGCTCACCTTGATCATCCGGTCGATCGGAAAGGGCAGATGGAACTGGAGACCCGGACCGACGGTCTTGACCTGCTTGCCAAATCGCAGGAGCACGCCTTCCTCATCCGCATCGACTTGGTGGAAGCTGGAGGCCAGTGCCAGACCCACGATGATAACGATTGGGATCCAAACGTATTTCCAAGGGTTGATTTCGGCCTCTCGGCCGTCGGGAAATTCTATTCTCACCCTGAGGAGGAGGAACGGGAACGAAGGGAATGTCAACCGATCCGGAAAAAAATCGGTTCCCTCTCGAATCGGCTTGGTTTTCGGGCGAATAGTCTGCTATTGGATGGAGATGAAAAACACACGGCTTCTCGTTCCGGTCCTTCTCATCGCCGCCCTCGCGGGTTCATCCATGCTCAGCGCGCAAGCGGTGGTGACGCAGAATAAGGGAAGTCACCGGTTTGGCGTCGGGGCAAATTACTGGGTGTCCCTCTCTGATGTCAAAGTGCCCCATCTCGATTGTCCTCGCGTGGATCGCGCAGGGTGAAATCGCCATCCCCGAAATCCAGCGGCCCTCCGCCTGGAGCAAGACGCAGGTGCTAAGAATCAACAGTAAAATTTTGATCGCTTTTACGGTTAGGGGAACCAGCTATCAACTGCCCCAGGAGCATGGTGGCCAGGCCGATGAAGCTGGCGAGGGCACCGGCGGCGAGGACGTTGCTCATGAGGGTGGGGTAGAGGATGAGGTAGCTGCCCAGCCCAGTGATGAAGGAGGCGATGGCGGCTTTGGTGTGGACGTTCCTGAAGAAGATGCCGCCGAGGAGGGGGCCGGTGGCACCCGAGAGCACGCCGTTGATCCCGACCCAGACGAGTAGGGTCAGCGACGGCGGCTTGGTAAGGGCAATACCGGCTGCGGCGAGCGCGAGCACCCCTACCCCAATGCGGCCCCAGAGGAGTTTTTTCCTTTCGCTCCAGCTGGCATCGCTGGTGCGAATGAGGATGGCGCGAATGTCGTGGCTGAGGGCACCGGTGACGGAGACCAGCAGCGAGCTGACGGTGGTCAGGCCGGCGGAGAGTACGGCGAGTATGAGAAGGAAGGCGATCGCTTGGGGAAATATGGCGAGCAGGAATTCGGGTAGTGCGGCGTCGGCTTTCTCAAGCTGGAGGCCCATGCCGCGGGCGTAAAGGCCGGCAAGTGGAGCGAGGGCAAAGCAGCTGAGGCAGGCGGTGGCGGTGAGTACGAATTTAACAAAGTCTTTGGTGGAGTTGAGGGCCAGGACGATGTTCATGAGGTGGGGGTTAGCCGGGAAAATGAACAGGAGCCAGAGGATGCTGGCCAGCGCCCAGGGGCTGTTGAACAGAGGGGAGGTCGAGCCGAGCAGCCCGGTGTACTCCGGCCCGGATGCGGCGAGGGCGTTGTGCAGGCGGGCGGGGGAACCGCCGAATTGCATGGCTCCGGCGATGACGATGACGAGTGCCACAGTGACCATGATGAGGCCTTGGAGGAAATCGCTGCGGACGTTAACGCGCATGCCGCCGAAGATGACGAAGAGTACGGCTACCAGTACGGAGAGGATCACGGCTGGCACGAAGGGCAGTCCGAAGAAGGCCCCGAGGATGAGGGCGGTGGCGATGAACTGGCCGGCGATGTAAAAGATGTTGCAGAGCGTGAGTGCGCCGACGCCGACACGCAGGAAGCGACTGCCGTAGCGCTGGCCAATCCAGTCGGCAAGTGAGAGCGGGCCGTATTTGTCGGCGAGTTTCCGGAAGCCTAGGGCGAAGATGACCAGCCCAAGGGGGGTGCAGATGGCGACGGCTCCTTGATAAAAGAGCACGGCCTCGCCGTACTGGTAGGCCCAGCCGGACACGCCCATGAAGATGGAAACGCTGGCGTAGGAGGCCGCGTAGCTGACCCCGAGCACGTAGGGGCTGAGGCTGCCGCGGGAGATGAGAAAGTTGTCCAGCCGGTCGACGCGTGGCCCGCGCGAGGCGAACCAGAACACGCCCAGCAGGTAGACGACGAGCAGGGCTAGCAGCATGATGTGGTGACGCGCTTGCGGGTGTACCAGGAGCCCGGGTAGTTGGGGGCTTTGCGGATGGCGAAGTCGGCTTCGGCGAGGAGGGCGTGGCAGCGCTCGACTGTCCAGCCGCGGTGGCTGTCGCCATCTTCTTCGAGCTCGCGGGGGTTGGCGGCGTCTTCGGCGCAAATCTGGTTGGCCCCGGCGACCAGGCCTGCGAGGCTGGGTTCGTGGATGTAGAAGGTCTGTGTCTCAGTGTGGGCGTGGGCCAAGCGCATGGTGGCCATGATGAGCGCCATGTCCATCTCCGACACAATGCCTGTGCCTTCGTAGTGCGAGCCTTTGAGCGGGATGCGGCGCATGACGGCGCAGGCAGTAGGGCTGAACTGGCGGGACATGACCATGCGTTCGGCGAGTTCTTCGGGGGTGTGCTCAGGGCCAACGGGTTCAATACAGAAGGCGATTTCGAGGCCCTCGGCAGCTGCGGCTTTGATGGAGTCGATGCGCTCTTCGATGGTGGCGTTGGTGACGATGCCCTCGCCCAGGCGGACGACGTGGTAGACGCGCCCGTAGCCGAGCTGGCGCATCATGCGGGCCTGTTCGGGGCCGAAGTCGCCGACGTTGGCGCTGAGCATCATGTCGTCGGGCATCTCCTGTCGTGCGGCTTTGGAGAGGCGGTAAAAGTCTTCCCATGGGAAGTCGGCGGTGGCCATGAGGGAGATGAAGTTCGCGCCTGCCTGGACGAAGCGGCGGGTCTTGTCGCGCACCTGGAGCTCGGTCAGGACGTAGCCGTGTTCGATGCAGGTGGTGGACATGGCGTAGGAGCAGAACGCACAGTCCACAGGGCAGGGCTCCACGTTCAGGCCGATCTGCCCGGCCACGATGCCCTCGTCCGGGGCGAGGGTCCGGGTGAGGTGGTTAGCCGCAGCCATGGCTTGATAGCGGTGCGCATGGTGGCGCGGCAGGGCAAGCAGGGCGATGAGTTCGGCTTCGCCGAGTTCTTGGCGGGCGAGGGCTTTTTCGATGATGCGTTGGGTGTTCATGGCGGGTGCTCGGTTGCTTCAAAACCACGTAGCCAGGCGGAACTGAAATTCGTAGTCTATTTGGTAGGGTAAGTCGACGTCGATGGGTGCGGCCACCGAGAGCTTCAGTGACACGATTTTGGCCGGGTACCAGAGGAAACCTACGCCGGTCTGGTGCTCGTGTCCGACATCGCCCCACCACATACTGTTCCACTCGATGGCGGGGAGAAACTTGGGGTGCAGGTACCAGAATGCTCCGGTGTTGATGCGGATGCGGTCATCAGCTGCGGCACCCAGTTTGGCGCGGTCGCCACCGGTAAAGGCATAGTCGGGGTTGAAATGGACGCTGAAATCGCCCAGCCGCTTGCTCAGCTGCAGGCCCAGCGTGAGGTCGAATTCGCCATTGCTCAGGCCGTCATCCTCGTCGCCCGTGGGCAGCTTGACGAAGGCGTCAATGGAGACTTGGGGGCGACGGGCGGTTTCGTCGAAGAGGCGGTATTTGGGGTAAATCAGCAGGTCGCCCCAGCCGGAGACCTCGCGCCCCAGGCCGATGTTCGTTTCCTCACGCATAATGTAAGGCAGGGCGAAGCCGGCCTGAAAGCGGTCGGTGAAGCCGTATTCCAGCCAGTTCGTGAGCACCGTCTGCGAGCGTTCGGCACCCGGGGGCAGCGGCACCATGTTGCCCGCGACGCGGTATTCATCAAACTCCAGATAGCGCCCGATCAGCGTATATACCGTCAGCCCCTGCGGGTAGGTGGCCGCCGTGCGCGTGCGGAAAATGACGCTGTTGGGGTACTTGCCATAATTAGCCGTGTTCGAAGCTTGTTCGGCCTCTATGGCGACGGGCGCAAGCGCAACCGCGAGCAGCAAGGTGACAGAAATGCAGCAGTTTTTTCGGTTCCTTGATTCTATGTGCATTAGGCGAATACTGACATTGGGATACTAGTAGAACAATCGATAATTTACGGCTCACTGTAGGTTTCATACTCTTTAATGAAATAAATAAGCGCGGCTAATCCCCTGCGACGTTCAGGAAATGATCGATGGCGCTGCGGTACTGGCGCAGGGAGTCCACCCACTGTTCTAGGCACTTGAGTCCTTTGGGGGTGATGCGGTACATTCTGCGCACGGGTCCAGTGCCGGAAGTTTCGAGGCGCTGTTCAATGAGGTCTTGCTCTTGCATGTCTGCAAGCATGCGGTAGACGCTGGAGTGGTTGGGCGCGGCCCCGGGGAAGCTGTAGTGCCGCTCGATCTCTTTGGCCAGCAGGTAGCCATGCGCATCCCCCCTAGCCAGCAGTGCCAGAACGGTGGGGCTGACGAGCTTCGACAAATTTCGCCCGGTGCAGGCACAGCTGTCGAATTCCTCCGCCGCACAGCAGCTCTCCGCCTGTTGCTCAACCTCGTGCATATAGGGCGTAGGGTGGCAGGTCTTGCGCGGGAGTCAGCTGTAAAAGTGAGAATTTTCAGGACACCAGAATTCCCCAGAATTCTCAGGACACCCACCAAAATCTCAAAAAGTTGGGTTCGGGTTGATCAAACACGGGACCTACCTCCGTTACTGCGGGGTGGACGGATCCGGTTCGGTGCGGGTGCAGCGGTACCTTTGTCCTCGCTGTCGACACACCTGGAGCGTGATTCCTGCGGGAATGATACCCTATCGCAGTATCTGGCTATTTTTCCCTTAATATTTCCAGGGAAAAGTAGGATTCTTCCTGTGCTCTCTCGTTGCTTCCGGCCAACGGGCAATGGCACTCGGTTAAGCGATGATTCGCTATCGTACCGAGTGCCATTCCGGCCAACGGGTGCCGCCAAGATCACGCCTTGATCATGCAGAGCATCATTTTGAAGGGGCCGTTCGCCTTGACCGCATGGGGAATGCCAGCAGGCATGAGGATGGATTCGCCCTGCGAGAGCTCGCTTGGCTTGCCCTCCACTCGGATCGTGGCCTTGCCCTCGAGCACCGTGACAAAGGCATCGAACGGTGCGGTGTGTTCTGTCAGCTCCTGCCCCTCGGCGAAGGCAAAGGTGATGATCTTGCCGTTGGGCTGCTTGAGCAGTTCTTTACTGACAATGGCATCGTCTTGATAGTCGATGCTTTCGCTGAGGTTCGATTTTTCTGTAATCATAGTAGGATTGCCCATCTTGGCTATGAGCCAGTGCCCAGGAGCCGTTTCAACGTTGTGAATCTCGATGTTTCCCCCTTTTATCCATGATCGCACTTGGTGGCGGGGTTGAACTGAAAGGCATCGACTTCGCCCCTAAATTTTCCCTTGGCTATAAGGGTATCGACGAGCTCGCTGGCAGTCATGTCCCCTCCGGAGCAGATGTAAAAGCGGGCCTGCGGACCATATTTTTCCTCGATAGCCTGGTTGAGGCTTATACGTGAGAATGAGCGGCCGGATTCGACCATCATTTGCAGGACTTCATGGCCGTGGATTCGTTCTTCAATGTTCATGTTGGTACTTTCGTTGAGAAGGTTGCAGATGATATCCGCTAGGAGGCGAGCAAGGCTTCAAGGTCGGCCTCCGGCGTGGTGATGGGCTGAATCTGGTAGGTTTCCACCAGATAATTCAGGACCGTGGGAGTGATAAAAGCGGGCAAGGTGGGGCCAAGGCGTATGTTTTTGATGCCCAGATGCAACAAGGTCAACAAAATGGAAACCGCCTTTTGCTCATACCAGGAAAGAACCATGGACAGTGGGAGTTCGTTGACATCACAGCCAAAGGCCTCGCTCAGGGCCAATGCTATTTTGATGGCCGAGTAGGCGTCGTTGCACTGGCCCACGTCGAGCAGGCGAGGAATCCCTCCGATTGTGCCCAGGTTCTGGTTGATGAAGCGGAATCTTCCGCAGGCCAGTGTCAGCACAATGCTGTCCTGAGGCGTCTGCCGGACGAACTCGCTGTAGTAATTACGGCCGGAGTTTGCGCCGTCGCAGCCGCCCACGAGGAAGAAATGGCGGATGGCCCCGGCTTTGACCGCATCGACAACCTGATTGGCGACTCCGAGCACGGCGTTGCGGGCAAAGCCAGTGGTCACGGACCCTTTATCCAAATCATCGGTGAAGCCATCCATACCCAAGGCCATCTCAATCACCTCGGAGAAGTCGTTCTCGGGTACATGCTGCGCGCCCGGCCAACCCACCAGCCCTGTGGTAAATACCCGCTGAGCATAGTTGCCAGCCGGACGCTGGATGCAGTTGGTTGTAAAAATAACCGGCCCCGGAAATGCACCCAGCTCCAGGCGCTGGTTTTGCCAGGCAGTGCCAAAGTGCCCGTAAAAATGCGGATATTTCTTCAATTCGGGGTAGGCGTGGCAGGGCAGCATCTCCCCGTGCGTGTATACATCTATACCCTTGCCCCCGGTTTGTCGCAGGAGCGTTTCGAGGTTTTTCAGGTCGTGCCCCGATACGAGGATGCACTTGTTCCTGCGGTGGCCCATCGGCACCTGGGTCGGAACCGGATGCCCGTAGCAGCCGGTGTTACCCGCATCGAGCAGCTCCATTGCCCGCAGGTTTACCTCGCCACACTTCAGGGCGAGGGCGACACCCTGCTCCATGGTGACGCCTTCCGTATCCAGGGCAATTAGTGCCTCGTGGACAAAGTCGATGACGACGGGATCTGACTGGCCAAGCTTGCTGGCATGCTCGGCGTAGGCGCAAAGTCCTTTGATACCGTAAAGTCAGAGATCCTGACTCGTAGGGCTTGGCGGTGATACCATTTCGTATTTAATTTT
>CAZWFJ010000181.1:0-9011 GCA_964633135.1 uncultured Puniceicoccaceae bacterium | reverse complement strand
AACTAAGACCTCTCATGCTCCATTATATCAAATGAATTTCCAACACCGTTGTTTTTTGCCCCTTTTCTCTTCTTTGAGATGGTTTTCGATCAAAGAACCCTTCGTTTTCTTACTGTTTCAAAGCGGCAACGAATTGGGTCGCCCATTCTTCGTAGCCGTCCTCGAAGTCTACATCAAGATCGGCTCGATCCAGGATTTTCTTTGCGCCGGCCTTTAATAGGGCCTCTTCAACCTTTCGGCCGCATCCGCAAAAGTCGTCGTAGGAGGAGTCGCCCAAGGAGCAGACCGAGAACTCCAGGTCTGGCAACTCGCCGGCTTTGCCGTCGTAAAGATCGAAGCAAAAATCCTCTGCATCGTCCGGGGGATCCCCTTCTCCCCACGTCGAAATGACAATGGCAACCTTTCGCTCGTTTTTGAGCTGGGTCACATCGTATTCCGCTGCGTCCGCAACCTCGGCCGAGAAACCGGCTTGGCTTAGTTTATCCGACAAATCATTGGCTAGCTCTTCCGCATTGCCAGTCATTGTACCGAAGAGAATCTTGATGGGTTTATCTTCACTCATGATGCAAAAACCTTACTAAGGCCAAACGGCCAGAATAAGCAATCTTTATTCGTTCGCCGTGCCCAGATTCTTCGCGCGGGAGAGCACCCAATTGATGACATCGCGATCGTCTGCGCTGCAGCGCACCTTGCGAAGAAATTCTGCGAGATGGATACCATGCTTGCGGGCGAACTTGCGATCGCCACCGCAGCCGTACATAATATCGGCAGGCAATTCGCCACGCAGTTTGGCTTTGGCTTTGACGAGAATCCTTGGGAGCCAGACGATTCCGTTTACCTCTTGGTCTTTCGGCGGCAAGTCCTCCGTCCGAATCCTACTTGCAGAGGGAACTCCGTTCATCTCCTCAAAAAAGTGAAACACCTTCTCTGCGGAAACCAGAATGAAGGTGGCAAAGTCCGGCTCTCCCGAGGAAGCAAAGTCTTCCACATAGTCGTAGACGTCCATTACATTCAAACCCAGAGAGGAAAGAATTTGGGTTTCCGCAGCGTCGAAATAGCTATCGGGGTTGCGATTACCGTCGCGATAAAGTCTCTCCGCCTTATTCCAGAGCTGGGATATCGGCTGGGTAAAATCGTAGAGATCGATTTGGATCGATTTTTCTGACATGGGTTTAGATTGAATAAAAGTTCCTGATTAGAGCCATTTCGCCCCTCTTTTCTCCGGTTCTGGACCTCCTTCATGCATCCGCACGAGCCACGCCGACGTTTCCGGGACGATCGTTTGAACTGCCGGGTTGGAGAAGCCAGTCGGCCATGATGCGAATGCCCTCTTGTAAAACGATGTCGAGTCTTTGTCCGTCGTTTTCAGATTCGAGCTGTTCCTCGTCTTTGCTGAACGGCTCGGTTTCGAGGAAGATTGATTCGAAAGAAAAGGTCGATTTCTCGAGTTGCTCGAGTCGATCATCAAATGCGAGTTTAGCCATCCGATCCTTTTCGCGTTCCTTCAGGCGATCTCCCAGATTGAGCGAAATCGCCTTTTCCTCCCGCCTCTCGCTAAAAAAGTCAATTGACTCTTCCAAGTAGGCGAATTCTTCCAGAGAGTCCACGCGATTCTCGCTTCTCTCGCGCAGGGAATGGATCAGTTCCTGATTGACCAGGACAAGGTCCAATTCCAGGGCGACATCGGACTCGATTCCAAAAGAAACCGGAGTGATCGTATCCCATGGCATGGAATGTTCCAGCTCGTCCTCACCGACGGAGACCAGCTCATTCATTGAAGGCACGACCACATCGGCTTTCACACCTTCGAGCTGGGTGGATTCGCCGTTTGGCAGATAGTATTTCTGGACGGTGACCTTAGTCGCTCCGACATCCTCTCCGCTGGAAGAGAGCGAATAAAACAGAGGGGGGGACATTCTGAAAATCCCTTGAACGGTTCCTTTCCCGTGAGTGGATTCATCGCCAACGACGATAGCACGATCATAGTTCTGGAGGGCACCAGCGACAATTTCGGAAGCGGAGGCGGTAAACTTCGACACCAAAACGATTAATGGTCCGTTCCATGCGACGCGGGGATCACGGTCATCGTGGTGCAGTAATTTTCCCTGCACGGTTTTGACTTGGACGACAGGGCCTTGCGGAATGAAAAGCCCCGCCAATTCGACGGCCTCGGACAGTAACCCCCCGCCATTTCTTCTCAGGTCCAGGATCAATCCCTCGACCCCGTGCTTTTTCAGCTTATCAATCAGCTTTGCCACATCGTCACTTGAATTGGGATGATTGGGATCATCCGAACCATAAAATGAGGGCAACTCAATGACTCCGATGGAAACCATCTCCTCACCATTGGGAACCTGATACAGGCGGGCTTTGGCCAGATTGGCGGTGAGCTGCACCTCATCGCGGACGAGGACAACTTCTTTCCGGGCTGCTGGATCAGCGGCCTCACCCGGGCGGATTCGCAACCGGACAACGCTCCCCTTCTCACCGCGAATCATCTTCACGATCTTCCGTAGTTTCATGCCAACGACATCGACAAACTCGCCTTCTTCGCCCTGAGCGACTCCGACGATCTGATCTTTCACGCCGATCTGTTCACTCAGCTCTGCTGGGCCTCCAGCGATCAGCTCACGAATGGTGCAATAGCCATCCTCGTCGGACAGCACCGCCCCGATTCCAACCAGGGAATTTTCGATGGCGATTGAAAGATCTTCCAGCGAATCGGCGGAGAGAAAAATCGAATGTGGATCGTAAGAGTTTGCGAGGGTGGTGAGGAACATCTCCTGCACCTGCACTGGTTCAAAGCGTTTCAATTCCGTTTCTTGCCTATCGTAGCGCTTGGCGACCAGCTCTTTTGCTTCTGCGAGAGCCTCCTCGAAACTCAATGCCTCTTCGCCCTCTGACTCAGTTGCCACGGTCTCATCAGCCGAACCTTCCGGCTCTTGGGACTGGCTCGGCTGGACGGCGTTCGGGGGAAACGCCAGATCGATCTCCTCAACATCCTCTTCGGGCGACATTCTGGCGAGAACTTCGTTGAGCAATTCGTACTGGATGCGGCGCTTCCAAAGTTCGTTCAGCTCGTCCTCATCGGCAGCCCATTCCACATCCTCCCGGTCACCGCGGTAGACCAGATCCTCGTCAAACCGGAAATCGTTCTCGAGGTAGTCACGAATCCAAGCGATGCGGTCCAGTGCCCTTGTGCGATAGACCGAAAAAACCTGAAACGCCGGATGGATGTTTCCGCTCCGAAGATATCGTGTCATGGGAGGGGCGAAGCGGGTGACGAAACTTTCACGGTCCGCCTCGCGAAAATAAAGGTGGTTGAAATCGAGATTCACCATGAACGACTCGATCACCTCCGCCATATCGATGTCCTCAAGGGCCATTTCCGAGAAATGGAGGCGTTCCAGCGAGTTGACGAGCCAGCGGGTCTCAGCCCGCATAAGACCGGTCGCCTCGAAAGTCTCCTCCTGCTCTGCATGGAGGGACAGGGCTGCAGTCAAAGACCCGAGAGAAAGAATTAGAAAGGGAAGTAGTCGCACAACAGAAGAGAAAACGATTTAGCCGGCGAGGTCAAAGCCGGAAGGCAATTCTTCCCGTCAAAACTCTGCCCAAGGAATCACTCCGCGATCAAAGCCAGGGCGAATGAGAGGGTAGCCGCTTTCCGTCCGTCCTTCTCGATCACGGCACTCAGGAATTCGAATCGGGAAACCGTTTCCTTATGGTTGACGAGTATCCGAATGGTATCGCCCGGCTTGACCATTGACTTAAACCGAGCATCGGAAATACGGGAGAGCACGGGGGTCCGGCTCCCGATCACCTCACCCTTCTGCTCAAGGCGATGGACCAGCAAAACTGCCGCTGCTTGAAAGGCGGCCTCGCAGATGAGTACACCGGGCATAATGGGATTTCCGGGATAGTGGCCCTGGAACTGGGGTTCGTCTGCCCGAACCGTTCTCTCTGCGACTACGCGCTCCTCATCGATCTCAAGCACCTGGTCAATAAAAAGGAACGGGGGACGGTGAGGGATACGGAGTTGAATTTCCTCTTCTGAAAACATGGGGACAGGAAAAGCAATCTCCATCGATTTGTCCACCTCTCCGGGAGAATTCGGCCCGCCGGAACGAGAAAACACAGGCATTCACCTGCGTTTCATTGGCAGAGGGAATTTAATCGGTCTCGCGGTCCGTTGCTACGGGTTGCAACGTCTCAGCCTGCCGTCCCCCCCTTTTCTCCTTGGGGATTTGCTGGGTCACGCAATGGATTCCACCTCCACCCAGGTAGAATGGTCGTGCATCCAGGGGGATAATCTCCCGATCGGAAAAACATTCCTGGAATAAGCCTCGCACGTAGTCATCCCTTCTGCTCCCGAAGGTGGGAAGGATCAGGGCACCATTGCAGAGATAAAAGTTCAGGTAACTGTAGGCCAATCGATTCTCTCCAGCGAAGCGCGCCTCGGGTTGAGGGACGGGCGCGACCTCGAGTTCGGCGGCCTGCAGGACTCTTTTGTTCGCGCGAGTGCCTTCGGAATTGGGGTCATTGGTGTCGGCACAATCGTTCAGAAGAACGGCACCGGAAGGCGCAAAGGCGGCAATGACATCGATATGGCCGCCCGTATCGTCACCGTCGAAGGCGCAGGGGAGGCTGACTACCCGGGATGCACCCAAGGTCGCAGCGAGTTCGCGTCGCAAACTTTCCGGGTCGGCTCCTGAATTCCGGCCCGGATCCTCCAGAACCGGACTCGTTGTCAGAATCGTTCCCCGCCCATCAGAATGGACACCGCCGCCCTCCATTCCCAAGGTCGAACTGATAACCGGGACACCCATTTTCGCAGCGATGATTCGCGAAGCCTTTGCGTCCTTCTCGATGGGACCAAACCGACCGCCCCACCCGGTGAAGTGCCAGCAGACGGCATTCACTGCATTTGCATTGAGGACAAAGGTCGGCGCGGCATCCCTGGCCCATGCATCGTCGAGAGGAATTGCATCGATCAGGGCACGGCCTCTGAGAAGTGCCTGCGCTTCCTCTTGCAGAGGGGGAGAGACCGCCACTCGTACCGGCTCAAAGGCGCATACGACGTCGATCAGCTGCAAAAAGGCTGCCCGCACAAGGGAGAAATCCCCGGCTGAGCCATAGAGGTACTGATCCGCCCTTGTCGGCCAGAACAACCACGTCCCTGCGTGGGGTTCCCACTCTGCGGGCATGCGGCGGTCTATAAACCCGGGAGGCATGGATTTTTTCGGAACCAAGGATCGCCCCTGCCCGGCGGGCCGGGCCTAAGCGGGTGCTCCCGAGGGTTCCTGGCTTCCTCCCAGTTCCTCGTTTTCTCCGGCCTTCCTTTTCTCTTTTTCCTCTTCCTCGCCGGTCTTGCTACCGGGCAGGCGAACGGGTTCGATCTGGATAACATCGGACTGGATGGACCCGGTATCGATAATCTCATGGACATGCTTGCCCTCCACAGTCTCGTACTCGAGGAGCACTTCGGCCAGGGTGTGCAGGTGATCCTCATGTTCCTTCAGGATCTCCCGGCAACGCTGATATTGCTCCATTACTAGATCATGGATCGTGCGATCGATTGCCTGGGCGGTCGACTCGCTGTAATTCTGGTCGCGGGAAATTTCTTTCCCGAGGAAAATGTGATCCTGATTCTCACCGAAGGCGATTGGACCCAGCTTGCTCATCCCCCAGTCGCAGACCATCCGGCGGGCTAGCTTCGTGGCCATCTTGATATCGCCGGAAGCTCCGCTGGTGATCTCGCCCAGGACCATCTCCTCGGCGATGCGCCCCCCCATGGCACAGCAAATCTGGTTCAATGCTCTTTTTTTGGCCTGGTTGAGGATATCCTTCTTGGGGGAGAACATGGTGCTGCCCAGGCTTTGGCCGCGGGGGATGATGGTCACCTTATGGATCGGGAGATGGCCATCATCGATTACGGCCTGGACGATAGCGTGCCCGGCCTCGTGATAAGCGGTGATCTTCTTGTCCTCATCATCCATGAGGCGCCGCCGCTCGCGTCCGAAAGAGATCTTCTCGCGGGCTTCGTCCATATCGCTCATGTCGACCTCTTTCTTGTTCCGGCGGGCGGCGATCAGAGCTCCCTCGTTCAACAAATTGGCCAAATCGGCGCCAGCGAATCCGGGAGTCGCGCGTGCGAGGACCCGCAGATCGACGCTCTTGGCGAGCTTAATCTTGCGGGCATGTACGTTGAGGATTTCCTCGCGGCCATTCAGGTCCGGCGGATCGATCATCACCTGGCGGTCGAACCGTCCCGGGCGCAGGAGGGCGCGATCGAGGACATCCGGGCGATTGGTAGCGGCGATCACGATGATTCCCTCATGACCGTCGAAGCCGTCCATCTCGACCAGGAGGGAATTCAGGGTTTGCTCCCGTTCGTCATTCCCGCCGCCAAGGCCAGCGCCCCGCTGGCGCCCGACGGCATCGATCTCATCGATAAAGATGATACAGGGCGAATTCTTGCGAGCCTGTTCAAACATGTCACGCACCCGGGCGGCACCGACACCGACGAACATCTCGACAAAATCCGACCCGGAGATGGTAAAAAACGGGACATCTGCTTCGCCCGCAACGGCCTTGGCGAGCAGGGTCTTGCCGGTGCCCGGGGGTCCGACCATCAGGACACCTTTGGGAATTTTACCGCCGATGCGCTGGAACCGCTTGGGATCCTTCAGGAAGTCTACGATTTCGCTGACCTCTTCTTTCGCCTCGTCACATCCTGCAACGTCGCGAAAAACGACCTTCTCCCGGTCGCGAGTCAGCATCTTGGCCTTACTTTTCCCGAAGGTCATCGCACCCCGGCCTGCATTCCTGAGCTGGCGGACAAAGAGGAAGTAGAGAAGCCCGATGATCAGCAGAAAGGGGACAATATTGAGAATCAGATCGGTCAGGAAAGTACTGGCGGGGATCTCCTTAAAGTCCTTACGGATCTTCGTGTAATCCTCTTCGGTCAGCCGTCCACGAGCCTCAAATCGCTCCGTTCTCAGGCCGGGATCATTCCTGACCTGAGCCGCCGTATCTCCGGCTTGGGCTACTTCCCCGCGAATCACGTACCACTCGCTTCCCCCGTTGGGATCATTTTTTATCGTGCCGCTGACGACACGGTTCTCCTCGACCGCATCAATCACCTGGGGAATGCTGTACTGGGTAACCGCACCTTGTCGCGAATCGCTGAGTGCGTAGAGTGCGAATATAGCCGCAATGATCCCGAGCCAGATCATCAACACTTTTGGTTGAAAGCGATCGGGCTGAGGGGGGCGCGGGGGCGTCTTCCTGTCTTGTTCTTCGTTCATTGTCGATTCATGGAAGCCCTTACGGCTTCGAAAAGAAAAGATTCCGCCAGGCGGGGCAGTAAGTCAAACTCAGAAGGCTCTCTTCTTCACAAAGAAGTCGATCTTCCTGAGCTGGAGGAAAGCCGGGCACCCAGAGAATCCGCTCCCCGGAGGTCACGACCGGGAGGAGCCGTCTGCGCATCGTATCAATCTTGCGATCGGTGAACCAATCCTGCAGCTTTCGGCTTCCGGGCGCACCAAGGGGACGGTAGCGATCCCCCGGCTGCCAAAGTCGCACGACCAGCTCGGATCCGCATCCTTCCCTGGGCTGAAGAAAGACCTGGTTTTCGGTTCCCTCCTTCCCGGAGCAGATCTCTGAAAAGCGGACCGGATCCGGGGCGAGTCTTTCACGGGAAAGGACCGCCCCGTCCGGAAGAAAGAGTGTCTCTCCCTCGGTCCAGCGAACTGCCCGCCAATCGGTCGCCCGCCCGCCGCAGCCCCGATCTTCCAGGACCATCTCCTCTTCGCTCAGAACGATCCAGCAACCCGCCCCGATCGTCCATTTCCCGAACTCGCCTCGGATGGCACTCTGGACGATCGTATCAGAAAGTTCCGGTCCAATCTCTTTTCTGTGGGTTGCCAGCCATCGATGGAGCAGAAATCTTACCGGTGCCGGAAACTGACCCTGAAAAGCCGACGCGTGGAGACGGGCCGTCCCCCACCCCTCTGGAGCCAACCTTCTGGCCGACTCCTCGATAAAATCGACCATCTCGGCAGTCAAAAACCGCGAGCGGGTAATGCCGGGGAGAACATCCCGATCACAGGCGGCCTTCCAAGCCGGAAGGACCTGATGTCGAATGCGATTGCGCTGGTATTGCTCCCTTTGATTCGAGGGATCCTCTACGGGCGCAAAACCAGACTCTGACAAAAAACGCCGAAGGCTTTCTCCGGGAATCCTCAGCAGAGGTCTCACACGCAGATGGGTCCATCCACGGCGGTGCTCCCGGACAGGATGCGGTGCGGCGAGGCCCTCTGGACCGGATCCCCTGGCCAAACGGGCCAGCATCGTCTCCGCAACATCGTCGGCCTGATGTCCCAGTAGTAAAATTCTCGACCGGAGCCGCTCCATCTCGTCCTCAAAAAAGGCAAACCTTGCGCACCGCAACTGATCCTCGGAGCATCCTATTCCAGGGGGAGCCACGCCTGCGAAAAACTCCAGCCCCAGGCCCTCGGCCATATCCCTTGCCCGGTCGGCCTCCCGATCATTCTCCCCCGGGCGGGTGCGATGGTTAAAGTGTAACACCCGCAGGAACCCGGTCAAAACCGGGAAATGCGCTTTGAGCCACAGGAGCAGGAAGAAAGAATCGGGTCCTCCCGAGAACCCCACAGCAAGCGGAGTTTTTTCCGAACCATCTTCTACCGATCTCCGTTTTGCGGCAAGCAAAGCCAAAACGTCCTCCGGGCATAAATCCCCCGGAAATTTCTCGGTCAGTCTTTTCAGCGTGGCTTTCAGGATTCCAAATCCTAAACAAGCCCCGGCCTCCGGCAACTCTAGAACGAATCCTGAAGAAGCATCGGGTACACTTTTTTTATGCGGGATCAATAGAAGTGGCTTCCAGCCGCTTTCGCTTCTTAGCGAGCGGCAAGATGCCACTTCTAGTATCTTGTAACAGTTTTTCTTTCGATAGGGGTAGGGATGGCGGGATTAACCGCCACCCCTCCCTC
>CAZWFJ010000180.1:0-9036 GCA_964633135.1 uncultured Puniceicoccaceae bacterium | reverse complement strand
CTTAATTCGGTCAAAACCTGTGACAAAATACGATCAGAATTCGGGCGTTAACAGCCCACTCCGGCGCGCGTAAACGCATCCGACGAAAACGCACCTTCACCGCCGTTCGCGAGCAAGGCTGAAGCCATGCCCCACAGTAGAGTTTGTAAAGAGACAGCCCCTTCTGAACTGTAAGCACTTTTTTTCTGATCGTATTTTCGACCGAATTGGGATCGTAAAATCGGGGTATTTTTGGCCAAATTGGTCGTAGAAATCTGGAGTAAATTTGAGTTTATCTGCGACATGAGTCATTCTGGCGTGGATGGGGAAGCGGCTAAGAGGAAAATTGCGGATTTTTAGCTCATCGTAGGAGGCGGCCCTAAAAAACGGTGAACATGGAGGATTTCTAAAAATCCCCAGCATGTAATGGGCCCCGCGGAGGAGGGAAGGAAAATCGCTTCAACGTGGGAACGAGCCGCCGGGAGTCATCGACGAAGCTTCGATGCTGCGGCCAGGCTTCCAGGCCGGGAATCCGGTGGGTGTCCTCAATCCGCCCGTCCGGCGATTTCCCTTGCCCGGTCCAGTCCCTCTTCCCGGGAGGTGAACTTCCCGTCGAGCTGGTCTTCAAAAAGCTGTCGCAGAATGCGCCCCATGGCTGGGCCGGGTGGGATTCCCAGGCTGAGAAGGTCGCGCCCCTTGAGGAGGGGATCGGGCCGACTGGAGGCGACGTTCAGTTCCTCGGCGCGGGCGAGAAGCCACTTGCCCTCGGGGAAATCGCCGGGGGGCAGGGGAGGGCGGCCGGCCGTATCCGCCCGGCAAACACGGAGGAGGCGGTCGAGTCGGCCCACTTTGTCCGCGAGTCGGCGGACAGCAGTCGGACCGGATTGGTGATCAAAGAGCTGCCTCGGGCGCATGTGGGTCGCAACCAGGGGGAGGACTGCCTCGATGAGGGATTTCTCGCGGGTCAGTCGGGCGAGTAGGGTACGGGTGGGTTCGATTCCGGCTTTCTCATGGCCATAGGAATGGATTGATCCGTCCTCTCCGGTGGAGGTCGTGAGGGGCTTTCCCAGGTCGTGGCAAAGGACGGCCAGGCCGACGATAAGATCCTCCTCCCCGTTCCCCGTGCGTTCCCGGGCAAAGGCGTCGAGGCAGAAACAGGTGTGCCGCCAGACAGAACCCTCAGGGTGCCAGCGGGGATCTTGAGGACAGTCCACAGTGGCCGCGAGCTCCGGGTAGTGTCGCAGCCAGCCGACCTCTTCGAGAAAGAAAAGACCGGCAGACGGTGTGATGCCATTGAGCAGAAGTTTCTTCCACTCGGCAAAGATCCGCTCCTGTGCGAGGTGGGTCTGCGTGAGGGTTCGGCACAGGGCTACCGTTTCCGGAGCCGGGCGGAGTTTGAAGCGGGCGATGAACTGCATGGCCCGCAAGACCCGCAGAGCGTCCTCGGCAAACTGGTCCGATACATGGCGGAGGATTCCGGCGTCAAGATCCGCCTGCCCACGGTAGGGATCGACAAGCATTTCGTCGAGGGGATCCCAGCCGATGGCATTGCAGGTAAAGTCGCGGCGTCTGGCGGCGGTGGCGAAATCAAGGTGCGGGTCGGCGCGGAAGTCGAAGTCGGTGTGCCGATCCCCTGTCTTCCACTCGATCCGCGGCACGGCGATGTCGATGGGCTGGTTTCTGACTTTGAGGACAGGAAAGGATCGCCCGACCCGGACGAGGGGAATTCCGTCTCCGACTGTCTTGCGGATGGACCCCAGGGTGAGTCCGAAGACCTCCAGGTCGAACTCGGTGGGAGTTCTCCCGCAGAGAAGGTCCCGCACCGCTCCGCCCACCAGAAATAGCTTCCCTCCCGCCTCGCGGATGCACCGGGCGAGGTCTCGGATTACGAACGAATGTTCGGCAGGAATTGAATCGAGGGAAATGGACATCCTTTTCGCATTCGCGCAGTCAGCCGGCCGAGGGGCGAATCGGCGGGAAGAGAATGGTCTCACGAATGTTGGATGCGCCCGTGAGCAGAATGACGAGGCGATCAATCCCGATCCCCATGCCTCCGGCAGGTGGCATGCCGTGCTCGAGGGCGATGAGAAAGTCGTTGTCGATCTTCTGGATCTCCTCTCCAGCCTGCTCCTCAAACATCCGCCGCTGCGCCAATGGATCGTTCTGTTCCGAGTAGGCCGGCGCGATCTCCTGCCCGTTGATGCATAGCTCGAATACTTCCACCGTCGACTCGTCCTCAGGACTGAGTTTTGCCAGCGGGATCAGCTCTTTCGGCAGGTGCGTGACGAAAGTGGGCTGAATCAGGGTCGGCTCGATCCGCTTCTCGAAGATGTTGTTGGTAACCTCGAAATCTTCTGCATTCGGATCGACCTCGATTTCCATTGCGGCGGTCTTTTGCAACTTTTCCTCCTTGGAGAGTTCAAACCAATCCGGGCATCCCGTGCATTCGACGATCAGATCCTTGTAGCGCCGCTCTCTCCAGCCGCTGGCCAGGTCAATTTCGGTCCCATCGTAGCGGCGTACGGTCGTACTGCCGAGTGCCGACTCGCAGAGGTGGAGGATCAGACTCCGTACCAGCTCCATCATGCCGCGATAATCGGTGTAGGCCTGGTAGAGTTCGAGCATCGTAAACTCCGGGTTGTGCCGCCGTGAGACCCCCTCGTTGCGAAACACCCGGCCCATCTCGAAGACACGGTCCATTCCGCCGACGAGCAGTCGCTTGAGATAAAGCTCAAGGGCGATCCGCAGCGTGAAGTCGCAGGAGAGCGCGTTCATGTGGGTCTCGAAGGGGCGGGCCGCCGCGCCACCGGGGATCGATTGCAGGACGGGGGTCTCCACCTCCACAAAGTTCCGCTGCCAGAGAAATTTCCGGATTTCCTCAATGATGCGGCTGCGCAAGAGAAAACGCTGGCGGGATTCGTCGTTCACGATCAAGTCGAGGTAACGTTGGCGATAGATCTGATCTTCGTCGGTCAGGCCATGCCATTTTTCGGGCAGGGGACGGAGGGACTTTGACACGAGCACGTAGGACTCCGCCCGAACCGTGATCTCACCCGCCTTCGTCTTGAAAAGTTTGCCAGTCACCCCGATGAAATCGCCGAGATCGAGCTTTTTGAAGCGGGCGTACTCCTCCTCGCCAATCTCATCGCGGCGCACGTAGCACTGGATCTTCCCATCCCGGTCCAGGAGTTTCAGGAAGGTTGCCTTCCCCATTACCCGGAAGGCCACGATTCGGCCGGCCACCGAGACACTCTCCTGCTCCTCATCGGACAGTTCCTCGCGATAACGAGTTAGGGCCTCCCGGGAAGTGTGGGCCTGGCTGGCGTTGGCGCGAAACGGGTCCATTCCCGCCTCGCGGAGACTGTTGAGCTTCTCAATCCGAACCTGGCGAAGCTGGTTCTCGGAGTCGGTCTGTACTTCTTTGGACATCTGGACCGTTCTATCGATATGCCACTCCGAGGCAAGAAAGACCGCACCGGTTTCTGTCCCCAGGGTGCATAACAAATTTTTTCAACAGTAATAAATACCTTCATTTTGAGCATGAAACATGGCCAGGAACTAGTATCTTGTAACAGATTTTCTTTCGTAGTCGGACCGGCTTGCCGTCCGATCCCTTTCGGCTCAATCATCGCTTTGGGGTCCGGGGGCCAAGGCCACCCGACTACGCTTTGATACGAAATTGATTTTGTTACAAGATACTAGACATTTGGAGAATTTAGTCTCGCGCAGAGGCGCAGTGGCGCAGAGGCTTTAGAGGCCAATGGCACTCGGTTAAGCGATTTCGATTCAGGCCTTAACCGAGTGCCATTGCACCTGCGGCGGCCTCGCTGCTTCCCGGATGCTTCCTCTCACATGAATGCTTCTCCCGGACGGTCATTCTGAGGCAAAAGAGGGAGCAGGTGGCGTCGGTTCTCAGGCGAATCGGAAGTGAATGACATCTCCATCCTGGACCAGGTATTCCTTGCCCTCCAGCCGATAGCGCCCGGCGTCGCGGGCGGCCTGGATGCTGCCAGCGGCAATCAGGTCGTTATAGGAAACGATTTCGGCCTTGATGAAGCCCTTTTCGAAATCGGTGTGGATAACGCCCGCGCATTGCGGAGCCTTCATGCCGATACGGAAGGTCCAGGCGCGGGTTTCCTGCTCGCCGGCGGTGAGGTAGGAAGCGAGACCGAGAAGCCGATAGGTTTGTTGGATGAGTTCGCTGACCCCGGAATCGGAGACTCCGAGTTCGGTGAGATATTCCCGGGCCTCTTCCGGGGAAAAATCGATCAATTCGGATTCGGTTTGCGCACTGATGACGCAGACTCGGGCGTCGCCGCGTTCGCGGGCATGGGCGCGAACCGCCTCGACTGTCGGCAGAGAATACGGATCGGCCAGGTCAGTGTCCGCGACATTGCAGGCGTACAGAACGGGGATGGCCGAGAGCAGGTTGAGCCGGGGAAGAATCTCCTCCTCGCCCTCTTCAAGCCGGAGGGTGAAAGCCGCCTTGCCCTCATTGAGGTGGGGAACCAGGCGGTGGATGAGAGCCAGTTGCTTCGCCGCCTCCTTGTCTCCGCCGCGCGCCTTCTTCTGCACCTTGATTTCCTGGCTGGCAAGACTTTGGAGATCGGCGAGGATCAGCTCGGTCTCAATTACCTCAATATCGCGGACGGGATCGATCTCGCCCATATTGTGGACGACATCCGCATCCTCGAAGCAGCGCACAACCTGGACGATGGCATCCACTTCCCGGATATTCGCGAGGAACTGGTTGCCCAGGCCCTCGCCTTTGCTGGCTCCGGCGACCAGGCCCGCGATGTCCACCATCTCAATGGCGGCAGGGATGATCTTTTGGCTTTTGGCCAGTTTACCGAGGGGCTCCAGGCGATCATCGGGGACGTTGACCACTCCCACATTCGGCTCGATCGTGCAGAAGGGATAATTCTGCGCTTCTGCCTTCCGCGTCCGCGTCAGGGCATTAAAGAGTGTGCTTTTTCCCACGTTGGGCAGACCTACGATTCCTGCTTGTAGCATGAGAGCTTTTCATGGATACAGGGTGGGTCTGTCGAGCAATTCTTCTGCAGGAATCCAAATTTCTTTTCCATTTTTGCATAAGTCTTGACATCGATTCCCTTTTCGGGCTTTCTCCTCTCTTTTTCAAGAAATGGCTCTTAAGATCAGACTTCAAAGACACGGCAACCGTCACAATCCGTTTTATCGGGTGGTGGTTGCAGAGAACACTGCCCGCCGTGATGGGCGTTACGTCGAGTTGCTCGGCATTTACGATCCGCAAAACAAGTCGGAGGAACAGCAGTGGAGGCTTGATCTGGATCGAGTCGATTACTGGCAAAAAAATGGTGCCAAGCCGACTGACACGGTGCGGAGCCTGATCCGCCGCGCTCGCCGCGCAGCACCGCAAGAGGTCGCCGCAGCCCCCGTCGCGGAGGAAGCGGTCGCACCAGAGGCGTAAGCTCCTTTTGGCCGTGCCGATGAGGTCGCACGGCCCGCCAATTCGGATCGCTTCCCCGAAGCTTGCCTGTCACCCTTTCCGGTGAACGTTATGCGTGAGGACAGGCAAGGATATACGGTAACGCTCGTAAGTTTTGGGCTGAATCTCGTTTTGGGTTCGGCCAAACTTGCGGCCGGGTTTTGGTTTCGCTCCAGTGCTCTGTTGGCAGATGGACTGCACAGTATGACAGACTTGGTTTCCGATCTGGCAGTGTTCTTCGGCTTGGCCGTTGCGGAAATTCCCGAGGATGAAAATCATCCCTACGGGCACCACAAATTCGCTAGTTTTGCCCAACTGCTCATCGGCGTTCTTCTTCTTTTTCTCTCACTCGGACTAGTGGTTTCGGCTGTGATGGACTTCCAGCGGGGCGAGTGGGCGACCCCTGCGCAGGGGGCCGTTTGGGTGGCTCTGTTCTCACTCGTGAGCAAGGAGTTGATGTACTGGTGGACAAGGCGGGCCGCTTTGCGAATGCACTCGGATTTGCTCATGGCCAATGCCTGGCATCACCGCACGGACAGTTTTTCCTCTCTGGCCGTTTGCGTGGCATTGGTGGGGATATGGATCGGCGGACCAGGGTGGGCTTTCCTGGACCCCCTTCTCTCGCTCGTACTGGGAGTGTGGCTGATCCGGGAAGCTTTCGGGATCTGTGGGCAAGCGGGGAATGACCTGTTGGATGCTGCACCCAGGAGGGAGATCGTTGAGGATTTGCGTGAGCACATTCTTCCGATCCGCGGGGCGCGGGCCTATCATGATTTTCGCGCGCGCAAAGTGGGTGATTTCTATGAAATCGACCTTCACCTGCAGGTCGATCCACACATTTCGGTCGAGGAGGGCCACCAGATCGCGAAAGAGGTGAAGAAGGAAATCCTGCGCACTCATCCGGAGGTCATCCGGGCACTTGTGCATTTGGAACCCGCAACAGAGGAGCACCTCCGGGAAAAAGGGGTTTCCGATGCGGAGGATGTTTCCTAAATAGAGCGTAGATCGGCAAAAGCGGCGATCGCCGTTCCCCCCGCCGGAGGAACGGCGTGCCGCGAACCGAATTTATTTGACCAGAGAACTCAGGCCGGAGAAGCCACCGGATAGACCCTTGATCGCCGAGCCGATTTGATCCTTGTAGGAACCCCAGTCGCCGGAAGCGATGCCCTGGCCCTTGCTGACGAGACTGCTGAGGCCGCCAACCTGGCTGGTCAGGCCGGAGATCTGCTCAATAAGTGCACCGCTGGAACCGCCCGTGATCATGGGAGCGATCTGCTTCAACATGCCAATATGCTTCTTTGCCGATGAGACGAGATCGGAGGCTTGTTTCAAGAAGGTCGCCTTCTGAGCGTAGTCCATTCCCTTGATCGAATTCCAAGTGCTGTTCAACGTGTCCGAAAAGCCGGAAATCTTCGAAACCTGGCTGAGACCGCTTTCCGACTGAGGATTCTCGTTGAGCATGGATTCGGCATCCCCAACAAGCTTCGAGACTTCGCCCGGCTTCTTCGCCGGAGCCGATTTTTCGGCAGTCGCGCCTGCGGCCGGAGTGGCCGCATCCGCAGCCGGAGCGGCCGCATTCGCAGCCGGAGCGGCGGCATTCGCAGCCGGAGTTGCGGCCGGAGCGGATGTATCCTGAGAGCCAGGCGACTTCTCTTCTTCGTTGCATCCGAGAAGGGCAAAGCTGGCTAGCAGGGAGGTGAGTGTAATGGTGAGTTTATTCATGAGAACACCAGATTGAGTGTTTCGATTGCTGGAGAAAAGTCTTATTTTATGGATAGAGCAGGGCGGAGGAGGATTTTTCGCGGGTGTTCCTGTTCCCATACTGGATCTCCGCGCGGAGGAAAAACTCAACCAGTCATCATGCTTGGGCGATAGATTTTCGGCTGCGACGACGAAAAGTCCTTGACCATGATTGGAGTTCGGGAGCTACTCGAATTTGTGATTCTGCCATTTTCAAAGGACTAGAAGGCAATGAGCTGGGATGGTGATCAACCTCGGGCAACAGTCGGCCAATTGCGCGAGAGGGCGGAGAAAGAGGTACGCAAGCTGAAGAATCAGGGCATGAATCCTCATTCGGTCTCCGGGATCTCTTCGCGGGGCAAGATCGCGAGGAGTTTTTGGGGGCACGCATGGTGTCGTCACCTCGAATTGCACTGCGACTATGAAAGCCGGCTGCCCATGGGGCGAAGCTACGTGCGGAATGGGGCAGTTGTACACCTGGACATTGCCTCGGGCGAGGTGAGTGCCATGGTGCTAGGTTCGGAACTCTATGAGCTGACCATCGGATTCGATCCGCTGAATCCAGAAATATGGCAAGCGATTCTGGCTGATTGCCGGGGCAAGATCGGCTCGATGATAGAGCTGCTGACGGGGCGTCTTTCCAGCGAGGTAATGAAACGGGTGACCGATCCGGTGCGGGGCCTTTTCCCTCAGCCCGGGGAAATGCGTTTTAATTGCAACTGCATGGACTGGGCCGATATGTGCAAACACGTGGCGGCCGTCTTATACGGAATCGGGGCACGCCTCGACTCTGAACCCGAGCTTCTCTTTCGTCTGCGCGGAGTCGATCAGAGCGATCTTTTGAAGAAGAGCGCATCAACGGAGGCACTGATCGAGGGGTCGGGGAGCAGTCGGAGGCAGACGTTGGATCCTGCGTCTGTTGAAGAGGTATTCGGACTCTCGTTTACCCCAACGGGAGAGCGGAAGTTGTGAAATTGCCTGCCTCTGGTGTGGTTCTGGTTCTGACTCTCGCCATTGCAGAGGGAGAACGTGCGGAGGGTGCGAAGATGGTGGAGAACCTCGCCCTCTCGACCGTTTTGTCCTTTGAATCTGAGTACATCTTTCGGGGTCAGAAAATGGGAGGATCCTCGTTTCAGCCCAGCCTGGAAGCCGGCCATCCGTTGGGTTCCGGTGACCTGTATCTAGGGGTTTGGGCGAGCCAGGACGTATCGGGGGATCCGCTAAACGAGGTGAACCTCTACGGCGGTTATCATCTTCCCCTTACCCCCATTTTCTCGTTGAGGACAGGCTTCATCTACTATTGGTTTCCCGACGAAGGGGCAATGCCCGGCAGTGAGGAGGAGCCGTTCATCGGTATCGCTGCCGATCTGCCGTTGCGCCCGTCATTGTTTGCCTACTACAATTTCGCTACGGAGCAGACTCTCTTGGAACTGTCTGTTCAAAAAGATTATACGCTGGGCGAATCGAGTTTCTTCGAGATCGGTGTCGTCCTGGGGCTTGGACACGCCCGGGACGCCAACAGCGACGAAGTACCAGGAGAGCCATCGGAGACGTTCGGGTTCGGATTATTATATGCGAATCTCATTTACGAGTTCACCCCGTTCTCGTCGGCTTCCCTGGGGGTGCGCTATTCGGGGCGCGAGGAGGGCACCTACCAGGATTTCCTCTACTGGGGTACATCAATATCGTTTGGGTTCTAGTAGCTTGTAACAGTTTTTCTTTCGTAGTCGGACCGGCTTGCCGTCCGATCCCTTTCGGCTCAATCATCGCTTTGGGGGCCGGGGGCCAAGGCCAGAATGGCACTAGTTTCAGAGATCCTGACTCGTAGGGCTTGGCGGTGATACCATTTC
>CAZWFJ010000179.1:0-9122 GCA_964633135.1 uncultured Puniceicoccaceae bacterium | reverse complement strand
TCTCGGACAATAAATCACGCTTTCTTGATTACCAGGAGTCAGGATCTCTGAAACTGTTCGCAGATCCAGCGAGGGAGCGCGGGTTCGTGGTGCGGGACTTCGAGGTGCGGGAGGAATCGAGCGTGTCGGCACTGCGGCACCGTCTCTTCGCCCAGGGCTACCAGGGCATCCTGATCCAATTTCACCGAGGGGATCCTGGCTGGTTCCGGGAATTCGATTTCACCGGTTTCGCGGTGGTTTCGCTCACCTCGGACTTTGAGAACGAACCGATCATGTCGATTCGCCCTCGCCAGCACCGGATGGTGCGCGAACTTTATCGGAAGATGCTGGCCCGCGGCTACCGACGCATTGGGGCCGTGCTCTGGCACCCGACGGCGCACACCGACGATGCCGCACGGCTGGCCGGTTTCATCGCAGCGCAAACGGAATGTGACGGGGGCGGTTTCGAGTCCGAAAGTCTCTTCCTGGTCCAACCCGGGGGCGAATCCTCCAAGTTTCGCCACTGGATCGAAAGCTACCGGCCCGATGCTTTGATCATAATCAGCACCCGCGAGGCAAGCTGGCTGGATGCCCTGCCAAAGAAGTTGCGCCCACGCGGCCATGCCGTGCTCCTCCTGCCGTCGTCGGGCACCACAAGGCCCCAACCTGCCACGGCCGGCTACACCCGCAACTCTCGCCTGATTGGCACCCTCGCCGTGGACTGGCTGGAACAATCCATCCGCCTGCGCCGCACCGGCCTCCTCGGCGAGCCGCTGCTGCTGTCAGTCCCCCCGCTCTGGATCGAAGGTGTAAGCCTGCCTTCCTGAGATCAGAAGCGGGTGCTGAATCCTCGGGGCTATCCTGAATGCCCGCCCAACGGAGCAAGGATATCCCTGTCCTTGGCTAGGCCCTCCAATACCAAGGACAGGAATGTCCTTGCTCCGTTAATGTCCTTGCTCCGTTAATTGACTAATGACCATCATCCTCCCCAAATACCGGCTGGCGTCGCTTTCGCCTTTCGTCGAAATTTTCGAATTGCCGTCTTGAATGCTTTTTCTATGAGCCGAATCGCCCGACGTTTGAACCTTGATCTCCTGCGGGAAAGGGGCTTTTTGGAGAACCGCCTTCCGCATCGCAGCAGGCAAAGGACTGCTCCCCGTCTTCGGGGTGCTGGCTGTCGGCGCTGTGGCACGCGCCGCCGTGCTGGAACTCTTGCCCTCGCTCTCCAGCCAGCGCTTCGGCCGCGAAGCGGAGACCTACGGGCTTTTAATGGGTGCCTTTGGTGTCGGGGCCTTGATCGGATCCATTTTCATGCTCTGGCGAGGCCGGACACCGAACGCCCGTGCGGCCATACTCTGGCAGGCAGTGATGGCGGGCGGCGTGATCGGCCTCGGCCTGTCAACCTCCCTTGCCCTCTCCATGACCCTTAATCTGATCGCGGGATTCTCCTTCATGGTCTCGGTCCTGCGCCTCGAAACCCTTCTGCTCACCCGAATGCCCGACGCCCGGCGGGGAGTCACCAGTTCGGCCTTCGGCTTGTGCAATCTCGGAGCGATCAGCCTGGCGGGATTTTTCGGCGGTCTCCTGGCCGAAATCCTCACCATGCCCAACACGTTCGCGCTATTCGGCGCCCTCGCCCTGGCCGGAACCCTCGTCTTCCTGATTCGCCGCAAGGGCACCCAACCGCCGCTCTGCCGGGGATAGGCAGCGTATCTCACGTCACCTTCGATCGCGCAGGGCTTCCTGCACGGCTTCGGAGCGGACCCGCTCCAGCTCGCGAAACTTTTCCTTGAAATCGCCGTCGATGCCGTAAGTGCGCAGTTCGATGTTCTCAAAGCCCATCAGCTTGAAGATATCGACGAGATAAGTGACGCTGCCGAATTCCGACTCCGGGTGGATATTGATGAAGAGTTCGGTCTCGAGGCCGACATCCTCGGCGAGGTTTTTCGTGAAATCCTTGAGCTTCTGATCCCGTAGATTGAAAGCGCCGCGCGCGCCCTCGATCTGAACCCTTTCATTGTCGTCGAGCCGGATCGGAATCATTTCAAATCGCTTGGATACCTGCAAAACCGCTTCGGAACGCGGAATCTCGAACTCGAGGTGATCTTCAAATTCGGAGAGCTGGGTCGCCACGAGAAAAAAGATCAGCAGCAGAAAGACCACGTCGATCAGAGGGGCCATATCTACTTCGCCGGCGGGTTCTTCATCGGGGAGTCGCATATCAAATCGCCTGGGTTAAAATGGCTAGGGCGTGTTGCCGTCACCGGTTCGCTCGGTGATGGGGAGGAGAATCATCGACAGGTTGGAGATGCCGGGCCCGGTTTCGACGCGGGCCTTCACTTCATTGCGTCCTTTTTTGAAGAAGACCTTCCGGTGCCCTTCGAAAATCATCCAGCCATGGCCCTTCTGGCGGCTTTCAAAGACGGGCACCTCGTTGATCCAAAATTTCGCTGCGTCGTCGCTGCCGAAGGCCACCCACATTTCCATCGGTTCCTCGAAAAAGAGTTCCGTGTAGGCGTAGTAAGCGGCGCGGTCGGCGAGGGGGTAAACCGGCTGTTTTATTTCGTCGGTCTGAACAAAATTCCAGCGGACTGTCTGGTCGAACTTGCCTTTGTATTCGGCATCGAGGTCGAACTCGATGGAAGGCGGGTATTTTCGGTCGAAGTTGTATCTTCCGTCGTTTTCGAACGGGCCGATCATATACCAGCTGTCCACGTAGATGATCCCGCGGCGGTTAAACTGGCTCTCGCCGACCACTATGCGGCGGGCTGGTACGGCGTTGGCCATGACGACCTCTCTGGGGATCAACTCCACGCGCTCGGCCGGCACGGCGTAATCGCCAGGGGAAAGCGGATACTCGCCGACGTTGAAGCGGGCCATATTGCTGTCGTCCCCTTCAACACCCATGGAACCATGGCCCTGCGCAGCCATCATCATTTGCGACACATCGGATATGTTCTGAGGATTCTGCCGGGTGTTTGCCTGAGCTGCCGCACCCCGCATGAGTGCCTGCTGCTGTCCCGGACTCATCTCAGCCATAATCTCGGCAAGGGTTTGCCCTTCGCCCTGGCCTTCGGGAAGCGCTCCTTCTCCCTCGCCCAACTCCCCGGTGAATGGCAGCATCCCCTCACCGGTTGTCTCGCCCTCGCGTGCCAGTGCCTGCGCCATCATCTGCTGGAGCATTTGCTGTTGCTCGGCGGAAAGGCCTTTCCGGGAGGCCAGTTGCGCGAGCTGCGCGGGGCTCAGGCTTTGCATGGCCTCGGGATTCAACTCACCGATTTGATTACGATCCAGGACTCCGAGTTGATCCAGGCCGAGGGCGGCGAGCTGCTCCGCTGTCAGCGCGGCGAGTAGCTCATCGCTCAGCCGGGCGAGTTCTTCGGGACTGAGCTGCGCGAGCTGGGCGGCGGCCAGCTCGGCCAGTTCCTCCGGCGTGAGGCCAAGCAGCTCGTCCATATCGATTTCCGGGATCTCCATTTCCTCCAGCGTGGTCGGCGGGAGGTCCGTCATCATGCCCTCCTCGGCACTCAGGTCGCGCTGGCGCAGCTCGTAGAAAAAGTCGTTGACCCGCTGGATGGCCATATCGAGTTCGCGGATTGCCTTGTCGGCCGCTTCGGCGAAGTCTTCGATCCCCTCTACGGACTCGACAGCGGCCAGCGTTCGCTCCATCTCCCCCGCCAATTCAGGGTTGATCGTCTTGCGCTGAATGTCGGCTGTTTCAAGGGCATCCGGCAGGGCCATGTCGAAACGCATGCCCATGTCGAGGCCACGGATGACGTTGACCTCACCGATATAGCTATTCTCCTTTCCTATGGCTTTGCGGTAAATCCCTGCGACGCCCATCAGTTGCACTTGCTCTTTGGGAAAGGGTTCGGCCGCCGCAGGAGTTTCCGCAAGCATTTGTTGGAAAAGATCGCCTCTGCCTCCCTTGAATTCACGCCATTGCGAAAGTTTCCGGCGGCGCCAATCCAGCAGATCCACTTCCAAGCCGTAGAGTTCGTCGAGGCGGTCAACCAGGACGCGTTTCTTCGATTCAACGATGCTTTCTTTGATTTCCTCGACCTTTTCGGGATCCTCCTTCTTTTTCTTTTCCTCCGCCTCGGGCTCATCGGGCACCTGGAACTGTTCGACAAAGGCCTCACGCAGGGGAGTGTAGAGCACCGCCGAGATCACGATGACGTGGAGGAGGACCGAGAAAAGGATCCAAAAATTGCTTCGAGATTGTTTCATGATGCCGGCCTCAGGTCTCGGAAGGATTGGAAGTTGCGCTTACGCCATCGTCCCCACCTTCGTCATTCTCCTCCGCCGCTTTGATCCCGAAATTTGAAAGGTTGAGCACCTTGATCTGGTCCAACACCTCGGCGACGACGCGAAAGGGTGCCTTGCGGTCGGCGTCGAGGCGGATGCGGCGGTCGGGCTCCTCCTCGCTGATATCCCGCAAGCTCGTTCGCAGGAAAGTTCGGGTGGCCTCTTCGCCATCGACATAAAGTAGCCCGTCTGCGTCGATGCCGATGACGAGAAAGTCGCTCTCTTCTTTTTTCACCCGCTCGGTGGCCTGAACCTCGGGGAGGTCGATTTCGATCTCTTTGTCGATATTGGTCAGGGTGGTCGAAACGAGGAAAAAGATCAGCAGAAGAAAGACGACATCGATCAAAGGTGCCATCGCGATGCCATCTTCGAGTTCTTCATCTTCGATACGCATAAGAAAATCCGTTTACGGAATAAACTGGGATTGATGGCGGATTTAGTGCTTCAGCGGGTGGTCTTGAACCAGGCGTAGAGTGCCTCGGTGACACGCTCTTCCAACAGGGTGCCCATTTTCGAGGTCTTGCCCCGGAAGTAGTGATACAACATGAGAAAGGGGATGGCGAGGGTGAGGCCGATGGCCGTGGTGATCAGTGCCTTGGATATGCTGTCGGCGAGAATGGACGCGTCACCCATCGAACCGGCCACCGCCACGACCCCGAAAGCTTCGATCATGCCGATAACCGTCCCGAGCAACCCCAGGAGCGGTGCAGCGCTGGCCACGACCATCAGCATATAGGCGCGCTGCTGGTGCCCCTTCATGCCACGTCCGGCGATGTCGGTCGCGGCGACATTGGCTTCCTCCATGGTTTGAATGTCGTTGGCGAGCAGGAATCGCAACACGTCCGCGTAGATGTTCTTCTCATCCCCCACCACTTTGCGGACGCCCTCAAAGTCATTCTTGCGGAGCCGTTCGACTGTCTTTTTGTGCAGCTCCGCCGGGGCGAAATTGGCCTCCTTCACGTTGAACAAACGGTCGAGCAGAAATCCGACCCCGAGGATTGAGAGAAGGCCGAGAAAAACTGAGATGATACCGCCTTTCTGGATCTCTGCCACCCAGTCGAGTGTGAACTCCGGCTCCTCGTCCCCGCTGCTCTCAGCAGCATCGCCCGTGCTGCTCTCAGCTGCCGGGGTGCCATTGCCGGTCTCTTGGGCCGTGGTGGCCAAGGGAATCATGGCAAGCCCGAAAAGAGTGAGGATCGCGAAAAGCAGCTGGAGGTCGGCAAGGAGTGGGATTCTGTGTTGTCGCATAATTGAAGGGGACTGAAGGAAGATGGGATTATTAATGAGTGGCTAAGGTAAATACGATCTGCATGCCCTCACGGTCGAACGTTGGTAAGTATTGGTCGAGAAGCAAAGCGGACAGACCGAGTCTCAGCGTTCGAGGGCACCGATGTCGCGGCGTCCGCCTGTCGGCTCGCGTCCGGCGAAGTCGCGGAGGATGGGGCCGTCGTCAAACTGCCAGGCGTAAAGCTCATCTATACTTGTCTTGGCATCCGCCAGCGTTCCGGTGGAGACGCGGAGGAAATCGAGTGCTCCGTTGAGAAAGAATTGCTTGGACGAGTCGGTTCCGACCAGGAAATCGGACGAGTTCGAGAGCGATGCACCAGCCCGCAGTTCCACCTTAGCCTCGCTCGAGAGACGACCGTCCACGTAGATGCGCATCGCCCCGGATGTCCGGTCGATCTCACCGATGACATGCTTCCATGTGCCGTCGCTGACCGAGTCCGAGGAAACGACCATGCTGTGGCTGCCCTTTGCGGAGACTTGGAAAACCGCTTTGCCTTCCCGATCAATGTAAAGCCGGTAGCCGGAGCCACCATCGTGCTTGCCCGCGATGGGCTGCCCCCCCGCACTGGTGCGCAGGATGGCCTCGACGAGCAGGTTCGAGGTGTCAATGTCAAGGGTGTTGCGGTGCTCGGCGGGAAAGACCAGATCCTTGCCATCTTTACGCCAGGGAGCGGCCGGAGTCCGATCTTTGATCGCTTTTGGATTAAGCACGTCCGGCGTCAGCCGAATATCCTTTTTCATGCCCGCGCCATCGACGCGCCCGTAACGGCTGCCATCGAACGTCAAGGCACCCAAATTCCAATTTTCGGACTCCGATTCCGTGTAATCTTCCAGCGTGGCCTGATTCAACTTCAACTCATAGGCCGGAACCAGATGATACATGGAGCGATTGAAATGCGCCTCGGATGGATAGTAATGGTAGTCCAGAACAAGGGAAGGATCGGCATGATTGGCGTTGAAATACCATTCGCCGACCGTGCCGTAGAGTGCCCAGGGGACGAAATATTTCACCCCGGCATCAATCGCAGCGGAGCCGGCTGCTGGCCGCAGGTCCATATCTCCGGCACTTGGCTTTGGGTTGCCTTCCGGAATGCCGCTGGTCAGAGGGAAGGTCGTATCCTTCTCGCCGAGCTGTGCGTAGCGCATGGGATATTCCTGCATTTGCTTGCGCAGTGCCGGGATCGTGTCGGCTTCGACATCCTTTTGCGCACCCTGTTTGATGCTGGCCACGACACCCGCTTTGGCTTTGCCCTGGAACAGGTTGTGGCCGTAGGCCAAGGTGGCGGCGCCGTCGATCCCGCTGGAGGCGTCGTCGTCCCCGCCGATGAGGGAGGGGTTGCCGCCGTGATTGACGGAGATGAAGGTCTTGTTGACGTCGGCGAAGAGATTGCCGAGATAGTCGTTGCGATTGCCGGAAGTGCCCCCGAGACCTTGGCCGTTGCCGTAAACGGTGTTGTTGACGAAGGGGTTCATAAACCCGAAGACGTTGAAGAAGGCCGGCTTGTCGCTGCCGTAGAGGGTGGATCCGTAGGGGTGCGCCCAGGTGATGTTGTTGAAAACGAATATCTTGAAGCCGCCGTCCAGATAAATCGGGTAACTCAGGCCGCCGTCGCCACTGTTAAAGAAACCACCCGGCCAGAAACCGACGGAGTTGCCAACAATGTTGTTGAATGCATAAATGCTGCCGTGCTGCCAGAGCGACATGCCGCCGTAGTCGTTCACAGCGAGCGCGTTGTTCTCGGTTTTGTTTTGGAAAATGAGGTAGCGGATGAGAGGAAAATCAGCCCCGAACATATCTTTCCCGATCATGCCGCCCTGGGACACCAGCCCCGAACCCCAGGTCGTATCGACAATGTTGCCGGCCATTAACAGCTCTGTGGAGAAGCTGGAATTGATCGCCTGCACATTCGACCATTTGCTGTCGTCGTGTCGGTAAAGACCCATGTTGGTTGCACGGTTTCTGAGCACTTCCGCCCGGTCGAGCTGCAACATACGGTCCGTCGGCTCCATCTTGTTGGAGGCAGTGTATCCATTAATGTTAATCGCGGTGCCACCATTGATCCAATTAAAAGAGCAATCTGCGATGCGCACCAGCCCCATGCGGTGGTTTGGGGGTGTCTTCACAGCGATGGCGTCATTGGCCATAAACTCGAAAAAGCAGTTTTTGACAATGAACGACTCGATGTTGCCAGTTGCCTCGATCACGTGGCTGTCCTCCCAGAAGGGACCCTTGCGGCGGCCGTTGAAGCGGAAGGCCAGTGCGGAAATTTCGATATGGCTCTGGTTGTTGATATGCAACACATCGAGGGCAGTAGAAAGCTCGATCCGGGAGTTATTGGGATCACGCTCATCATGAAGCCGCACGAAGAGGCGTTGCATTTCTTCGTCATAATAATACTCACCGGGCTGGTCGAGGAACTGCGGCAGATCCTCGATAAGATAGCGGGTGCCGGGATTTACCGGTTCGCTGCCTTTCTTGTATTCCATAAAGCCACGGGGATCGTAGTCGCCGGGCTTGATCGGGTCTGGCGTCGGGTTCGCAATCACCCAGGCGTATTGGCTCCAGATGGTGCCACCATCGTAGTAATCCCTGGGCTTGCCAGCGAGTGCCTCGTCCTTGTATTTTTTGCCTTTGCCAGTTCCCATGCGACGGTATTCGTCCCAGGTGTTCCAGTGGTGCAGGGCAAAATCCGTGCTCTGCAATTCCCAGCCCACATCGCTGGCCAGGTAAAGATTGTTGATTTCGCCATCCGGGCGCACCTCGAAGAGGACGACCTCCATTTTGCCATTTCCTCCTGGGTAAGGCGGAGCCTCCATATCGACATACCACACGGTCTGCTGGCTCACATCCATGCGCTCGGGGACATCGCCCGCTCCGGCGCGACGCCATTCCTCGGTTATGGGAATCGAGCCGGCGATAACCGGAAATCCGCTCCCCATTCGGGCGAGCTGGTCAGACGGATCGGATTGCCGGGTTCCCCGGATTCATCGGCGACCCAGGCGGGATTCCCCACGCCCGGCTCTAGCCGGTAGTGCACCCCGCGCTTGAAGACATAGGTCGCGATGCCCTCGAAAGCCTTCGCATCCCCGGTTGCGCGTCCGTCCCACGGGTGGTGCTTCCAGGGATCCTGAACGGAGGTGCCGCTGTTCCCGTCGTCGCCCGCCTCGTAGTCGATGAAGCGCACGGTGTCACCCGCCTGAAATTCGAAGGACTCGGGCTGCCATTGCAGATCGTTCGGTGCGACAAAGCGGGCGTAGTCTTTTTGCCAGGAGAACTCCTGGGCCTGAAGCCCGCCGAAGATAAAGGTAAAAAATACGAGCGCGAAGAAAGCCAGACGCGGACGTGCGAAGAAGGTGCTGGGGTTTGTCATAATAAAAGCGGTTGAGTGAGAATTCTAATTTCCCACAGAAAACAGATTTTTGAAAGGAAAAATGGACCCTACAAATGTAGGGGGAAGGTGTGAAAAAGCCAAGGACAAGAATGTCCTTGCGCCGAGATTGGTTCATTTAGATCACGCGGTAGCAGCAAACAGTGAGCTGCAGAGGTC
>CAZWFJ010000178.1:0-9253 GCA_964633135.1 uncultured Puniceicoccaceae bacterium | reverse complement strand
CATGAAATGGAGGGAGCGGACTGGGGCGGTCTGACGGTCGGGAAGGGGCTTGGAAGGAATCTGTTCAGCTAAGAGCCATTCCGATTGCTACCGTTATTTTCTGACAGACCCTAAATAAAAAGACCGTGCCAGAGCGATCGGGTGGGTTTTTCGTGCTTGAATTTATTCTCGATCGGGTCTTGACTGACCTACGTGAAGAGCGGATACGTCAGAAAATTGCTGATTGCCCTGTGTTGGTGCGGGGTATCTCTTGTGGCATCCGTGGTATCCGCAGATCCCGACATCCTCCTTTCTTCCCCGAATCACTTGTCGGAAGAGGTAGCGGAGTCCGCGCCGGAGTCGACCTGGACCTACTCCCCCTCGGGGCAGAGTGTTTTTCTTCTTCGTGACGAAATGGAGGAGGGGGGCCCGTTGGTATCGATTCATCACGGATTTTTTCCGGCATCCTCTCTGGATCGATCGGAATTGGACACAGATCATCGGGTGAATGTGACTTACCGGGCCGACGTCAGCAGCATTGGGTTTCTGGAAAGCCGCTCCCTGGTTGATGAGAGTAGATTCGGACCCCATTCGGGTGGATATCGCCAGATCGTGGGATACGGCCTGCGCTTGTTGGATCGGGAGGCGCTGAGTTTTGAAATCGTGCCCGGCTTCGCCAGCGACTATTCCTTTCATGGGCCGTTTGAGGATCGGCTGAACCTGATGGGCAACTTGAATCAAAATCTTTCCTGGACGGTTACCGATAGCTTTGTGGTCTCCCAGAATTTCAATACAACACTGGAGCGCACGGAGGCAGACGATCTTTCAGCGGTCATGAATCTTGACCTCGAAACTCTCTTTGCCGATCGGTTGAGCTTCAAGCTCTCCTACGAGGTCCATTACGATGATTCGATCGGCGACGCTCTCGAAATGCGGGACTCGCGCCTCTCCACCTCGGTTGGTTTCCGGTTCTGAACGGGGCCGGTTTTTGCCCCGCAGCTCGCTCCGGCTTACTCCGCCCCAGAGTCTCCCCGCTCACTTTGCCGTTTCCGAAAACCGCGTTTCGCGGATCACGGTGACCTTAATCGTGCTGGGATATTGGAGTTCGTTCTCGATGCGGTGGCGAATTTGCAGGGCTAGCCGCTTGGCCTGTTCGTCGGGAACGTTCTCTGGATCGACGATCACCCGGATCTCCCTTCCGGCCTGGAGGGCGTAGCAGTCGTTGACTCCCTCAAATCCACGGGCTAGATTTTCGAGGGAGCGGACGCGCTGAATGTAGCCTTCGGTCGAGTCGGCTCTTGCTCCCGGGCGGGCGGCCGAGATGCTGTCGGCCAGCATGACCAGGCCAGCGTAGGGGGATTCGGCGGCGACTTCTTCATGGCTCGCAGCCACGGCGTTGACCACCTCGGCTGACTCGTCGTGATGCCGCAGAATTTTTGCGGCTGCGGCGGCATGACTCCCCTCGAACTCGTGGCTGATCGCCTTGCCGAGGTCGTGAAAGAGTCCGGCCCGCTTGGCGAGAGCCGGATCAAAGCCAATTTCGGAGGCGAGCAGGGAGCACAGAAAGGCTACTTCAACGCTGTGATCGAGGGTGTTCTGGTTGAACGAATGGCGAAAGTGCAGTTTCCCGAGCAGGGAAACAATTTCCGGATGAACGGAGCCGAGTCGAAGCTTGCGGATCGCTTCCTCGCCGAGACTTATGACGGCTTTTTCCATTTCCGCCATCGCTTCCTGATGCTTCTCTTCGATGCTCGCTGGATGAATGCGGCCATCCTTGATCAGTGTCTCCAGGGTCACCCGGGCAATCTCACGGCGGACAGGATCAAAACCGGAGAGGAGTACCGTGTCGGGGGTTTCGTCGATCAGCAGGGAAACCCCGGTCACGGATTCAAAGCTGCGGATGTTGCGCCCCTCCCGCCCGATCAAGCGGCCTTTCATGTCATCATTCGGCAAGGTGACTGTGGTGGATGTCTCTTCTGTCATCGGCCTGGACCCGACACGCTGCATCGCTGCCAGCAGGACAGCCCGCGCCCGCGCCTCAATCTGGCTTTCCGGGAGATCGATCAGATCATGGCGGAGCTGTTCGAGATAATCGGCGGAATTCTTCCTCTCCTGCTCTGCGATCTCTTCCCGGGCCTCTTCCCGGGTCATCCCGGAGAGTTCGAGCAGTTGTTGCTCCAGCCGCGATTGGCTCTCCTCTGCCTCCCGCTGCACCCGTTCTGCCTCCTTCTGGATGACCCGCACCCGTTCGATCCTCTTTTGCAACTCGGTTGAAGCTGGGTTGGACGTCGACGATTCCTGTCTGGTCCGCTTGGGAGGCCAACGCCTGAGTCCCAGGACTACCCCCACAGCGGCCAGTGCCGCAGCAAAGAGAGCCATACCCACCTCAATCCAAATATCAATCATAGTGTGAATTTGAAAGGAGCGGGGCCTCTCCTTCGTTTATCCTTTGAACAAAGTCTACGCCTCGGTTCATCCCGGAGGCAAATAAAAAAAGGCCAGGCACCCTACGGCACACGCGGACATCAGCTACCGTTGCTCCCTTCCGGGCCTGGCGGGGTTCACTGGTCCTGCGTTGCATAGGACCCGGCCAAATAGAAGTCGATCACAGGAAGCGGGGGAGTGCAACAAAAATGCCAAAATAATTTCAGGGCTGTTCCTTGCGCAGTTCGATAATGGTAACCGACGCCGGGGGTAGCTCAATAGGCTGCGAAAGGTCGGAAAGTGAGATTGTCCCGGTGCTCTCCTCGAACTGTCCGGGACTGACAAAAAGGCTCCGAACGGGATTCCACGATCCCCCCACAATCCGGTGGACCAATCCCTCCGGCGCGAACTGGCGGTCGGTCGGTTCAAGCAGGATGGGGTGGGGGAGGTCTTTGTCGCGATTGATGAGGTGAAGAAACACTGCCTCATCGGATTCGGTGGCCACGGCGTCAATTAGGGCAAGGCTTGGGGTGGCCTGCAGGCTCCCCATGGAGACGGGCTGCGGGCGGACCGGCACATCCTCCAGGCTCACGGGCACAAAGCGATCCCCGGAGTGTTCGGTGTAGAACCCAGTCAGTCGACCGGAGGGGAGAACAAACGGGGCGTCCTCGCCAGTGGGATCGACACGCACGCCATTGATCATCCAGTGATTTCCGATCATCATGGATTGGGTGGCCAGCTCAATGTGTTCGGCCTCGCGGAGAAGGGCGTGGAGGAATCCGGCGACTCCGAGGGCACGCGGCCAGAGGGTCGCGCCCCGGCGTTCCACCCCCCATCCGTTCCAGTTCCATTCGGTCAGGGTTACCCGCCAGCCCATTTCCCTCGCCAGGGACCAGGAGTTGCTGCGGAGGACGGATTGGCCGTCCTGGTCGATGTTGGGGGCGGCGACTGCCGAGTACCAGATCTCCTCGGGGCTGAGCTGGTCGCCCTCAACCGGGTCTCCGTCTTTCTCGAATTTGTTGACGCCCCATGGACGATAAAGGTGGACGGTCGCAAAGTCGGCAGCGGTCTGAATACGTTCGTCGCCGAGGATCGCGCGGAACCACGGTTCATGGGAGTCCTCCCACATCACGGCATCGATGATGATCTCGATTTGCGGGTCCACCGCCCGCATCGCCTCGATCATGGAGAGGAGGTTTTCGCTGACGTGAGCGACAAAGGCCTCATCGTCCGCAAAGGCCTCCAAGCCGATCTTTTCCCGCACATTGCTGGTGGCATGAAGCCAGGCCACCCATTCGTTTCCGATCTGAAAATAGCGGACATTGTGGGGTTCGGGATGGCCGTTGGCGGCCCGGATTGCGGGCCAGTCGAGCATGCCCGCAGGCAGATCCGCGCCAACCGGGAGGTTGCAGTAGGCGACCAGCCCGGCGGCAAACTCCTCGGGGCTGAGAGCGGTTTGGCCCGGTAGGGTGCCCCAAACCGACGAGCGGAAATTGACCACGGGCAAAGGCGCGGCGCCGAGGGCTTCGCAGAGGGCGAAGAATTCCGGGAGTCCGAATTCGAATCCTTCCGGACGGGCGGGGTCCTCGCGCAGAGGCGAATCGTCGATGAGCTGGGTCCAATCGTAGAGGCTGGCAACCGCACCACCCCCGGGAAAGCGGATGATGGTGGCGTTCAGTTCGCTGAGTGCCTCGACCACGCCCGGTTGGAGGCGATCAAGTCTTTCCAAGCTCGAATTCTCTGGGATCTGCCCGGCGGGAGTATCGGATGCTTTTTCCCTTACTCCCGGCTGCAAGGCCGCTTGAGGGCCAAGTTCGCCAGTGCCGCTCGCTTTTGCGCCAAAGCGCTCCAAGAACTGACCGAAGAGCAGCGGCGAAACCTCGTGGCTGTGCTGAGGGGCCAGGATCAGCCGCGCAGGTTTCTCCGCTTCCGGCTCGGCGGCAAGTGTTGAGGTGATCGCGATTGACGCCGCTAGGAGACCGCATCCGAGTAGGAAGGATGGGAGCCGCTTCATAAGATTATTGGCGCCAGGTGCTTTCCTGACCGAGGTCGAGACCCTTCGCCTCGGCATAGGCGAGATTCTTCTCGACCAGGGCGATTCGCTGACGGGTGCATTTTCCGGTCATCAACGGGTCCGCCGGGTTGTTGAAGGCGTAATCGAGCAGCACCTCCATGGTGGTGGTGGCAACATGGAGCCGAGTGTCGCAGGCAGCGTAGTAAATAAAAATCTCGTCTCCCCGAACCGCGATCCCGTTGCTGAAGATTACATTCATCACGTCGCCAATATATTCCCCTTTATAGGGGGCGATAAAGTAGCCGCTCGGTTCGGCAATCACCTTGGTCGGATCGTTCAGGTCGGTAACGTAGACGTAGAGAACGTAGCGCAGGCCCGAGGCGCAAGCGCGCACACCATGGGCAACGTGGAGCCAGCCCTTCGGAGTCTTGATCGGGGCCGCACCGGCACCGTTTTTCACCTCTTTGATAGTGTGGTACTCCCGCTTGTTGATGATTTTCTCTTCGCCGCAAATCGCCGGGTTGATGTCGTCGGACAGCGCAAAACCCATTCCCCCGCCCGATCCGGTGCTGATGAAGCCGTCTTGGGGGCGTGTGTACCAGGCGTATTTGCCATCGATAAACTCCGGGTGGAGGACGACGTTGCGCTGCTGGGGAGAGGGACTCTGAAAGTCGGGAAGACGTTCCCATTCCTTGAGATCCCTGGTGCGGGCGAGTCCGCACTGCGCCTCGGCCACCGACATGTCGTGCGCGGGGGCGTCCTCGGGCCGGCGCTCGACGCAGAAGATGCCGTAAATCCAGCCGTCTTCATGCTGAACCAATCGCATGTCGTAAAGGTTGGTGCCGTCGTCCGGATTCTCGGGCAGGGCGAGTGGCTTGTCCCAAAACCGGAAGTTATCAATCCCGTTATCGCTCTCGGCGATGGCGAAAAAACTCTTGCGATCGTGGCCTTCCATGCGGGGCACAAGGTAGAACTTCCCATTGAGGTAGGTGGCCCCGGAGTTCATGGCCGCATTGACACCGAGCCTCTCAATCAGGTGGGGGTTCGTTTCCGGGTCGACGTCGTAGCGCCAGAATACCGGAGCGTGCTCATTGGTCAGCACGCAGTGCTGGTAGCGGGTGAAGACCCCATTGTACCAATCCTCATCAATCGGATTCGGCTGCGTGACTAGTAGCTCGTGCTTGGCCACGAGACGGCGGAGTTTCTGGTCGAATGTCATGGGTCAGTTATTTCAATTGCAGTCAGGTTTTTTGGAGCGGGAAGAGGCTAAGGCAAACAAAATCTGGAAAATTCCCTTCACCCCGGTGGTAAACTCGTTACCTTTCACCCCCATGTTTCCGGAATTTGATACCCACCATAAAAAGCGTATTCGAAACTATCACCGCCGGCTGGGGACGCGTTTGTTCTCCGAGACGCTTCCCCTCGTCTGCGAGGTTGCCCGGCACGATCACCGGGTGCCCTTCGAACGGCTCGGAGAGTTGACCTTTGGCGCGATCGTGGAGGGCGATGCATGGGGTTCGGGAACTGCGCGAGCCTGGTTCCATGTCTGCGGTAGTGTGCCCGAATCTTGGCAGCCCGGGGAGGCGACTCTGTGGATGGATACGGGGACAGAGGCACTGGTGCGCAACGCGGATGGAGAAATCCTCCATGGCCTCGTTGGCGGGGGAGTTTTCGACGACACCGCATGGAAGATGGCCCGCCCGCTTCTGGATCTCGGGCGGGTGGCCCGCCCGGGGGCGAGCTTCGAGATCTGGATCGAGGCGGCCTGCATGACCCATCCGGGGGAGGAGCGGATGGATCAGCCGATCCCAGGTGGATTCTTTGATACAGGCTTTCCCGAGGGCATTCTCCACCGCTGCCGCATGGGACGGTACGACCCGACTGTCTGGAACCTGTATTTTGATATGGAGGTTTTGATTGACCTCATGGAGAGCCTGCCGACCGATTCCGTGCGCGGTGCCAGGGTGTTTCGCGCGCTCCGCCTCGCCTGCGATTCCCTCGGGCGGGAACCGGGCGACCTCAAAGCTGCGCACAAATCGCTCCGCCCGGCCCTGGCGGCCCGGGCCGATGCCTCCGCGCCGACGGTCTTTGCGGTCGGGCACGGCCATCTCGATACCGCCTGGCTGTGGCCGCTCGCCACAAGCAGGGAGAAGGTCGTGCGCACCTTTGCCAACCAGCTTGATTTGATCGACCGCTACCCCGGGTACATTTTCGGCGCGTCGGCGGCGTTGCACTACCACTGGATCCGCGAAGATGAACCGACCCTGTTCGAGCGCGTCCGCGAAGCGGTCCGGGCCGGTCGCTGGGAGGTTCAGGGCGCGATGTGGGTGGAGTCCGATACGAATCTCCCCTCCGGTGAATCGCTCATCCGGCAGATGCTGTTCGGGCGGGCGTTCTTTCGCGACGCCTTTGCGGAAGAGCCGGATATACTGTGGCTGCCGGATGTGTTCGGCTACTCGGCGGCCTTGCCCCAGATCATGCGTGCCTGCGGAGTGCGATCTCTCCTGACCCAGAAAATCTCCTGGTCCCAGTTCCACCGCTTCCCCCACACTACCTTTCGCTGGGAGGGGATTGACGGGTCCGAAGTGCTCGTCCACTTCCCGCCCGAGGATAACTACAATAGCGGCCTGACCCCCGGTGAACTGCGCAAGGCACAAGCCCGTTTTGCCGAAAAAGATCGTCTCGATTCCATGCTATCGCTGTTCGGATACGGTGACGGGGGCGGAGGCCCGCACCCGATGCACATTGAGAGAGGGTGTCGTCAAGCCGATCTCGAGGGCCTGCCGAAAGTGCGGTTTGCAAAGGCCCAGGAGTTTTTCAACGAGCTGAGAGAGCAGGCCGGACTCCTCGAGGTCTGGCGGGGAGAACTCTACCTCGAACTGCACCGGAAGACCCTCACCTCGCAGGCCTTTATCAAGCGCGCAAACCGCCGCATGGAGGAACGATTGGCCGCACTGGAGATGCTCTTTTCCGCCTGCGGCCCCGACGGCTATCCGGTGGAGGAATTGCGCACGCTATGGGAGACTCTCCTGCTCAACCAGTTCCATGACATTATCCCCGGGAGCAGTGTCCATGAGGTTTATCGGGAGGCGCGCCGCCAGTTTGAGGAGGCCGCCCGCTCCTGCACCGCCCTGGAGAGCCAGTGGGCAGAGCGTTGCCTGACCGCCACGGACGGGGCGTTTGTCCTCTTTAACCCGCTCTCCTGTCCCTATCAGGGCCTGGTCGCTCTGCCGGAGGATGCGCGAGGCGGAGTTCTGGTGGGGCAGGACGGCACTGCAATCCCGGTGCAAGACGATGGCGAAACCGCCTGGATCCGGGTTGCCATCCCGGCGCACGGATTCCGCGAGTTCCGGGTCGACGCGGACCGGACCAGTTTCGAGGGTGCAGCGGGGCAGACGGACGGGACCGACGAGCTGGTCTTGGAGAACGCTTTGGTCCGCTACGAATTTGACCCCACCGGCACGCTCGTTTCGGCCCGGCTGCGAGAAAACGACCGCGAATTTCTGCCGCCCGGAGGCGCGGGGAACCAGCTTCGGCTCTACCAGGACAATCCGGCCCAATGGGAGGCATGGGATCTCGACATCCACTACCTGGACGAGCTGATTGAGACAGCAGCCTGCCGGAAGATTTCCAAAAGGTGCGGGCCGGTCTTCCAGGAACTGGAGCTGGAGTTTGAGGTCGGTGATTCCACGCTTCGACAACGGGTGCGGCTCTGTGAGGATTCCGCCCGTCTCGACTTCCGCACCGAGGTCGACTGGCGTGAAGACCGCAAGATGCTTCGGGTCGCCTTTGAAACAGGGTTGAGAGCCAGCGAGGCCGCCTACGACATCCAGTTTGGCTACGTGAAGCGTCCCGCTCACGCCAATACAAGTCGCGATGCGGCCATGTTTGAGGTCTGCGGTCACCGCTACGCCGACCTCTCCGAAGTGGAGGCCGGGTTCGCCTTGCTCAACGACGGGAAATACGGTTACCGGACGGTCGACGGCGAGATCAGCCTTTCCCTGCTCTGCGCACCCCGCTTCCCCGACCCCGAAGCGGATCGCGGCCAACACACCTTCACCTACGCAATCCTGCCCCACACCGGGGCGCACCCCAAGCCGGAGATCCTGGCGGAAGCTGCCCGCCTGAACCAGCCCCCCCTGCGCTTCGACGACCACAGCCTCACAAAGACCACTCCGCAAATCCCCTTCCGCCTGGAGGGCGACGGGGTCGAGGTCGCCGCGTTCAAGCAAGCCGAAGACGGCCATGGCCAAATCTTGCGCCTGGTCGAGCGCCGGGGCATCCAGATCGAAGCAAGTCTGGACTTCAACCGCCCCCTTTGTCTACAAGAAGTCAATGCTATGGAAGAGCCTATCGGCACCGCATTCCAGAACTCGATCCAAGAGCTAACCGTGCGTCTCAATCCGTTCCAGATCCGAAGTTATCGACTGACGGTCTAAGAGCCTGGACGAAAATATGTGTGGCGATATGACCACGGTATTTTGTTCGGTGTCAAGACGCAGCGATGGACCATAAATGTCATCTGTGACTAAGGAGCAACGCCGCCATTGAGCAAAAGAACCAGTCAGAGTTCTGCCCTCCTCATGGGACGGTGTTGGAAAGACTCAGAAAAAATTGCGCCAGACCGGCCAACAACGGCCCACAGGAGCACTTGATGAGGGCTTTTCCGGGGTGCCCTGCTTTTGAGTCTCAGACCTTCTCGGAGTGGCTTCTGGTTGCCTTCAGAGGGCACAGAAGGGCTTCTGATAAAATCGAAAAATCCAAACCGTTGATGTATAGCTATTTATGTCTTTACTTCGGTTGTTGGGATTGCTTAGATGTCCGTATGAATACAGA
>CAZWFJ010000177.1:0-9313 GCA_964633135.1 uncultured Puniceicoccaceae bacterium | reverse complement strand
CATAATTGCCACAATTTGCCTGCGAACCACCCGCCGCAGCCAAATCATGTTCACCGAAATACCGGAAAAATCCTATCTTCGATCCAGTTGGTGAACAATGCGGGCTAGGACACCCATCGTATTCTTGCTGTGAGTCCAGCAAAAATTCCGGATTGTGACCGCCCGTGTGGCATAACAAAAGTGGAAATCTGTTACAAAAGAGAAAGCAGCTTGGGACACCCATGAACACGGCAAGTTAAGGAAGCACTGGGTGAAAAAGCTCACCGCCGACGCCCTGCACAACTCCGCCCCCGATGCCGCCATCATCAATGCCAATCTCGCCACACTCCGATGTTGTCTGCTCGCCATCAAAGCCTCCCGACTGAGCCACCTTTCCTGGCAACAAGTCATCGAAACCGCTCAAAGCAATCCCGCCTTCGCTTATCAACTCATCTCAAATTACCGGCTCAAATAAAAATACCGTGCCCGTGCGAATCCGCCTCCGAAAAAATGCTGGCTTTCCCGAGCGCAGGGCATTTACTATGGACCTATGAGTAATCCATCCCTCAGCCAGATGAAATGCGAGGCATGCCGCGCGGATGCCAAACCCGCGACCCAGGAAGAACGGGCGGATTTTGGGAAGCAAATCCCGGAATGGCGCGTGGAAACAGTCGACGGAGTGGACCGATTGGTGCGGCGATTCTCCTTCAAGGATTTCGCGCAGGCCCTCTCCTTCACCAATCGGGTGGGTGCAATTGCCGAGGAGGTACAGCACCATCCAAAACTGGTGACCGAATGGGGAGCCTGTGAGGTATCCTGGTGGTCCCATGAGATGGGCGGACTCCACCGCAACGACTACATCCTCGCCGCCCGCACAGACCAAGCCTTCTCCGAATAAAGTCCTCTTTGCGTTCTGATGCCAACCCCTCCTCCCGCGAGTCCCCTGCCCCGTATTATTCTGCTTTCCTGCGTGGCCGCCCTCGGCGGTTTCCTGTTCGGGTACGACAGCGGGGTGATCAACGGCACGGTCAGCGCATTGCAGAAGGCCTTCGATGCGGGCGATGTGGCGAGTGGGTTCAACGTGGCTTCGATGCTCCTGGGGTGTGCGGCGGGCGCATTTCTCGCCGGGCGCATCGCCGACCGTTTCGGACGGAAGGCCGCCCTGTTTACCGCAGCCGTGTTGTTCGGGATCAGTTCGTGGGGGTCGGGGATCTCCACGGGGTCCATCGAATTTGTCATTTACCGGATACTGGGCGGATTCGCGGTCGGTGCGGCCAGCGTCATCAGTCCGGCATACATTAGCGAGATCGCCCCGGCGGCTTACCGGGGCCGCTTGGCAACGCTTCAGCAGATGGCCATCGTGCTGGGTCTCTTCTCGGCGTTTTTGATCAATTTCCTGATCGCGAGTGCGGCGGGCGGAGCTTCGGAACCATTCATCTGGGGCTTTCAGGCCTGGCAGTGGATGTTTTGGGCCGAGTTGGTGCCGGTGACGCTATTCTTTGTCGGGTTGCTGTTCATCCCGGAATCCCCCCGTTATCTGGTGGCCGCCGGACGAACGGAGGCCGCTGAGAGAGTGTTGGCATCGGTCTCCAGTGCCGAGGAGGCCAAAGTCCATGTCGGCGAGATTGAAAAGACACTGACGAAGGGCCAACGTCCGCGAATGCGCGATCTGATCGACGCGACCAGTGGAAAGGTGCGTCCGATTGTTTGGGTCGGACTCTGCATCGCAGCGCTCCAGCAGTTCGTCGGGATCAACGTGGTTTTCTATTACGGCGAGGTTCTCTGGCGGGCCGCCGGGTTCTCGGAAGAGGACGCTCTTTTGATCAACGTCATCGGCGGATTTATCAACGTGGCTTCCACCGTTGGGGCGATCCTCCTCGTGGACCGGTGGGGGCGGAAACCATTGCTGATCATGGGAGCGTGCATGATGACCGTCTTCCTCGGCGTTCTCGCAGTCGTTTTCGGAGGCGCGGAGGTGGGTGCCGACGGCAATTTGGTCCTCGGCCAGGTCGCCGGGGTCGTTGCCTTGATTGCAGCCAATCTCTACCTGATCGGGTTCGGATGTTCCTGGGGACCGGTTATGTGGGTCCTGCTAGGCGAGATGTTTCCGAATCGCTTCCGAGGGGCCGCACTGTCTTTCGCCGGACTCACCCAGTGGATTTCAAACTTTATCGTCACCATGACGTTCCCGGTTTTGCTGGGAGTGATCGGCCTCGGAGGCGCGTATTCGATCTACGCGGGTTTTGCGATCCTGGCCGCTTTCTACGCATGGCGGGTGGTGCCGGAGACGAAAGGGAAAACCCTCGAGCAGATGTAGCCAACAATTCGCCCGCAGTCATCGTTGGTTCCACCGCCCGAAGTCGGGGTCGTCGTGCTTCGCGGCTTGGTTGGACCAACGGCGCATGTCGCGCAGCTCAGACTCGTCCAGCGTGGTGACGCTGCCGTCGAGCTGGGCCGTGATGGCCTGGCCCTGGTGCTCAAGGGAGACAAAACCCATGGAGGCGGGGATTTCGGGATTGTACTTCCCCCAGGAGGGAAGCCCGGGTGCCTTGGGCGGCCTGATGCGATAGAAACCTACGTTCTCCGGGTAGTCGGCGGGCGGCGAGTAGAGCGCGGATGCGAAAACGATGAGACTGGAGGGATTGTGCGCGTCGCCGGGGCGCAGCACCCAGAAACTGGAGGGATAGGTGGATTGGTCCCGGCTGCGTCCGCCGGGGCGATATCCGGGGCTGGTTTGCCTGCCGTCGTAGTGCCCGCCCACGAAGAGGGAGTTCATCCCAAACGCCGGATGCAGGCTGGCCGCATACGGGCTGTGGGAGGCGATTTGCTCGAAATAGTCCCCGTGGGAGCCGGGGAAGAGGCCCTCGACTCCGTCGTCGAGGAAGGGAGCGATTCGCCAGGGATAGCGCTTGGCCTCCTCGCTGCCACTGGAAAGGGAACGTCCGTTGGGGAGGCGGATGTTTTTCCCGGTGTCAGCATATCCCTCAAGATAGCGACCCTTGTTCTCAAGCGGTGTCAACAAATAGGCCTGGATGAGCGATCGCGCCGATGAGACGGAGGCAGTCTTTTCGGCGGTCGCACGCACGGAGCCGACTCCTGCAACGAGAATGCCGGAGAGTATCCCCAGTATCGCAATGGCGGTGAGCAATTCGACCAATGTGAAGGCACGGCTGAGGGTTTTGTTCGAATGGAAGAGAGAATGAGACATGGCAGGTGGATGGATGCGATTGGCAATTGATTGGTGACTACGGGAGATGTGTGACCTCGAGCCGGAAGAACACGGACGCTCCATCGGGGAGCGGTTGCACGGGCCGGACGACTACAGTCTCCGTACCATCACCGTTGAAGGCGGGATCCGGGAGTTCCTCGGTGTAAACCTGGCCCGACCCGTCGCCATTGTGGTTCCAGTTGACCAGGTCAGTGGAGACCTTCACCCGGTAGCTGAGATCGGTGGCTGCGATTTGACGACGAAAGGAGAATTCCGGTTGCCCGCTTTCTCCAGTCCGGGCCTGTGGACGCACGGTGGCGAGGTCCGATGCATCCTCTGGAGCACCGCCGAGAGCGTACTCGAACAGGTTGACAAGGCCGTCTCCATCCGGGTCCGCCATCATTGCGGCGCGGACCGAGAAGGGCGGGCTGGTGACGAATGGATTGATCTGGTTGAACTTCCAGCCCTCGTAGTTCTCAGGCGCGAACACCGCCCGCACCTGCGGCTGCCCGGTGATGACCAGAGTAGCGGGCGAGGAGTTTCCGGTGAGGTCCCCACCCCACCCCACAAAAATGTGGCCCGATCCAGAGGACGGAACCGCTTCGACTTCGACTAGATCCCCTTCTTCATAAGTGGCCTGCGGCTCGGCTTCTCCGACACGGCGATGCTCGACGCGGCCTACTGTGGTGAAATCCGAGTTCGTCTCGACACTCAGAGCTACCCCGAGAAAACTTGTGGCCTGGTCGAAGGTATCGAGCTGAACTTCCTGCAAACTCATGGCACTCTCGCTGGCATCAAAGACGATGAAATAGTCGGCAATCGTCTCACCAGTGAGGTCCCACTCCCACATCGCGAAGGCACCCGAACCCTCGAGCAGAAATCCATTTCCCTGCGGACCCCCTGCAGCGAGCAGGGGACCAGAGACACTCTCCCGGTAAAATAGGCGGGCACTTTCCAGGTCCGGTAGATTCCCGATGGTGAAGGTTTGCAGGAGGACCGAATCCGCTTCGAAGGCAGGAGCATCGTAAATCAGATAGCGCTGCGGCGTGGCCGAGGTGCTGTAGATCCCATTGGTGCTCGTGATGAAAGCCGAGGAGGTCCCTGTCTGGAAAAGAAGTGCGTCCGTGTTGTCCGCCTCCGCCCGATCCACCACGTTGCCCTCCCCCGCAGAGAACGGGTCGACCTGCCCCCCCGGTTCCGGGAGGACAAAGTCTGTAAACGGATCGGTGAAGTTGTCCCACCAGGCGAATTCCGTTTGAGCACCAAAGGGAATTTCCGGTACGATGAATGCTCCCGGAAGGTTGGCGGCAGAGAGTCCGACCACCAGTGCGATTGCCTTGAGTTTCGACATGGCAACCCTCATCCGCACCGGAGTTTCCGAGGTTTGCGACGGCCAATTGCCACAAGACCTGCGATCAATGCCCCGAGCAAGGGGAAGGAAGCCGGTTCGGGTATCGCGGAAGCATAGGTGTCACCCGTGTCAACTTGCATAAAGGAGTTCGAGGAGTGAACGCCGCTGGTCCAGGAAATCTGATACTGGTTGACCGGTCCCGCCGAGGAGAGATCCCATTCATAGGCGAATACTTCCGTCGGGGATCCCGCAGATGGCCCGGAGGCAACGAAATTTCCCGGCTTGGTCGCCGTCAGGCTCGGGGCCAGCCCGGTACCTCCATTGACCGAGAGGGTCGGCGGCACTTGCATGAATCCACCCATGTCAGTCTGGAAGACGACGATGTCTATCCCCGGCATCGGATCGAGGTCGACGATGAAGAACGATCCCGGAACGACAAAGTTGTAGATCGAAGCAGAGGCCGGATATCCTCCCGTACCCGCTACTTTGTCAAAGGTCGCCGAAGATCCGCCAGTGGCCGCGATCGAATTGGTCCAGCCAGCCGTGTTCGTTCCAAAATTGTTGAAGCCGTCTGTAACCGGATAGTTCGTGGCATTCAGATCCTCCCAGATGCCACGCTCAGTGGTGCCCGGTAAGGACACCTGGAAAACCGCATGCAGCGGTGTAATCACCGTTAGCGCGCTGATCGCTGCTATCGGAAGAAGTGTTCGTGTGAATCGTTTCATGATTGGTCGGGTCGCTGTGACCCATGGTTCTTGTTGTGGTTTTTGGTTTTTGGTTTTTGGATTATTTGCTAATAGGTCCCATTCTCAATACGAGAGAGGGAGGAAAGATGCGCGATTCCTGAAGTCCGGCCCCTTCCGGGATGCTCCCAATCCTCAGAGACGGGAAAGCAGGGTCCGCCAATCGTCCCGTTCGGGCTGTCCGGGTTTGCGCTCGCCGAAGAATTGGACGATCGTCCCGCCGACGTTATCAAAGAGTTCGAGCGAGGTGACGGTTCCGTCCCGGGTTGGCTTCTCCACGATCCAGGAGGAGACGATGCCCTCCTCACGCAGATGGAGATTGAAGTCCGGGTCGAGGATGTTGGCCCAACCGCCCGAGCAGGCGAATCGCTTGACCGGACCGGTATGGATCTGAATGGCCCCCGGATTCCCGGTGAAGACCATGATCGGAATGTCGGCACCCGCTGCCGCCTCCAGCAGTTTCGCGCCCGCATCGTTGCCGAGACGACGGGTAAAGTGCCCCGCAGCCGCCTCTACCGCAGCCAGCCGGGCGATGTCATGGCCCTTGAGCAGGGAGACAAAGTCATGGGTGTCCTGGAGTTCGCCCCAGTCCGAAAGGAAGGCCTCACGCGCCTCCTCATCCGGGAACGCCGCCCTCCCCTGCCGCTTCGCTTCGCAGGGCAGGGTCAGTTGGTCCCCCGATTGATCCTCGGATCGATGAGACTCAGCAATCTCCTCGAACCGCGGCAGCCCCGCTTCGTCACGCAGGTAGACCTTGTGAATCGCCTCCCCCGCAGCATCGAAAAATTGAAAGGAGCGGAGCGGCTTGCCACCGGCATCCTGGGTCTGCACGGCAAAGGCGTGCCTCCAGCATCCGTAAAAAAGCCTCAGATCAATGTCCTTGCCAGTCACCAGGCCGACCACCTCTCCACGCAGTGGAATGGTCTCGTATACGCCCGTTTTCTCGTGGACGCAGTGTTCGTTGCGCGTCAATACCATCACCCGACCCAACGATTGTAAGGACCGAATGAAATCGTGCCATCGGTCAATCCTCAAGCGGGTGGCACCGTCTCCACAATTCAGTGCGAGCAACTCTGCCTCGCTGACTTCGAGAATCCGGGCCGCTTCGCGAATCCGAAGATGCGGGCGATCCGCCAGTAGTTCCGCATGGCGGGAACGAAGTGATGGCAATGTATTCATATTTTTTTGATTTTGATTTTGAGACTCAATACTAACTTTGGGCTTGCCAAGTCAAGTGCTTTGTGAAATTTTTTTGAGATTATGTCTCAGTCGCGTTTATTTCGAAATCTTTTTTGGGTAGTGTTTGCCTGGTCGGCCGTCTCTGGGCTGGAAGCGGGAGAGGACCCCTCGCGGATCGTCACGATTGGGGGTGCAGCTACGGAGATAGTCTGGGCACTGGGTGAGGGGGATCGGGTCGTAGCGGTCGATCAGTCGAGCACCTGGCCCCCCGAGGTGCGGATGCTGCCCCAGGTTGGCTATGTGCGCAGCATTTCTCCCGAGGGCGTGCTTTCGATGGAACCCGATCTGGTCGTGGCCACTGGAGCCTTGGGGCCGCCACCGGCGCGGAAGATGATGGATCGCCTTTCGGTACCGGTGGTGTGGCTGCCGGACCCGGACTCGCCGGAAGATCTGCGCATCTCGATTGATCGGGTGGCTGCGGCCCTGGGGCAGGAGGAGCGAGGGAGACAACTTTGGAGCCGGGTGAAACGGCAGCTAAGGGCAGTGAGTCGGTCGAGCGGGGCGGAGGGTGATAAGCCGCAGGTGTTGTTTCTTCTCGAGCCGCCGGGGGTGGACTCGGGCGGCATGGCGGGGGGGGCTGGATCCCGGGCGGACTCCCTGATTGGCCTGGCAGGCGGGCGCAACGCCGCCGGAGAGTTTTCGGGATTTCAGCCGATTTCCCGGGAAGGACTCCTGCGGATGAATCCAGATGTCATCCTGGTCGCGGAATCCGAGGGCCATGGCGGAAGCCCCGCCGAGATTCAGGCCTTGCGTGAGAGTCCGGTGCTCGCAGCGGTCGCGGCGGTGCGCGGGAATGCGGTCTACGGTGTGCCTCTCGACGATCTGGCCTTTGGACCCCGCCTCGGGGAAGTGGTGCAGCGCTGGGCCGATCGAATTCAGCAAGGAAGCAGCGACGAAGATCGGTGAGAAATCCATTCGCGACAAGGAGCCGGACGCAGGAGAGGCGTCCGCCACGGTGGGCACTTTTGGCCGCATTGGGGCTGGCGACTGGACTGGGGGCCTGGGCCGCCCTTTCGACAGGGGCGGTGCAGACGGACTGGCGGGAGGTTGCCAGGGCCATGATGCCTGTGGATCAGGTGGAATCCCTGCCGGAGATCGTGGTCCGGGAGATCCGCCTGCCCCGGGTGCTGACCGCCCTGCTCGTCGGGGCCGCCCTGACGCTCTCCGGAGCACTCTTGCAGGGCCTCTTTCGCAATCCACTGGCCGATCCCGCACTCATCGGAGTTTCCAGCGGCGCGGCAATGGGCGGGGTGTTGGCCATCGTGGGACTGCCCCTGCTCGCGGCACACCTGGAGTGGACGGAGGGTCTCGGGGTGTTCGCCCTCCCCCTCTGTGCCATGGGCGGGGCGGTCGGTCTGACATTCCTGATTTACCAAATCTCGCTCGTGCGCGGGCGTACCCATGTTCCGGCCATGTTGCTCACCGGGATCGCCGTGAACGCAATCGGGGGGTCCTTTGTGGGGCTGATGCTGACGGTTTTCGCGACAGACGCCCAATTGCGATCCGTCACCTTCTGGACCCTGGGCAGCCTCGCAGGGGCGAACTGGACGACCGTGGGCATCCTGACTCTGTTCGTCCTCCCCGGAATCGTAATCGCCCTGCGACAGGATCGATGGCTGAACGCATTCTTGCTCGGTGAGGCGGAGGCCTCCCATCTCGGCGTATCCGTGCAGCGCGTGAAACGCACGGTGATCGTGGTCAGTGCCCTGATGGTGGGGGTAACCGTGGCTTTCTGCGGGATCATCGGGTTCGTCGGACTGGTCGTGCCGCACATGATTCGCACCGTCTTTGGCCCCGATCATCGCCTGCTCTTGCCCGCAGGTGCCCTCTTCGGCGGATTCGTGCTTCTCATCGCAGACTTGTTTGCCCGCACGATTGTCGCCCCGGCCGAACTTCAGATCGGCATCCTCACCGCCTTGCTGGGAGGCCCCTTCTTTCTCGGACTCCTCCTGCGCGCGCGCCGGGGCGGGGTCTCTTTCGCATGAACGTGAACGAAATCGAAACAGTGCGTGCCGAGGAGGTCGTCGTCCGGGCCGGAGGCCGCCTGCTGCTGGATCGGGTCGGACTCACCCTGGAGGCGGGCCGGGTTCATGTGATCGCAGGGCCAAACGGAGCCGGCAAGAGTACCCTCCTGAAAGCACTCACCGGAGAAACGAGTATTGAGGCCGGAATCGTTCGACTACACGGAAAGCCGCTCGACGATTGGCCGTCGCAGGAACTCGCGCGCAAGCGGGCATGTCTACCGCAGAGCTCGTCGCTCTCCTTCCCCTTCACCATCCGGGAGGTCGTCGGAATCGGGCGCCTCCCCTACCGGGAGCGGAGGGTCGAGACAATGGCAGCCGTCGAAGGGGCACTCGAAAAGGTGGGCCTGCTCGATCGCGCCAACGAAGGATATCTCCACCTCTCCGGCGGAGAGAAACAACGGGTGCATCTGGCCCGGGTGCTGGCCCAGCTCGGCACTCCGGCAGGCCAGACCCTGCTGCTTGACGAACCCACCGCCAGCCTCGACCTGACCTACCAGCAGATGGTTTTCGGCATCGCCCGCGAATGGGCGCAACACGGGGCCGCCGTACTGTTCGTCCTGCACGATCTAAACCAGGTAGCCCGCCACGCCCATCAGGTGACCATCCTCTGTGCTGGCCAAACGGTCGCAACAGGCAAGCCAACCGACGTCTTAACCCCCCGCCTGATCGAGCAAGTCTATCGCGTCCGCTCCCGCTGGATCTCAGATGGCGATCACCGCTTTCTCGCCGTAGAACCAGCACCATAAAAGCCACTCACCCCATGCCCAAA
>CAZWFJ010000176.1:0-9406 GCA_964633135.1 uncultured Puniceicoccaceae bacterium | reverse complement strand
TAAATAGCTATACATCAACGGTTTGTATTTTTCGATTTTGTCAGAAGCCCTTCTGCGCCCTCTGAAGGCAACCAGAAGCCACTCCGAGAATGTCTGAGACTCAAAAGCAGGGCACCCCGGAAAAGCCCTCATCAAGCACTCCTGTGGGCCGTTGTTGGCCGGTCTGGCGCAATTTTTTTCTGAGTCTTTCCAACACCGTTCGCTTTTCCTCAAAAAGAAGGTTGAAATAAAAACCCGGCCCGACATTTTAAGAAAATGGCGACCATAGTTGATCCAAAGACCCGAAAAGTTAAACGCAAGACGATCACAAAAGCGGAAATTACCCGACGCTTGGTTGATCGTGATCTTGCGCAGACGAGTGCCTTGAGGGATTTGGAAATGGATGTGAACGGCGAGTCGGGCATTCCCTCCAAAACCGTTTTGGCTGACGCACGCCGAGCGATCCGGTGAAGATAGCTTTTCATCCGCTGGCTCGGCGGGAATTGATTGCGGCAACACTATATTTGGAGAGTGAGTCTGGTCTTGGTTCCGCGTTTCTCGACGAATATGGACGGTGGGAAAAAGTCGTTTTCGACCATCCGTAAAGTTGCCCGGAAATCGGAATGGGTATCCGGAAAGGGGTCTTTCCGCGTTTCAAATATCTCATTGGGTATCGAGTGAGAGAAAGCGGTAAAGAATGCGAGATTCGAGTCTTGTACATCCGTCACCACGCACAGAATCGATCGGATTGGGGAGATCGCAGTTAGTCTAAAAGATTTACAAAAATTGCTCCCTGTAGAGGAGCGACGAAAGTCATTTCTAGAAATGCCGACTGTGTCGGAAAACACTCCCGAGCGAAGCGACAATCAACCGAACGAAGTGATGGGCGAAGCAAAGAACAGGAAGCGCACGAAGGGGAAAACCATGAAACATTGCCCTGACCCCATTGGCGGTTCGCCGTCTCTTTGCACGTCTCTCTGTTCAATTTTCCTTGAACCACCTTCCTATTTTCCTTTCCTCATCGTCTTTGGGCATTCTCACCCAGATCCAAGCACCTTCCGGTCACTCATCACCGACCTCGCAGAGACACGCCCACCGGGTCGAATGGCACTAGTTTAAGTCGAGATCGACCTCTTACTCTTAATCATACTCGTAATCGTAATCTCTATTCTTGAAATCATAAATCATTGCTCATCAGTTGCTTGGATTATGATTATGATTAAGAGCACGATTATGAGCTTAAACGAAAACTCCCTTAAACTAGTGTCATTCCCCACCGGGTCCGTCCAGGGGCGGCAGCATGCCCGGACACCCCTCCCTCCCCTGCTTCGGCTGCTGAAAGAGTGTGAACGTCTAGTCTCAGCACCAAGGCATAGAGAAAAAACAGGAAACATTGAACCCCATCGGCCACCCTCCTCTTGCGCACCTTCCTGCAAAATGTTTAAATTCTACGTTTGACCCCTGCTTTGCCTTTTCTTCGATTTGCTACAAGAACTGACAGCCATGCCCGCGCCGATGCGCTTTGAACGCCTACCCCGCCGCCAAAGCGACCAAGACTTCTTTGTCGCGGATGTTTCTCAGGCGGATCTGCTCTTGGCCTGGAACCCACAGGTCAGTTCCCGCGAGGGAATTTCCCGAATGCTGGAGTGGTCGAAGAGTTTTATGACTACTCATTGTCACGCCGTAGCCTCGCGCGAAGACCTCGCGCGAAGGAGGAAGCGGCCTGCCCTTCGTAGCTCGCAGAGCAAAGTAGGGTCCCCAGCTCCGCTGGTACTCACTGCCCCTCAGCCTCTCCCGTAGCGCGATGCTTCAGCTAGCGTTCTTCACTGCCCCTCCGTCAGAAGTCAGAAGTCAGGAGAAAACAGTTGGATCTTTAACGTTTGGAGTCTAAAGTTTCACAGGCGTCCCGTCCCGCGACCGCAAGGGAAACTCGCAAAGCGAGTCGGGGTTTGACCCCCTGCCTTTTCCATCGCGCGCAGCGCTTTCCACCCCCATCAGTGAAAGGCAAAAATCTTTATATTTTGCGTCTGACCCCCTAGCAATCCTACTCCGTGGTAAATTAAACGCGATGAAACCACCGAGGACACAGCCTCCAGCCCGTAGGGCTAACACCCCGGAGGGAGAGCACAGAGAGAAATGCAAGAAAACTTGGAGTGCCCCCATTGAAATTCTCCGTATTGCGATCTTGTTCATTCCCGCCTTGAAGCGCTAAGCTTCTCGATTAGGCTGAAGCTATGAAGCAATTGGATAGAATCACCCAAGATCCCACTCGGATGAATGGGCAGCCTTGCCTCCGCGATCTTCGATTGACCGTCCGCCGGGTCGTTGAAATTGCCGCATTGTATCCCGACCGTGCCGAGCGTAAGGCCGAATATCCTGAGCTTGAGGATGAGGACGTCGCTCAAGCCCTGCACTATGCGGCGCTCCAGTTGCCGGATGGGGTTCGCACCTTAGACACGGATGAGATGGTTGCTTGATCAAGGGCTTCCTCGCAGTGCGGCGAAGATTCTCAACGATGTCGAAGAAGATGCGGTTCATGTGGGAGATATTGGAATGGCCGCGAGCTCGGATTCGCTTATTGTCCAACATGCAATGAGCGAGGATCGAGTCATTATAACCTTGGATTCTGACTTTCACGCGCTGCTGGCTATGTCGGGTTCTTCCAAACCTTCGGTGATTCGGATCCGAGAGGAAGGCTTGAAAGGCGAGCAACTCGCCGAATTGATCTTACGCATAGGTCGGCAATTCAAATCCGATCTGCAAAGCGGCTGTGTAATGACCTATATCGGGGGCAATATCAGGCATCGTGCGCTGCCTCTTTGATATTCGCTATTCGCCAGTTCTCCCCTCGGCTTTGCCGGTCTTCGTCACCATCTCCAGCTCGGCGCTCTTCGTGCTTCAAAAATCCCCTGCTTGTTCCAGTGATATCTCACCACTTTCGAGCGAAGCGACACTCAGCCGAACGAAGTGATGGGCGAAGCAAAACGCACGAAGGGAAATCAAGAATCGAGACGTGACGTCATATTTGGGTCTCCCTGCGTCTCGATGTTCGCTATCTTCCTCCATCTCCCACTTCCCATCGCCGGTGCCGCAGGCACTCATCGGTCATCAATGCGAAGCATCATTGGCCTTCCTCTAATTGTATGCGAAAGCTTAGCATCCAAGTATAAAAAAATTCTTAAATGAAAGCAGTCTTATTAGCAGGGGGCCTCGGCACCCGTCTCTCCGAAGAAACCCATCTCAAACCGAAACCGATGGTGGAAATTGGCGGGCGTCCAATTCTCTGGCACATCATGAAGATCTACTCCGCTCACGGGGTGAATGACTTTATCATCTGCGTAGGGTATCGCAGCTACGTCATCAAGGAATATTTCGCCAACTACTTCTTGCACATGTCCGACGTCACCTTCGACATGGAGCACAATCAGATGGAAGTTCATAAAAAGAAAGCCGAACCTTGGCGGGTCACCATCGTCGATACCGGTGAAGAAACCATGACGGGCGGTCGCCTCAAACGGGTCAAAGACTACATTGGTGACGAAACCTTCTGTTTCACTTATGGCGACGGAGTGGGCGATGTGGATATCTCCCAGACCATCGAACTCCACCGCAAGGCTCAGCGCAAAGCCACCCTGACCGCTGTCCAGCCACCCGGGCGCTACGGTGCCCTGGGTATCAAGGACGACCATATCACCCAATTTCAGGAAAAGCCGGAAGGCGATGGTGCCTGGATCAACGGTGGTTTTTTTGTTCTCGAACCCTCCGCCATCGACTACGTCGAATCCGATTCGATGCCTTGGGAGCGCATCCCTCTCGAACGCCTCGCCAACGAAAAGCAGCTCACCGTCTATAAACACAACGGTTTCTGGCGCCCCATGGATACGCTGAGGGATAAAACTCAGCTCGAAGAAATGTGGGAAAACCAAACCGCCCCCTGGCGGGTTTGGTAGTTTAGAGTTCGAGTTTAGAGTTCGAGTTTAGAGTTCGAGAGATGAGTTCCTTTGAAAATTTAGAAGTTTGGCAGCGTTCTAAAAACCTGGCTGTTCTGGTTTTGAAGGAAATTGGGAGGTCCAATAACTTTGCGCTACGGGATCAGCTATCAAGGTCCGCGATTTCAATTCCGTCGAATATCGCGGAAGGATCTGAAAGAAGTGGATCAAAAGAGTTTCGAAATTTTTTAAGCTATGCGGCCGGTTCTTGTGCCGAGTTGATCACCCAAATTCAGATTGCACAGGCACTCAGCGAATTCAATCTGGGCCTTTCCGAACAAGCCATCGATGAAGCGAGGCAAATTGGGAAAATGATCTATGGTCTTCGTCGGTCTATACCAGCGAGTTAAATAACCACTCGAACTCGAACTATAAACTCGAACTATATTCCGTGAATTTCCAAAACACATTTCGTGATCGCCGCGTTCTAGTAACTGGCGATACAGGGTTCAAGGGCTCCTGGATCTGCGAGTGGCTGCTTTCCGAGGACGCGAATGTCTACGGGATTGGACTCGCCCCCAATACGCGGCCAGCCCTTTTCAATCAGCTGGACCTGGTCACCCGCATCCATCACACGGAGCTGGATATCCGCGATGCCATTGCGCTTCGCGATTACGTTGATGAGGTCGATCCCGAAATCGTCCTCCACCTCGCCGCCCAACCCCTCGTCCGCCTTTCTTACGAGATTCCCGTCGAGACCTACGCCACCAACGTCATGGGCACTGTCCACCTGCTCGACGCCATCCGCCACCTGGCTAACTCCTCTCGAACTCGAACGAATAACTCGAACGCATCACCAAAGCCTATTGCGGCCGTCATGGTCACAACGGACAAGTGTTACGAAAACAAGGAATGGCTCCACAGCTATCGCGAAGAAGACCCGATGGGTGGTTACGATCCCTACAGTTCCAGCAAGGGGGCCTGTGAGATAGCCATCGCCTCCTACCGCAACTCCTTCTTCCCCCCATCCAAACTAAAAACTCGAACTGAAAACTCGAACGCGAACTCGAACTCGAACTCGAACTTCCACCGCGTGGCCCTCGCCTCCGCTCGTGCCGGAAACGTAATTGGTGGCGGGGACTGGGCACTCGACCGAATCATCCCGGATTGTATCCGCGCCCTGAAAAAGGGTGCGCCCATCCCTGTCCGCAACAAGATCGCCACCCGCCCTTGGCAGCACGTTCTCGAGCCGCTCGGAGGCTATCTGCTTCTTGCGGCCGAGCTTTGGCGCGGCCTAAATGGCCAACCCGCGTTTCAAGCCAAATTTCCCTACACTGATCTCTGCACCGCCTTTAATTTCGGCCCGAATTTGCAATCCAATCGCCCGGTCGGTGAGTTGGTCGAAGAAGTACTGAAGAACTGGCCCGGAGAATGGTCCGACCAGTCCGATCCGAAGGCACCTCATGAAGCCTCCCTCCTCAACCTCGCCACCGACAAAGCCCACCACATGCTGAACTGGTCGCCCCAGTGGAATTTTCAGGAAACAATTAAAAAGACGGTCGATTGGTATCGGGCCGTCGATCAATCATCCGACCAAGCGAAGAGTTTGACTGCTCAACAAATCCAAGTATACACAACTTAGTTTTCACTAGCTCCGATGGAGACTCCTTATCACCGCTCATGACACGCTTATCAGGAAAAACGCCCGCTGGCCGCAGCGCAAAATCCTCATCCGTAGGGGTTGGCTTTAGCCGCCCCCACCGAACGCCCCGAAAACGCGTAAAACCACACAGCTAAAGCAGTGCGGGTACGACCCCCCCCACAAGGTCCTGCGAGGTCCCGCGAACGCTGGACGAAGCACGGATCCTCAATCCGCCATCACTCATCCGCCATCACTCATCCCCCACCGACCAACAACACTATGATCACAGCGATTAAAGAAGGAAATCATCTCAAGATTCTCTCGAGCACCGACGAAATTCCGGAAAATGTGGAACTTCATTTGGCTTTCGCCGAAGAAGACACTTGGACCCGTGCACAGATCGAAACAGAGTTTCGTTCGGATGAGGATTGGGGCGACGCGTTGAACAGCCTAATTGAGACGAAATGAGCGTCACGTCATTAAATCTGGGCGATGTTGTTCGCATGCGGTGGCCTTACACGGACATGGAAGGGGCCAAAAACCGGCCGGCACTTGTCCTTTCCGTACCAGATGAGCGCGGGGATTGCGAGCTGGCGATGATTACGAAAAATCTGGATGACACAATGGCGATCCGGATTCAGGAGGACCATTATCGGTCCACGAATCGTTTGCCCCTCCCTTCAGCGGTAAGAACGGATCGGCGCATGACCATCGCAGTCGATATTTTGGAGAGGCTAACGGTTTCTCTGAAGCCGGAGTTTGTCTCCCAAGTCAAGAAAGCCATTATCCTGAAGCACACGCGGGACTTCTCATCCCAGACCCACGCTCAAAATCGCCCCGGCATCGACCCGCGGCATCCACATAATCAAGTAGTTCGAGATGTCAGTTCGAGTTCGAGTGGAGAAAAGGCCGAAGACTCTGAACTCGAACCAGAAACTCGAACTGGCGACGCCTCCAGCATCCCGGTCCCCTACGCCGGTCGCGTTTTCACCGAGGACGAAGTCGAAGCCGCCGTCTCCTCGACCCTCGATTTCTGGCTGACACTCGGTTCCGAAGGATCGGCTTTCGAAAAGGAGCTCGCGGACTATCTTGGGGTAAAGTCCTGCGTTCTAACGAACTCCGGCTCTTCCGCCAACCTGCTCGCCGTTTCGGCCCTCACGACTCACAAGCTACCCAAGGAAAAGCGCCTTCTTCCGGGCGATGAGGTCATTACCTGCGCCGCAGGCTTCCCGACCACCGTCGCCCCGATCTTACAGAACAAGCTCGTCCCTGTCTTTCTCGACAACGATCCGATCACCGGCAACGCCGACCTCTCCCGCTTGGAGGAAGCTTACGTTCCCGGTAAGACCAAGGCCGTGATGATGGCCCACACACTGGGTAACCCCTTCGACCTGGCCACTGTCTGCGAGTTCTGCCACAAGCACGAATTGTGGCTCATCGAAGACAATTGCGACGCCCTGGGCTGCACCTACACCCTTCCACTAGAGAAAGCCAAAGCAATCGGCCTGCAGCACCTGATCAAGCAGGCAGTTCGAGTGGACAGTTCGAGTTCGAGTTCGAGTGGGGAAAAAGATGACTCGAACTCGAACTCAAAACTCGAACTAACTCCTGCAACCATCCACAAAGACTCGAACTCAGAACTCGAACTCTTAACTGCGCCGACAGGCGCCTTCGGCCATCTCTCCACCCAGTCATTCTATCCCCCTCATCACCTGACGATGGGGGAGGGCGGTTCCATCAACATCATCCGCAAAGCTGGCCTTCGGATCTACGTCGAGAGCTTCCGCGACTGGGGGCGCGATTGCTGGTGTCCTTCCGGTGTAGACAATACCTGCAACAAGCGATTCGGTTGGCAACTCGGCGAACTCCCCGAAGGCTATGATCACAAATACATCTACAGCCACATCGGCTACAACATCAAGCCACTCGATCCACAGGCGGCCATCGGTCGGCAACAGCTGAAGAAACTCCCCGCTTTCGTCGAAGCGCGAAAGCATAATTGGGAGATTCTTCGTAGAGGCCTAGCCGGGCTGGAACACTACTTCGAATTCTCCCTCCCCACCCATGCCGTTCGCTGGGTAGCGCCCGCAGAGCGCGGGACAGTTCGAGTGGACAGTTCGAGTTCGAGTGAGAAGATGGAGTCCGTCTTTCAATGGAAAGATGGATCCATAGCTTCGTCCGATAGAAAAACCACTCACTCAACTAGCAACTCGAACTCAAAACTCGAACTCACGGGCTACGCCGTCAGCCCGTCCTGGTTCGGCTTCATGCTCCTCGTCAAACCAAGTGCGCCCTTCACCAAGTCCGCGTTCGCCGCCCACCTCGATGAGCACAAAGTCGGCAACCGCATGCTCTTCGGCGGCAACCTCCTCCGCCAACCTGCCTTCGTGCAGCTGAAGAAAGACAACCCTAACTCCTTCAGAGTTGTTGGCGAAGTTCGAGTGGATAGTTCGAGTTCGAGTGGGGAAAAAGGTGACTCGAACTCCCAACTCGAACTCCAACCCGCATCCCCCTCGAACTCGAACTCCCAACTCGAACTCCAAACCCCCGCTTACCCCGGCGCCGACCGTATCATGAACGAAGCCATTTTCGTGGGAGTCTATCCAGGCCTGACGGATGCGCACCTTGAGCATATGGTGCTTACGATCCGGGAGTTTTGTGAAGAGCGAGGCGCAGAGAGCAGAAAGCAGAGAGCGTAGGGGGGAGAGAAGAGAGAGGAGAGTAAGAAGCGGACTATGCCGGAGAAATTTTATCGAGACTGGCTGGATGAAAGGACGAGCATTGTCGTCGAGTTCTCCACCATCGAGGGGCGGGTCGTGTCCTTTGTTGTGAGACTTATGTTAGGCAGTGAGAGTACCGAGAAATGCGTTGCCCGATATGATACCGCGCATGGTTGCCCTCATCTGGACATCGTCAATTCGAAGGGGCACCTGCTCGAGAAAGATTGGCTTCTTGGGATGAGTCTTGCAGAGGCACTTCGTTTTGCTATAGATGACTTCAGATTAAATTATGCCAGCTACATCAAAAACTTCCGCTAATCGCAAAACCACCCGCCGTGTCAAGGTGTCGGTCAAGCACGTAGCTAAAGAGCAGACGGAGGCGGCCCGTATCGAGGCTTATCTCTTGCGGGAAGGATTCAAGCCGGTCCCAGCAAAAGAAAAAGCACGCTTGAAGCGTGCAGGCCTTCTGGGGATGCCTGAGGAATAGGATTTGCCCCTTCTCTGCGAAATCGCCGGGGTTTCCTAGTCGAAGATGGTAGATAGGAGATCGAATAAAAGTGTGATTTTAGGATTTGGAGGCGTGGCAATCTGCCCGCCGCTTGGTGAATAAAGTCCATCTCCCAACTCCCATCTCCCAACTTGAAAATCTTCCTAACAGGCGGCACCGGCTTCATTGGATCCCACTTCCTCGCAACCGCGCTCAAGCAGGGGCATTCCGTGCGCGCGCTGAGGCGCCCAGGTTCCCGTCCCTGCATTCCGTTGCCGTCCGAACCCGAATGGGTGGAGGGCGATTTATCCGGTGATCATCGGGAGGCGCTTCAGGGTTGCGAGGTGTTGGTTCACTTGGCCGCTGTCGGGGTGAGTCCGCAGCGGGCGACTTGGGACGATCTTTTTCGGGTCAATGTCACCGAAAGCTTGCATCTTTGGAAACGCGCCTGTGAGTCCGGTATGGATCGATTCGTCATCTGTGGCTCCTGCTTCGAATACGGGCGGAGCGGCGAACGCTACGGATTCATCCCCCCCACTGCCCCGCTCGAACCCATCAATGGCTACGGTGCCTCCAAAGCCGCCGCCACTATGGCCAATGGCACTCGGTTAAGCGATGATTCGCTATCGAAATCGGGATCGGGATCGTA
>CAZWFJ010000175.1:0-9416 GCA_964633135.1 uncultured Puniceicoccaceae bacterium | reverse complement strand
GCCTTGCCCGGAACATTCCCGGAACCCGGCAGCTTTCCGGTCTTCCGCCGCCTTCGGCAGGCGCACCGCTCATGCGCGGTTTTGACAACTTTCCGAATTACGCCCTGCGCGACCGCCGCAGCACGATTGCAATTGACAGCCGACCGGACCAGGCCGGACTGACAGAGCGTTACGTGGAAGAGTCGGTGCGCTTTATCCGCGACAACAAAGAAGGCCCCTTTTTCCTCTACTTTGCCCACATGCACGTTCACCTGCCTCTTCTGGTGGCCCGGCGCTTCCTCGATCAGGCGGACACCTTTTATTACTACTGGCAGCATGAACTGATGCCCGTGCGCAAGGGGGACTGGAAACTCTGGGTCCGGAGAGGAGACTGGCACGGCTCCGAGCCGGTTAACGAACTCTATCACCTTCGCCGGGATATCGGAGAAACCAAAAACGTAATTGACAAACAGCCCGATGTTGCTGCTGATATCCAGAAACAAATTGATATCAGCCAGGGCTGAATTGGGGGACACTGCGATCGAAACATCGGGCGCCGGTGTCCGCCCGATCGGGGGGATCGAGAACCCGGTGCCGCTCTGCCAATACGACCCGAAACACCCCTACATGATCGCCGAATACGACGGAGAAGCTTGCTAACGACTGACTCTTATGAACCCAAATATCATTTATATTTACGCCGATGACTTGGGGCGCGGAATGCTGTCCTGCTACGGGCAAAGCCACTTTCGCACCCCCAACATCGACCGCATCGCCTCCGAAGGCATGCGCTTTGAAAACGCCTACGGTTGCGCCTTTTGCGCACCCTCCCGGGCCAGCTTGCTGACGGGTGCGCACGACTGCCATCGCGGCGGCTGGACTATGACCCAGGGCGGCCTTTACGACATGGTTACCTCGGGCCGCATGGAACGGGAAGAACTCGGGGAACTCATTCATACCGTTAGTCTCGGTGCCCGCAAGGGGCAGCGCTTTCTGGCCGAAATTCCACGCGAGAGTGGATACCTCACCGCCCAGATCGGGAAACTGGAATGGGGCTTTGCCACGACCGATGCGGAATTGCGCCGCCACGGCTGGGATTACCACTACGGTTACTATGACCACGCCCAGTGCCACGGATTCTACCCGCCCTACGTTTTCGAGAATGGAACCAAGGTGGAGGTTCCCGGAAACACCCGCGCCGACTTCGGCAAAAGTGCCCGCAACGAATCGCCCGAGAATTGCGAAGAGCGCTGGAACCGCGAAGGCCGCGCCGTGTATTCGCAAGATCTGTTTGACGACAAAATCCTCGCCTTCCTGCGCGAGCAGGCGGGATCGGGCAAGCCGTTCTTCCTCTACCACCCCAGCCAACTCCCCCATGGCCCAATCATTATTCCGGAAATCGATCCCGCCGTCCGAGACAACCCGGACCTCACCGATTTCGAGAAGGAGTACGCCTCCATGGTGCTCCGCCTCGACCACACGGTCGGCCTCGTTCTCGACGAACTCGACCGTCTCGGGATTGCGGACAACACCCTGGTGCTATTCGCCTCCGACAACGGCCACGAACCCTACTACGTGCAGGAAGGGCGGGCCGATCCTTCAAAGAACGTCCATACCGGCGAGAGCTACGACAATGTAACGACTAAGTTCACAAGTGAAACCAGCGGGGATGTCTTCGACGGCAACGACGGCATGTCGGGCAAGAAATTCTCGAACTGGGAGGGCGGCGTACGCCTGCCCTTCATGGCGCGCTGGCCGGGTGTGATTGAGGCCGGGCGGGTGAGCGACCATCTCTACGCGAACTATGACCTCATGGCCACGGTGGCCGAGATCACTGGTGCCCGGTGTCCGGAAGAAAGCGACGGGATCTCCTGCCTGCCGGAACTCTGCGGCGAGAGCGACCGCCAAGCGCAACATGAGGCCGTTTTTTTCGCATCCCGACAGGGTCCCGGCCTGGTCACCCCGGACGGTTGGAAACTCAAGCAAGTCACCCAGCCCTCCGACAACCTATACCAGCTCTACCAACTCCCCGGTGATCGGATGGAAGAGAACGACTTGAAGTTCGAGGAACGCGGGATCTGCGAGCGCCTCAGCACCCTCCTCCTGCGGGAGTGCGACGGCAATTTCATCAATGGCACCCCCGCCCCCCACCAGGTCTGGCTGCCCCGCGTCAATTTCTACGGCCCGGAATGTCATTGGGATATCGCGGGATCCTAGTAGGCCATTCTAGAGCCTCCTCGAAAAGGTAGTAGTTTCCAATAAGAATGTGACGCGTCAAGCTAACTTCTGCTCGTAAAGAATAATTCCTCATGGGAGACTCTTCGGCATGAGCGATTCACGACCCAACATTCTCTTCATTATCAGCGATGAGGAGAAAGCCGATCTGGCCGCCTGGATCGAAGAGGAGCGCAAAAAGCCGCAGTCCCCTTTCCATCCCTAGTCGGTGCCTGGTAGAAGCGCGACTTTTTCGGGCGAATGACGAGGGAATCACCTTTCCGAATCATCCTTCGATGACTCTTCAACTACCAACACCAGGATGGTTCAATGCGCTTATTCTGCAAGCAAGTGCGCTGTCAGGCGATGCGGGAGATGGCCGCTGGAGGTTCCGATACAGAGGTGGAATTCTCCCGGGTTTTGGATCCAGGTGCGCCGTTCTGGGCACCAGTAGCGCCAGGATTTTTCTCCTAATTCGAGAGTGACGGCTTGGCTCTCCCCTGGCTTCAGGAAGACTTTGCTAAAAGCCTTTAGCTCCCGCTTCGGACGCGGCAGGGTCGGGCGGGCCTCTCCCACATAAACCTGCACCACTTCGGCTCCGGCAAGCGGTCCAGTATTGGTCACGGGCACACGAATCTTGAGTGTGTCTCCGGGGCCAATCTCCGAAGAGGACAGCTGCGGATCCCCCAGTACAAAGGTAGTGTAGCTCAAGCCGTGACCGAAGGCAAATAGTGGCTCGACGCCAGCCTGATCATTGTGGCGGTAACCGGTAAAAACACCGTCGGTGATTCTAACGCGACCGTCACCATCCTCGTCGTGGTAGCTCTTGTGGCTGGAACGATCTTCCAAGCGACGGTCGAAGGTCATCGGTAATTTGCCAGAGGGATTGACGCGCCCAGTCAGAATTTCAGCTATCGCCTGGCCACCTTCCTGACCGGGATACCAGACCTGCAAGAGGGCGGGCACGCTTTCGAGCCAGGGCAGGCAATCGACCCCACCCCCGGAAAACAAGAGCACGGCTACATTTGGGTTGATCGCAGCGAGGCGTTCGATGAGTTCTGCCTGCCCGGCCGGGAGCGCGAATCCTCGGTCATATCCCTCGCTCTCGCTGTTGGAGGAGTAACCCGCACAAAAGACAATCAGATCCGCTCCCTCTGCTTCCCGGACCGCCTCTTCGCGCCAACGCTCCCATTCGGCCTCCGAGGAGATCCCGATTTGCAGCATGTTGTAGATCCAGTCGGGTATCTCGCAATCCACCCGCAGGCAATACCGCCGCCCCGCCTCCAGTTGGATGGTCGTTTCGAAATAACGTCCGATCTCCTGTGTCGCCTCGCGAAAGGCCACTACGTCGCCGTTCAGAGTGATGGTGATTTTCCCGCTGGTGTTGATGTGCAGGGTGTGCGTACCACCGTCCTCTGCCGTAAAATATCCGGTCCAGCGGGTGGCGAAAGCGCGGTGGTCCCAGCCCCGAACAGGCCGCCCACCGCCCCACATAACATACATATCGTCCTGTATCTGGGTCTGGCTCGGGACTCCCTCGAGACGGGGGTTTGCCCAGTATTCAGCAACAACACCCGGCTCACCGTTTTTCTGCGTAAAAATGCGTCGCTGCCCCACAGTGCCGAGCTTTTCCGGGGTGTAGCCGGGCGCAAATCTCAGTTCGCAGTTCTCGGGGAGTAAGGCTCGCAAACCATCCTGCACACTCGTTTCGTGGAAGGGTTTTGCATAGGCGGAGCCGCCGCCGCAGATCACCGCTGGGTGCCCCTGATAGCCGATAACGGTCACCTTGGAGAGTTGACCTGCCTCGACGGGCAGGAAGGCTTTCTCGTTCTTGAGCAGCACACAACCCTCCCTCGCCATCTCCAGAGCGCAGGCACTGGAGCTGCTGTCATCCAGCGGGATGGACTCGTCCTGCTGAGCTCGCTCAAACCAATGAAATCGCTCGGCCAGGCTTAGGAGGCGACGGATTTTTTCGTCGATCATAGCCTCGGTGAGGATGCCGATCTCCAGAGCCGCCTTTAGGGTCTTGGGGGTCATGCACTTCGCGTTGGGCATCTCCAGGTCCAGGCCGCCCAAGGCCGCGCCAATCCCGTCGTAGGTGCTTTCCCAATCGCTCATGAGCACCCCGTCGAAACCCCATTCGCCCTAGAGCAGCTGGTTGTTGAGCCAGTCGTGCTGGCTGCAATGTTCACCGTTGACCAGGTGCTCCGGGAAATTCAGGACACCCATAGAACTTGCGAAAATTTTTTGACGACGCCTTAGGAAGTGAGCAAATAATCACGTTTGAGATGCCAAAGGCGCAAAAGAACAGCTGTATTGGCGGAGAAATCAGGGAAGGATCACTGCGTGAGCCGGCAATGGCCCCTCCCGCCTCCGAAAATCTTTCCCGGATACCGGAACGCGTTCCCTTCTACCTACGCGACATCCTCGACCGCATCCCCCGGGAGGAATAGCACTAGTTTAAGTAGAGATCGACCTCTTACTCGTAATCATACGCGTAATCGTAATCTCTATTCTTAAAATCCTAAATCATTGCTCATAAGTTGCTTGGATTAGAATTATGATTAAGAGCACGATTATGAGCTTGAACGGAAACTCCCTTAAACTAGTGCCATTCTCCCCCGGGAGAACTCCGCGCCGCCGCAATGGGACAGACGCTTCTTCCGCTGGCCGTTTGACATGGCGGAAGGCCGCCTCCAGCCCGATCAGGGAAACGTGCTTTATACGGGTGAACTAAAGCGGACCGACACCCGATGGGGCACCTTCTGGCAAGGTGACTTCGACGAATTCCGCCGCGAAGGTCAGTTCCAGATCGAGACCGATTTCGCCGTGACCTACCCTTTCCTCGTTGGCGATGACATCCACGAACGTCTGCAAACCGGCTTCATCCATCCCTTCAACCCCCAGCAGATCGTCCACGGCACCGCCGCCGGCGGCCTGCCCTGCGCGGTGCTACGCGACGCAACTGGCGGCTGCGCCGTCTTTCTGGAGGCGGGTGCGCGGCTCATCGGACTCTGGCCCGATCCGGAGGGGCCGAATCTGCTCTGGACGCACCCCGAACTGACCGCTGCACCCGCCAAAGCGGCACAGGGCTGGGCCGGGCTGACGCCCGGCGGAGCCGTTTCGAATTGGCCGAAGGCTGTCCGGACAAGGACGTTTTTGCTCAGGTTTGGAAAACCTCCAAGCCTGGCCTTCATAGCAAAGCGCCTCGTAGCCCAACTTCCCGAAAAAGCACTGCCGAGACAACCCGGAACACTTCACCGTGCCCGCATAACTCGTAAATCAGCAAAATCACCACCCATTCCACCATCGGGCCGCAGCCAGAGGATGGAGACCGAAAAGTCCTTGGGCGCGCCAAAGCGTCCGCGCTGAATGTCTTCTTTCAGCTTCCGATAGCCGGGCTGATAGCACATCTGGTAGCCGATGGCGAGGAAGCCGGGAGCGGACTCGGCCTGCGCGATGAGGGAGTGAGCTTCTTCCAGGCTGCCGCAGAGGGGCTTTTCCAGGAGCACCGAGCAGCCGGCCCGGAGAGCGGACTCCGCCAAGAGTCCGTGGGTGTGGATGGGGGTGCAGATGACCGCAAGTTCCGGTTCGGCATCCTGTAGGGCTTGGGTGAGATCCGCGAACAAGGGGATCTCCCGTAGCTTGAGCGGGTGATCGTCTGCAAGGGAAGCATGCGCGGGGTCAACGCCGCCGGCGATCCGGCAGAGGCCCTGTCGTTCCAGCTCCAGGGCGGTTTTGGCGTGGCTCCGACCGAAGCCTTCCAGCCCTACCAACACGACGCGGGGAGGTTTCGGCCGTGTTCGAGAAACGGCCGGAGTGAAATGACCGCTCAGCCCGGAGATTGGGATCGACACCCGACGGTCCGCAGCGTCCCGGGCTCGCAAGGCGCTTTCGGTTACTTCGAAGGTCTGGCGGGAGGAGAGAACGCCTGCTTTTCGATCCCGGCAAATAGCGATCACATCGCCAAGCAGGCTGGGCGGGGAATGTAGCGGCTGTTCTTCGTCGTCCAGATACAATTGGCCGTTCCTTACCTCCAGAATCCCCTCGGTTCCCACGACCCGCAGCCGGTCATCGCCATGGGAGGCTGCACGATTACGCTCACATCGGTTAGTTCAATCGATATAGGGCCAGATATGAATTAACACACTTGAGAATTATTGAGCAAAATTATGCCCTGAATAAAGAAACCAATACCTTGCTCTGAGCAAGAGTCGATACTGGGCGTTATCGCAAGGCTGAAGAAGTATTCAACCGCCTTGGCAAAATCAATCCGGCGTTAGAGCATGAGGCGCACGGGGCCGATGTGGGAGAAGCGGAGGTGAATCAGCTCTGCTTCGTCGACGAGGCTGAAGCGCAAATCGTTGTCGCCATCGGCAGTGCGGAGTTTCGGTTCGTTGGGCATGCGGTTGAAGGTGAGTTCGCTGATGCCGCGAGCATCGATCTCGAACGTGAGCTGCTGATCGCTTTGCTCGATATCCTCGAGCACGACGTTGGAGCGCAGCAGGAGGATGCCGTCCATACCGTCCACCAGGCGGATGCTGTTCTTGCCCTCCTGCAGGGCATTCTGCGGGACTTGGAGTGATCCGTGAATGGCTATGCCGTTGATCTCCAAGGCAGGCGCACGGGTCTTGGCCGCGAACTCGAAGTCCAAAGATTTGCCTTGCCACGGATAATTCTTGAGTTGCTGAAAAGCTGTGGTGGGCCGCACTGCCAGACCGAAGGGAAGACGGCGGACGCCGAGTGAAGACCAGGCAGCGAGGAAGGACCCGATCGCAAATCCCTGAGGCCGGATGTCGTGGTAGAGGAGACCGTCGGGAATGTCGATTTTCTCCGGCATCGCTCCGCCCATCGGTAGGTATTTGCCGGGTCGATTGCTCTGTTCCTTGATCTTGAGGAGCATCGCGAGGAGTTCCTCTTCCGGGAATACCCATGTGTCGATCTCGGCAATGAGTGATGCAAACGAGTTGACCCAGACAAACTGGGAATTTGCGACGATCCGGCGGAACAGCGTAGCGCGTATGGCGTCTATCCGGTCGACCGGGGCGAAGTTTGGCAGCGTCAGCCCCCAGAGGTACGTCGTCTCGATCGGGATCGACCATGCCGCTGCTTTGACGTGCGAACCGTCTTCCAGGACGAATTCGCCATACGGCGGGCAACCCTCAGGATCACGCGGTTCAAACAAGGGCTCCAGTTGTTGCCAGATGCTGGCGGCCTTGTCGCGCCAAGGCTGCGCTTTGGCATCATCATCGGTCATCGCGGCAAGCATGGTATACGAGCTGTGCATCAAAAGGTTGATGTAGTGATCGTAAATCAGGGTGACTTTGTGACCCTTGTAGCGCACATGATCGGCCCCGCCTTGAGGTTTGCCGATGGCGTAATCCCAGCAGTGATCCCGGGCTCCCCAAGTTGGGGTCTCGTCCGCAAAATGTTGACCGAAGAGTCCACGATCATCGTCAAAGATAGAGCGCACCAGCCAATCCAGCGCTTCTTCAAGCACTGCCCATTCATCAGCGGTGAGCACGCTTTTGTCCCCAGTCTGGGTCCAGTAGGTGAACAATGTCCAGACAACGTAGAATAGGCCGTCTTCCTCGTATTTGCCGTAATCCCGATTGATGAGCTGGCCGAACATCCGCCCTTCCGGGATTCCTTCGCCACGTGCGGTAGTCGGGTTACTGAGCAGCAAGCGGCAGAGTTCGCGCAATTTGTGCGGCCATCCAGCGGCAGCTTGGTATGCGAAGGAGAACCCGCTGTCGCGAATCCAGATGAGGTAGTAGATCGCCTTGAGTGAAGCACGGCATCCTCCGCTGTCGTCGATCATGGAGTGGAGGACGCGGACGCTGAACCGGCGCAGTGCTTCGATCTCCGGGTAATCGGCCGAAACGGTTTCGCCCTGGGCTTCGAGTGGGGCAAGGAGAGCATCGATTCGTTTCAGGTGTTCCCTGGCTGGTGTTGCCGCGATTTTGGCTGCCTCAGCCGCAATTCCGTCGCCTTCGAGCCCCACGCCGATCGCCATTTGCTGCCCGGCAGCTAGTCGGGCCTGCACGTAGTAACTGTTCCACGGGGGATGGACGACGCTGTGGCGGAACCCGCCGACGTTGTCGCCGTCGGCCAGGCAAGCGCTGAACTCAAAGGTGTAGCTGTCCTCCGGGTGCCGCACCGTGAACTCCCGCTCATTTTCCACCAGGGCCTCGTCATAACGGAAGGTCTTAAAGTCGACATTCTGCGGTTTGTCCGACCACAGAAGCACAACTGGTGTCTCCGGCATGATCGCGATGTGAAGAACACGGTCGGTGAAGTGCAGGGCGCAGTGGTATGGGTCATAATCACACTTGAGAAAGCTCTCCAGGCCGCAGTCCTGCAGGGTGATCTCCTGGAAAACCGTCAGGTGGTCGTCACGATTCGAGAAATTGCGATCCCGCGCATCAAAGGAGTCGCCGGCCTTGGGCGACCACCAGAGCATGAGGCGTTCGTCGTCCAAGCGGAACTCTACCCTGAGTGCGCAAGGATTGTGCAGAAAAATTTGGGTCGGGTGTGTCATTGCTTCATTAATGGCCGCCCGCAAGATGAAGTCACAGTTACCACCCGAACTCCGAACCCCGAACCCCGAACTCAGAACTCCGAACCCCGAACTCCGAACTCCGAACCCCGAACTCCGAACTCCGAACCCCGAACTCCGAACTCCGCACTCCAACTCAGAACTCCGAACTCAGAACTCCACCCACTCCGGGGACACGACGTGATGCACGGGGCGTGGCGGTAGGCCGTAACTCGAAGAGCGCACGAGTTGATTGATGAGACGAACGGTTTCGTCTTGGATCACCCCTTCGTCCTGCCGTGCACAGGGGTAGCGTCGACTGGGATCCATGAGGGCCGCCCCGGGCAGAGGTTTCTTCAAACGTGGCATAATTTGGTCGAGGTTTGCGCCGAGAAGGGCAAAAAGGGCGTCGGGTCTTTCCCGCTCCACCCAGGCGGGCACGCCGCTTAGCGTGCGTTCGTCACGCACATCAAAGGTATAGGCCGGGATCCGCTCTTCCGGGGGCACCTGCTCCTGGCATTGCGCCCAGGCACCCAGGCGCCTGAGATTCTCCACCCGCAAGTCCTTTCCCGACGGGAAAATCGCCCCAATCCGCCGATAGCCTTTTCCCCGCAAAACTCGCCAGCCCAGGAGCACATCCTGAAAATGGCTGGGGCGCACCACCGGCACCGGAACCAGGTCAAAG
>CAZWFJ010000174.1:0-9485 GCA_964633135.1 uncultured Puniceicoccaceae bacterium | reverse complement strand
GGTAGTAGGCTGTGTTATTGCTGATTTTAATACGCTTTTTTCTCATAGAAATTTATTCAATCAGAAATTTTAGTTCAAGGGAAGTACTTTGTGCCTGGTTTGTAAAACTTTTTGGATTGGTTGAAACTCCGGTAGGATTCGTAGTTGATTATTCCGTACTAAACTCTTCCGAGATAGGAGCCGTTGTCGGTGCTTACCTTGATCCGATCCCCCGCTTTTATGAACAATGGGACTTGCACGATCATACCGGTTGAGGTTGTGGCTGGCTTTTGGGCGGCACTTGCCGTGTCTCCTTTTAGTCCCTCCGGGGCTTCTGCCACATCCATTTCGACAGATGAGGGGAGCTGAACTTGGACCGGACGGCCATCTACGTGCAGAATATCATATTCCTGATTCTCGGTCAGGAAGGCCTTTTTGTCTTCGAGCAAATTAAACGGGATCAGCGTATCCTCGAAGGTCTCTGGATGGAGAAAATGATAGCCATCCTGATCCTGAAAGCTGAACTCAAGCCGCTGATTCTCGGTGTGCATAAATTCAACCGAGTCCGTTGAGCGGAATTTCGTAGTGGTCGTAGAGCCGGAGTTGAGGTTCCTCAAGGTAGTTTGGACGAATCCCGCCTGTCTCCCCTGGGTGCGGTGGAGCATTTCCAGTACGAGATGGGGATTCCCCTGATAATTGATTACCCGACCTTTTCGAATGTCTGTTGGTGTTGCCATCGAACCTACCAAAACCGGAAATTCATGCGAATTCAAGACGAAGGTGAATCGATTCTCCTCGGACCCGGAAGCAAATGGAGGCTGCAGAATTGCGTATTATGCCCGGGTTTGTTTTACTTCCCTCAATTTGTGACCTTTACCGGTTTCTTCGCGAGGTATGCGCAGACGCGATCCGGGTCATAGCTCCTGACTGGTCCGCGCCCCGAACGACTGGCTCTTTCCACATCGGTGGAAAGATGGGGGCTTCTGCCCGAAAACCGGGCAACCTCTCCAGCGGATTAAAGTCGGAGGCCGGACGACCTGTTTTTCTCCGGCGAGGCAGCATGAAAGCCCTCAACCCAAGCGATCCCGAAAGGTTTCATAACCAAATCTGCGAGTGGTCTCGAGTGTTCCGTCTTCGTGCAGGATCGCTATCGCGGGAAGTTGGATTCCATTAAAAGTGGTGTTCTTGACCATGGTGTAGTGTCCCATATCGCCAAATACCAAGCGATCGCCCACCGCCAATGGATGGTCGAAAGAATACTCGCCGATTACATCGCCCGCAAGACAGGTAAGGCCCCCGAGGCGGTAAGAGTGCTCCTTCTCTTCGGGAGTGCCCGCACCATGAATCTCGGGACGGTAAGGCATTTCCAGGACATCGGGCATGTGAGCGGTCGCCGACGTATCCAGAATAGCGATCCGTCCCTGATTCTCAGTAATATCGAGCACCGAGGCAACGAGCACACCCACGTTCAATCCAAAAGCCTCACCCGGCTCCAAATAGACCGTTAACCCAGTTCTCTCCCGGAATCGCCGCACGATGGCAATGAGCCGGTCGAGATCATAATCGCATCGTGTCACATGGTGGCCTCCGCCAAAATTCACCCACTGAAGGGAAGGAAAGCACCATCCAAATTTTTGCTCAAAAACGGCGAGGGTTCTTTCAAGCGCATCGGAGTTATGCTCACAAAGCGTATGAAAGTGCAAGCCGTCGATACCGTCGAGTTCCGCCTCGGAGAGTTCCCCTACCCTTATGCCGAGACGCGACCCCGGGGAACAAGGGTCGTAGAGCGGCGTACGTCCCTCCGAGTGTTCGGGATTCACCCTCAAGCCGAAATCGACGGAAGGGTTTCGTTCCCTGGCAAAATCCAGCCAAAGCCGCTTCTGTGAGAGCGAGTTGAAAACCACATGATTCACGAGAGGAAGAGACACGTCAAAATCTTCCTGCCTGTAGGCGGGAGCGAAAAGGTGAACCTCCCCGCCGACCTCCTCACGAGCTAAGCGCGCCTCATGCGGTGAACTCGCACAGGCTCCGTCCACATATTTTCCGACGGCGGGAAGGAGAGACCGACAGGCGAAGCCCTTCAAAGCCAACAGCACTGCGGCACCGCATTCTTCTTTCACCCGTTGAAGCTTCTCAAGGTTCTCGCGGAAAACCCTCTCGACCATAACATACGAGGGGCTGTCGGCCTCTCGCAGGATGGTATCCAATTCGTCCTGGGTGGGAAATGGGTTTGGCACCTGGCTCAAGGCTTGATCTCCACCCGGGTCCAGGGCAAACCGTATTGATTCAGATCATCCATAAAGGGGTCTGGATCCATCTGTTCCATATTAAACACACCCTGTCCGGTCCACTTTGCAGTGAGGATCATCTTGGCCCCGATCATTGCAGGAACCCCGGTTGTGTAGGAAATGGCCTGGGATCTCACCTCGCGGTAACAATCCTCGTGGTTGCAGATGTTATAGACATAGACTTTTTTTCGTTCCCCGTCTTTCAATCCATCGGCGATGCAACCGATGCAAGTCCGCCCTTTCGTCAGCGGCCCCAGGCTGGCTGGATCGGGAAGGACTGCCTTCAAAAACTGAAGCGGTATAATCGGCTTTCCCTGGAAATCGACTGGATCAATGCTGGTCATTCCCACATTCTGCAGAACCTCCAGATGTTTCAGGTAATTATCGGAAAACGTCATCCAAAACCGGGCGGACCTCAACCCCGAGATGTTCCGAACCAGGGATTCCAGCTCTTCGTGATACATCCGATAGATGTTCATTGGGCCGATTCCCTCTGGAAAATCGAAGGTCTGTTTTGTTGAAAGAGCCGGAGTCTCGACCCATTCTCCATCTTCGAAGTGGCGACACGGAGCCGTGACCTCCCGAATATTGATCTCGGGGTTAAAATTCGTCGCGAAGGGCATTCCGTGATTTCCGGCATTGGCATCGATTATATCAAGCTCCCGAATCTCATCGAAATCGTGTTTTGCCATCCATGCCGTGAATACGTTCGTAACGCCGGGATCAAAGCCGGACCCCAGGAGAGCCATGAGTCCTTTCTCTTTGAAACGCTCCTGGTAAGCCCACTGCCAGGAGTACTCAAACTTGGCGGTTTCGGGCGGCTCGTAATTCGCCGTGTCGAGGTAGTGAACTCTCGCCGCTAGGCAAGCATCCATGATCGAGAGGTCCTGGTAGGGCAGTGCCACGTTGATGACAAGATCGGGCTTTTCCTTTTGGAGAAACTCCGTCAGTGCCGGAACATCATCGGCATCGACACGGGCGGTACCAATCTTCCGGTCGATCTGCGCCGCGATCGCCTTGCACTTTGACTCCGTGCGACTCGCCAATACGATTTCCTCGAAGACTTCGGGGACCTGCGCACACTTGTGGACCACAACGCCGCCGACTCCTCCCGCACCAATAATGATCACTTTTCCCATAAACGACGCCTATCATTTCAAAGCCATTTCGCCAAGCGGAACCGTTGGCAAAAAACGAACATTGAAAAGAACCTTCCAGCCCCCGGCAGCCGGGTGCAATTTTTAGTGTGGGGTAAGTAGAAGTGGCTCCTTCAACGACCTTGAGCCTGTCGAAAGGCAGCCGCTTTCCTTTCCCCTAAAGGGGCAAGATGCCGCTTCCACCTTTAAGAAACCTCGCATAAAAAATTGTACCCCCGGCAGCCCTACCCCTCAAAATAGGTATAGCCGCGCAGAGTTTCCTCAAACGTTTTCACGATCGTTCTCCGCTCGTCCACATCAATGTCCCCTGCCCGCACGGCTCTCTCTACCGATGCCCGAAACCGCGCGGAAACCTGCTTGGGATCATACTCTACATAAGAGAGGACATCCGCGATTGAATCGCCCTCAATTTCGCGATCTACCTCAAAATCGCCGCCCTCACCCATTCTGACGCTGACCACGTGCGTATCGCCCAGCAGGTTATGAAGATCACCCAGGGTTTCTTGATAGGCACCAACCAAAAAGACCCCGAGCAAGTACTTTTCGCCATCCCGAAGTTCATGTACCGCCATGGTTCTCCGTATCCGGCCCGAATCCACGAAGCGATCCACCTTTCCGTCGCAATCGCAGGTAATGTCAGAGAGAATCGCGCGCCGCGAAGGTTCCTCATTCAGTCGCTCGATCGGAACCACCGGAAAGATCTGATCGATTGCCCACGCATCCGGTAACGACTGGAAAAGGCTGAAATTTCCGTAATAAATATCGGCGAGAAACGATTCCAGCCCGAGCAGCTCGTCTGGAACCTCCTCTATTTGTGAGCACAGCTTCCAAATCCTGGACAGGTTATCCCAGAAAATCTTCTCCCCCAAACTTCGTTCGCGCAAGCCCATCGCCCCGGCCTGAAAAAGTTGTCGAATCTCGTCTCGGTAGTAAAAGGCATCGTTGTAACATTCCTGCAGGTTATCCTTCGAAAGAACTCGTCCGACCTCCAGCGAATTGCGAATCAGATAGTGGGAATCCTCGGGGACTTCGGAAGGGTCGAGGTCAGGTTCAAATCGATTCACGTCAAGAACTTCGACCAGCAATACCGAGTAATAGGCCACAGTAGCCCGCCCGGACTCGGAGATGATTGTGGGATGCTCCACCCCGGAGAGATCCATTTGACTTTTGACGATCTCGATTACATCCCGGCAATACTCCTGAATCGTATAATTCCGGCTGCCACCACTCTTGGATTGGGATCCCTCATAATCGATGGCGAGTCCCCCACCGATATCGAGAACCCCCATCGGTGCCCCCTCTTGAATCAGGCCGACATACACACGACAAGCTTCGGTAAGAGAGGTGCGGACATCGCGAATATCGGGGATCTGCGATCCGAGGTGATAGTGCAGCAGCTGAACGCAGTCGAGATAGCCCGCAAGGCGGAATCGATCAATGCAGTCCATCAACTGGGCTGCGTTCAGACCGAAGACACTGCGATCCCCCCCCGAATCCTTCCAATGCCCGCTTCCACAAGACGAGAGTCTTACCCGCATCCCCACTTTGGGCCGGATTCCCAATCGCCGGGCAACATCGATAATCAGGTCAACCTCGATCGGGGTCTCAATCACGAAAATGCAGTCGATTCCAATCCGCCGCGCGTGGAGTCCCAGTTCGATGAATCGTTCATCTTTGTAACCGTTGCAGATCAACAAATCCCCGGGGTTCCTGAGGTAGGCCAGGGCCGCAATCAGCTCCGCTTTGCTTCCCGCCTCCAACCCATGATTGTAGTGAGCACCAAAATCGCAAACCTCGTCAATCACCTGTTCTTGCTGGTTGACCTTGATCGGATAAACTCCGCGATATTTTCCGCCATAGGAATACTCGCTGATCGCCTCACCAAAGCGAACATTCAGTTCGCGAATCTGCTGATCCAGGAGTTCGGGGAAGCGCAGCAGAACCGGCATGGAAATCCCTCTTTTTCGAAGCCCCTCCACCACTTTCGGCAGGGACAACTCCTCGGCACTGTTAGCGGCTTTCGGGCGAAGGATCATATCCCCTCCTTCCGAAACATCAAAATACCCACCGCTCCATTCACGAACACCGTAAAGCGCGGCAGAGTCTTCAGCGGTCCAGGCTGGTGGTGTGCTAGGGGGAGAATCAATCGTGCTCACCTTGTCACGTTCATTCTAATTTCAGCCGATGCGCAAGCGCGAAGACAGGTTCATTGATGTTTGAGGTCGCCAAATCACCGAACCGCAGGCGACTGATGCGGGATCCGTCTTGCCCTTTCTCATAAAAAACTCCGCGCCTGGTGCAGCTTCGCCGATCAGGCAGGACCGGTGAACCTCATTCCCAATTGCAGCCAGAGAGGAGAGGTGACCACGGATATCAATGAGGTCGAAACTGCAACCCGCACGGCAACATCCTGCCTGCCTCCGTAGAATCCGGTGACGACTACCGGGAACAATCCTGCGGGCATGGCTGCCTGGATCGCGACGACCCGCTTTAGCTCGATGGGCAGGGGAAGGAAATAGGCTGCGGCAAGGAAGAAAACCGGGAGCAGTCCGAGGCGAATGAGACAGGCACCGGTGACCACATTCCAGCCGGACTTGAAGGCATCGGCGGTGAGCAGCTGGCCGATTGCGCAGCCTGCCAGGATGATGCCGATGGGCACGGCGATGGCGGCGAGATATTCGAGAAAGCGCTCAATGAAAACAGGGAGAACTCCGTAAATACCAGTATAGTTAAGCAGCAGAGCAACAATCAGGGCGATGAGCGGAGGGTTGATCAGTTTTCGAAATCCCGAGCGGTTGAAGACGCCTTGCAGGATCAGTACTCCGACCGTCCAAAAGGCCAGATCGACGCCGACATTGTGGATAAAGAGGATTGCCAGGGTCCCGTCGCTCTGTCCGTAGAAGGCGAGCACCAGCGGGATGGGCAGATATCCGTAGTTGTAAATCCCGTTGGTGAAGGCAAAAGCACGTCTGCCCTTGCCCAGCTTCAGGCGAAAAGCGGGAGCCAGGAACCATGCAACTGCAAACCCGAGGATCACGGAGAGAAATCCGGTCGTGATCGAAACAAGCACAACTCCGACGTTCTCCACCCCGGGTGCCGGCCCGACAGCCACAAGAATCAGGGCAGGATAGAATATCGTGACAATGACCCGCATCAGGGGATTCTCAGCCTCGGCGGGAAGAAGCCTGCTTTTGCGGAGAAAAATCCCCAATCCGACCAAAAGAAAGATCGGAAGGGTAACCCCCAGAATTCCCCAAAACGATCCTGACATCAGAGGAAGGGGTTGAATCTCGGACCCGGGACTACCGGATCATTCCCGCCGCAACCGTTTTGTTGGAAAACTCATCGATCAGCACAAAGCTCCCGGTGAACCGATTCTTTCCGTATGGATCGACAAACAAAGGCTCTGAAGTGCGCAAATGGATACGGGCGATATCGTTCATGCCAATATTGAGGTCGGACTCGATCTTGTGGAGATTGTTGATATCCATCTTGTATTGGATGCCCTTCACCATCGCCTTCGCCGTTTTCGTGGTATGGCGAATGATGTATTTGCCGCGCAACTGCAGGGTGTGATCGGAGGAAAACCAGCAGATCATGGCGTCAATATCCTGGGTGACCTTCGGCTGATTATTCGGCTTTACGATCATGTCTCCACGACTGATATCAATTTCATCCTCCAGGCGGATGGCGACCGACATCGGGGAAAAGGCCTCATCAACCTCTTCCTCAAAGCGATCAATTGAGCGAATCCGCGACGAGAAACCGGACGGCAGGACCGTCACTTCATCTCCCGGCTTGAAGACTCCTCCGGCGATGCGTCCCCCGTAACCACGGTAATCGTGGTATTTCTCGGAGTGGGGTCGGATGACCCATTGAACGGGGAAGCGGGCGTCAACGTGGTTGGCATCCGAACCGATGTAAACGGTCTCGAGGTGATAGAGCAGCGGGGACCCCCCGTACCACGGCATATTCTCCGAGCGGTTGACCACGTTGTCCCCGTGGAGCGCGCTGATCGGGATAAAAGTCATCTCCTTGATGTCGAGCCGCGAGGCGAAATCGGTAAACTGCTGGACGATCTCGTCATAGCGCTCCTGCGAGTAATCCACAAGATCCATCTTGTTGATACAAAGAACGATGTGCTCAATGCGCAACAAAGAGGCGATAAAGGAATGGCGGCAGGTCTGCTCGATCACGCCTTTTCGAGCGTCGATCAGGATAATGGCCAGGTTCGCCGTTGAGGCACCGGTGACCATGTTCCGCGTGTACTGGATATGGCCAGGGGTATCGGCGATGATGAACTTCCGTTTCGGAGTCGCAAAGTAGCGGTAGGCCACGTCAATGGTGATGCCCTGCTCCCGCTCGGCCCGGAGTCCATCGGTGAGAAGGGCCAGGTTTACGGTCGCATCCCCGCGCTGATGGCTGCTTCGCTCAATCGCCTCCAGTTGATCCTCGAAGATTGTCTTCGTGTCAAACATCAGGCGCCCAATGAGCGTGCTCTTGCCGTCGTCGACGCTGCCTGCGGTGGTAAACCGCAAGAGGTCCATATCCATGTATCCGTCGTCAGTAGACATTAAAAATATCCTTCTTTTTTCCGGTCTTCCATTGCGGACTCGGAGCGTTTGTCGTCTGCGCGCCCCCCGCGCTCGGTCTGGCGGGCCGAAGCCACTTCTTCAATAATCTTCTCGAGTGTATCGGCGGTTGATTCGACCGCACCCGTGCAGGTCGCGTCACCAACCGTGCGAAAGCGAACGATGCGTTTCTGCGGCGTTTCGCCTTCGCCCAGGGTAAGAAACTCGTTGTTGGCAAGCAGCACTCCGTCTCGCTCAATGACTTCCCGCTCGTGGGAGAAATAAATCGAGGGAATGGGAATTTCCTCGCGAAGAATATACTGCCAAACGTCCATCTCCGTCCAGTTGGAGAGCGGGAAAACCCGGAAGTGTTCACCTTGGGACTTTCGCGCGTTGAAGAGGTTCCATAGCTCCGGTCGCTGGTTTTTCGGATCCCACTGCCCGAACTCGTCACGGTGGGAAAAGAACCGCTCCTTGGCGCGGGCCTTCTCCTCGTCCCTCCGCGCACCGCCGACGGCGGCGTCGAAGCGATTCTCCTCAATGGCGTCGAGAAGGGTCACGGTCTGCAGGGCATTGCGACTGGCATTCGGCCCCTTCTCCTCGCTCACCCTGCCCTTGTCGATCGACTCCTGAACATAGGCCACGATCAACTTGCCGCCTATGTCGGAGATGAACCGATCGCGGAATTCGATCGTTTCCGGGAAATTATGCCCGGTATCGACGTGCATGAAGGGCATCGGAGGACGCGCAGGCCAGAAGGCCTTTTGCGCAAGCCGTGCGACCACAATCGAGTCTTTCCCCCCCGAAAAGAGGATAACGGGCCGTTCGAACTGAGCTGCGGTCTCGCGAAGGACGAAAATCGCCTCCGATTCGAGCTGTTCCAAATGACGGATCTTGTAAGAGATACTCATGAAAAGGGTGGAGATAAGCAAATGTGCTTGTAGGGGGGAAGGAAAAAATGCGCGATCTTGCAAGTCTGACACGGTATTTTTATTTGAGCCGGTAATTTGAGATGAGTTGATAAGCGAAGGCGGGATTGCTTTGAGCGGTTTCGATGACTTGTTGCCAGGAAAGGTGGCTCAGTCGGGAGGCTTTGATGGCGAGCAGACAACATCGGAGTGTGGCGAGATTGGCATTGATGTTGTAGTCGCGGATGCGCGTGCGATCTTCGAACATCTGGCTGTCGCGAACCCAATGGTTGCGGATCTCGCATCCTGCCCAGTGTCCTCGTGCGAGATCGGCAAAGTATTTGGCCCCGGGTCTGTCTTCGAGGGATTCGCTGGAGTGGTAGTAGGCGAACTCGGGTTCGGGGTTTTCGAGGGCGGCATTGGTTCGGTGCACGACGACCAGCGTGCGCGCGCCCCGCAGTCCGGCATCGACGGGTTCTATGGGGTAGACGGTGGTCGTGCGGCAATCAATGCGCCCGTGGGTGGCGTCGGGTTCTTCGGTGTGGGTAAAAAAGGGGTGCTTTGGGCGATTTTTTCTGCGGT
>CAZWFJ010000173.1:0-9498 GCA_964633135.1 uncultured Puniceicoccaceae bacterium | reverse complement strand
GGCGAGTTACGGTTGGGGACAGATTCAATATACATGGGCAACTTAATTAGAAAAACATTTTATCAAGGCAATCAAAAAATTACATTTACATGGCTACAATTGGGCCGAAAAAACGGGCCAAAACTTTATAAAATATTGAATTAGAACCTTTTCCGAAATTTTCAGCAATCTAACTTCCGGCTAGAATCTGTTTACGAGGCGGCGCTTGCCTATGAGTTAAAGCGATTGGAGCTCCGCGTAGAACGCCAAGTGCCTGTTTCCCTCAACTATAAAGGCATTGATCTTGATGAAGGCTTTAGAGCCGACTTAATCATAGAGGGCAAAGTTATTGCAGAACTGAAGTCTGTTGAAAAAGTCTCTCCCGCAAACAAGAAACAAACTCAGACCTATCTGCGCCTGTCCGGAAATAAGCTTGGATATTTACTCAATTTTGGAGGCGAAGTGATGAAGGCGGGGATCACACGCTGCGTGAACGGTCTGCCAGAATAAGTCCAGATCACTTCTTGAAACCTCTGCGCCACTGCGCCTCTGCGCGACAATCACAAAGCATGCTCCCCTGAGAAGGGTGCCGAAGATGTTCTCGTTGTTCGAACGGCTGTCGGTAGCAACCGATTTGGCGAATACTGGAAGCACAACTATTTCTGTTAAGCGATTTTGGAAAAAATTTGTTATGCACCCAAAACTCTTCCTGGAGCAAGAATTTCATTGCCTCCCAACGTTCGTCTTCGCATTTTTCCAATATGCCTCCGCCCGACGAACAACAACCTCCTCCCGCAGATCCTCAAGGCTAAAAATCTTCCTGCGGGTATCGGAGAAACCTTGTTGCGTCGGAGGTGGATATCTTTTTATCCTGCCTGTTGTTATATGACACACGCTTCCTCCCTATTCCTGTCAGAAGAGCAAATTCGGACCTTGGTTCCGCCGCGATTGCCGCGCCGCCGGGATGAGCGCTACATGGGCGGGGCGATGCACGGGAGACTGGAGAGTGAATTCAGTGAGGAGGAGCAGGAGTGCTTGCGGGCACTATACGCTGATTTGGGAGAACTCATGGAGCTTGCCGGGAAGCGGGACCGTGCAGAGGAGTGGGGAGACTTGCCGGGTCCAGAGTTGGGGAGGTTTGCGAGTCGCACGGTGATCGTTCAGGCGGTTTCGGACCTGGAGAAGTTTGAGCAGGCAGCCCGGGCTACCTACGACACGAAGATGGCCAATCTCTTTCGCGAACTCGCCGATGGTCCCGTCGCCTCTCTCTGCGCAATTCTCTTTCTTGTCGGCTCGGGTGGGGTGGAGCCGGAGTACTTTCAAACCCTTTTTTTCCTGGCTCGTGATGAGCGGAAAATCATGCGTTCAATCCTGCTCGACCTCGATCCCGAGGGCCGGGCCAAAGATGAAGAGGTCAATCGGCACTCAATCGACCTCCTGCTCGAGAAATGGCAGAATACCATCTATCGCGCCTTCGATGTCGAGATGGAGGTGGCCTTTGATTCAAACGTGCGAGGAATGGTGGCGGAGCGTTGCGTCGAGTTTGCCGAAGTAGATCGTATCTTCTACCACTTGGCGAATAATTCCCTGCGCTATGGCAGCGGAAAGCAGCTCGCCATTCAAGTGATCGACACCGCCGACGGGGAAGATCTGGTCTGGGTTTTTTCGAATCCGATCTCGGAGAATCAATTCAGCCGTTTGCAGAATCTGGCAGACGGTCGCGAAAGCGTTTTTGAATACGGAGTTGGCGACGGCTCGGGTGTGGGTTTAGGTTCCCTGGCAGAGTCGGTGGCGAATGCTTACGGGATTGAATCAGCAGCGCAGGCGGTGAGTGCTGGTTACGTCGGCTCCGCTCTGGAGGATAAAATCTTCCGTATTTGGTTTCACTGGCCGAAAGCGTAGGCCGGAAAGCAATGGAGGCGCGGGGCGGAATCGAACCGCCGAGTAGAGGATTTGCAGTCCCCGGCCTTACCACTTGGCTACCGCGCCGTTATTGACTTTACGAATATTATTGACGACCGCTGACAATTTTTGCAACCCATGAGAAGAAATCCCAATGAGTGATTGGGAAACGGCTCGGGCTGAGAATCTGGTGCGTCATAAGTCAGGGGGTTCTTACTTGAGGGCCAAGGTCGCTGGCAAGGTTATTCGTAAAACTTTTTCTGCGAATTCTCTCCGAGGAAGCTGCGGCTATCGAGGGGGTGTTGCCTTAGATCATGAACACTGCAGGTTGGCCACCGTATTGACCACCGGAGAGAAAAAATAGGCCTTTTTTTACAATTCGACCTTTTCCAAACCCTCGAACCCCCTTAGTAGCTTGTAACACATTTTCTTTCGCAGTCGGGTTGCATAAGCGCCCGGCTTCGATTCGGAACCCACTTCCCCGCAATCCTACCACCTCCCCGCGTCACCGCAACCCTCCCTCCGACCGGAGCCCAAGCTTAAAAGCATGAGCTACTCTGCCTTTCGGCAGTCGGGTTGGCTCTGCCGCCCGACTCTCTTTGGCTTGATGAGCTGGCGCAAGAGGTAGGGGGGCCAAGGCTGCCCCACTACGCTCTGATGCGAAATTGATTTTGTTCCAAGATATTAGTAGTTGTTAAGGGACGCGGACCGGCGAAGTTTAGGGCCGTCGAGTGCCCCTTCCTTGACCGGAGCGCGGAGTCTTGATTGAACCGTTGTATTCTTGTGAAGCGGTTCTTGCGCATTTTTCTCGGGACGACGGGCGTCCTTTGCCTCGGCGTGTTGTTGCTCGTGGGCAGCAGCGGGTATTGGCTGCCCTGGGCGTTGCCGGGGTTGTTGCGTACAGCCGGGGTCGAGGTGGAGTCGGTCCGGCGTGGGTCGGACGGCGATCTGGTGCTGCAGAAGATGCGATACGGGGATGATGGGATCGACCTGTCGCTGGCCGAGTTTCGTACTCCGATGCCGCTGGCATTGCTTTGGCACGGGTGGCAACGAAATCCAGAGGCTGCCGGGACGATCCGCGTAAAGGGGCTGGAGGTGCGGTCGCACGCAGCAAATGGAAAAGTCGAGAGTCGACCTGACGTCGGGGGTCCGGGAAAAATTTTTCGCGAAGTGGAGAGCTGGTTGTCCTTGGCCAACAGGTGGATGCCACCGGTGCTGCTCGAACGCATTGCCTGGACGCCGCCGGACGGGGGCGCGCCCTATGTCCTGTCAACTGCCTCGTTTCGGTCCCGGGAGTGGAAAGGGCAGACGGAGGCACGGGGGGATGTGCCGGCACTCCAGTTGAGGGTGACCCTGCCAGCGGATGCCCCGTGGAGCCTGGAGGCGGAGGTCGAGGCGTGGGATCTGGTCGTCCGGGGCAGGCTGGAGGAGCAGGCCGGGATTTCCCGGCTGGAGGGCGATTTTGCCCGCAATTCCGGTTCCGGAAGCTATTTTTTGGAGTGGGCGGATGGGTGGCTGCCCTCAAAGGCGAGTTTGGAGGTCGCGGATCTATCCGTTCCTGAGGGGCTGGGAGATCTCCCGACAGAGGTCGGCACCCTCACGGTGGAATCACTGGATCTCGAGTGGAACGGCGCAGCCTATTCGGCCAGTGCCCGGGTGTGGGGCGGACAAAAAGAAGAGGAGGTGGAGTTGGGCTTGTCGCTCAGCGGGGATTTTGAAACGGTCTTGCTGCGCGAGTTCGCAGTGACGGGGTCCTGGGTGCGCTTAACCCTGGACGAGCCGGTGCAAGTTGACTGGGAAGGGATGCAACCGGAAACGCCATTCCGTTTTTCGGGATCCGCAGACCTGGATGGGCAGGACTATTTTCCGGCCCGGGGGCGATTGACGGTCACGCTGGAGGCCGAGGCCCGTCCGGAGGGAAACTTTCCCCTGCAGTTTACGTTGGCAGGAGAGAATGTGGAGGCGGGGGGGCGAACCCTTCAGGCGGTCGAGATCGCCGGGCGATTCATGTTCCCGCGCCTGGAGGTGGATTCCCTCCAGGTAGTGCTGCCGGGAGGGAGTGTGGCAAAAGTGGAGGGCAGTGCCGACATCGACGAGCGCACTTTGTCGCTGCGGGGCCAGGCGCATCTCGAGGAGGATGATCTGGACCGGTTGGTGGGCCGTCCGATCGGGCTGGAGGGGGATCTGCGCGTCGAGCTGGCGGCCGATGGACCCTGGGGGCACCCGAATCACAGCGGCACGGCGCGGGTCGGGCAGTTTACTCCACCGGGAATGGCTCCTGTCGCGCTGGATCTAAGTTGGGAGGGCGAGGGGGCGGATCGCCTGACGGCCGACCTGAGTGCCGACGGCAACCAAGAAACGCTGCGCTTGCGGGCGGAAGGGATGCGTAAGGGGGCCGGGATCACGGTGCGCCTGCAGTCCATGGAGTGGAGCAAGGCGAATCGAAAGTTTTTGTCGCTGCGGGACCCAGCAGAACTTCGGCTCGATTTGGACGAACTCCCACGATGGCCGTGGAAGGGGTTGCGGGTCGGAGAGACACGTTGGGTCGGAGACGGACGTGAGCTAGTGGTGCAGTGGGATCCGCCCGGTGCCGCGTCGCTCGCAGTGGTCGGCCTGCGAGCAGAGGATTTTTCCGGTTGGCTGGCAGAGGGATCCTCGCTTCCAGAGATTTCGCTCGAGGCAGTCTCGCTGCGGGTGGAGGATTTCGAGCCGGCGTTGATTGCCGATCTTTCCGCAAGCGGATCGTGGCAGCCTGAAAGCGGGAAGCTCCCGATCCGGGCGAGCCTGCGAGGACGACTGGATAACGACGGCGTGGAGCTTACCGAGATTTGGGCGGCTTTCGACGAAACGCCCTTGCTCACAGGCGAGCTGGCCCTGCCATTGACCCTGCACCCATGGATCCTTTCTCCTGCGGGGGCCGGGGCGGAGCCTAACGAACACGAAAAGAAAGAGACCACAGAGATTTCGGCGGGGGCGTCCGCTGCGCCAAATCATCGGCTCTGGAGGATCGTTCCCGGGGGCGAATTCGGCGGGAGCTTGAGAGGAGCTTGGAGCGATTCGCTGCGGGGGATGATTCAGGAAGAGGGCGGACCAGATCTGGAAGATGTCGATCTGGAACTGAGCCTGAACGGCACAGTGGAAAGCCCGGAGGCCCATTTGGAACTGAAACTTCATTCGATGCGCCTGGAGGAAGAATGGGTCGGGGCGGACTTCCCGCTCATCCAGAATCTGCAACTGGATTTCCTGATGGAAAAGGAGAAAATCACGCTCCGCAAGGGAGTGCTGGAGGCACGGGATTCGGGGGTCCGGCTTACAGGCGAGCTGCCCTACCGGAAGATCCTGAGCGAATACGAAGAAGGAAAACGACCGGATCTTTGGGAAGTACTCAAATCCCTCCGGGCGGATGCAGAATTGCAAAACTGGAACGCTACGGTCTGGAAGGATCGGCTGCCCGTCCTTTTCCGTCCGCAGGGAAAGATCACCGGAACAGTCGGGGTCGACCCGGGCTTGATGGCACGAGGCGAACTGGAGATAAGCGGCTTTTCCCTGCGACCCACGGCCTATTCCCCAACGGTCGAGAATATCCACGCTACCCTGCATTTGAAGGATCGGCAGATGCGACTCGAAGACGCAGGAGCTTCGGTCGGGGGCGGGCAGTTGGTCGCCTCCGGAACCGTAAATTTCGACGATTGGGCCGATCCACGATACTCGATCCAGATCAAGGGGGACAATGTTCCGGTGGCCCGGACGCCCGAAATGATCCTGCGCTCGGATGCCGAGATCACCTTCGCCCGCGCAGAGGGGGAAGAGACGCCCCTGCTGCAGGGAGATCTGCGCTTGCGGAACAGTACCTTTCTCTTCAACATCGATCCGTTTGCGCCAAACGTTGAGACGGGTCCCGGAAACAGACCGCCCTACTTTTCGGTGGAGGCGGAACCGTTCGCCAGCTGGCGTTGCGATCTGAGCATCGAGGGGCAGGATTTCCTGCGGGTGCGCAGTTCCATCTTTTCTACCGAGTTGTCTGCCTCCCTGCGGCTGACCCGAACATTGCGGGAACCCTTGCTCCTCGGATCGGTACGGACGGATAAGGGGCGTATTCGTTTTCCAGGGATGAGTATGCGGATTGAGGCGGCAGAGGCTTTTATTACCCCAGAGCAACCGAATTTGCTGCAGATCGAGGTCGACGCCATCGGCCAGAACCGTGCCTACGTGGTCACCCTGAACGCTTCGGGGTCTGCCGGGAGTCCACGAATCGAATTTGCCTCGACCCCTGCACTCACCAACGCACAGATCCTCCGGCTCCTCACTACCGGAAGTTTGGAAGGTGGGGGCGCCGGAGCCATCGGCGTCTATTTAGGGCAAGCCTTGCTAGGACCGGGAACCGGAGAGGATACCTTCGCCGATCGCCTGAGTGTGGAAATCGGGCAGGAAGTGACGGATAGCGGACGCTCCACAGTAGAGGTGATTTATCAGTTGAACGATCGTTGGTCGGTCGAGGGAGAGTATGACCGATTCGATACCTACAATCTAAATTTCGTACGCACCCTCCTTGAACGATAGAACGCCAGACCGACCGCGTGCATGGACACGGCTCATCCTCTTCTGCCTTGGAATGTGGCTGGCCGCAGCTCCCCTGGGTGCGCAGGAAAACATCAAGGTCGATGGCATGGGGTTCTTCTCCGACATGCGTTTAAAGAACCGCCTGTCATTCCTGCACGGGTTTTCCAGCAAGGAGACGGTGCAGCTGGATTCCGCCCTGCTGGAGGATTCCGCCTTTATCCTCCTCGAGCAGGTCAGACTCGCCGGATACCTGCGCCCAAAAGTGGTTGGGCGGATGAAAACCGGCGATGGCGAGGTTTCCCGGACCTGGACGCATCCCTACTCCGTGGTCCTCCCTTCGCAGTTCGAAGCCGAGAGCGTGGTTTTCGAGATCAAGCCCGGTGTCCTCTATTTCTATGACCAGATTGAAGTAGAGGGCATCAAGGCGATTCCGGAAAAGGCGGTCCGGCGCTACTTTGTGCCGACAAGCACTCTCTTTGTGCGGCAGGTCGACCGCGCCTTTACCCCGGGGAACCTTGACACGCGGATCAACCGGCTGGTTCGCCAATTGAACAGCCTCGGCTATCTGGATGCCCGGGCTGTCTCCCGGAACGTGGAGCGCGACGACAAAACCGGTGCCGTTCGGGTGCAGCTACAGTTCGATCAGGGATCGCTATATCGGGTGCGGACGCTCGAAGTCGTGACTATGCAAGAGGGGGAGGTCGTCGATACGTCGCAGAGTGAACCGGCGGATACCATCGACACGCTGAGCTGGCGCCAGGATGTCCGGCAGGACCTTTCGAATGCGGCATACCAAAGAGGTTTTCCCGATGTCAAAGTGAATGAGAAAGTCACTGCTGAATCAACGGAGAAGGACGGCGTCGTCGAGCGCGACTACCGATTTACCGTGAAGAGAGGCGAAAAGGCTTATGTGGGCAACATCGTCTTCGCCGGCAATCCAGATGTGAAATCAAGCATTCTCCGACGCCAATCGGATCTCCAAAGCGGGGAAGTGCTGGATTTCTTGCAGGTCTCACGGGGTCGACGCAAACTCATGGCCCTCGGAGTCTTCAATGAGGTGAATCTCCAGCTGGGCGAAGCTGGCCCCGAAGGCCATCGCGACGTCATCTACGAAATCACTCCCGGGCGACGGAACCAACTGGGCCTGCTCGCCGGATGGGGCAGCTACGAACTGGCGCGAGTAGGTGTGCGCTGGCGCCGGAACAATCCCTTCCACCGGGCGCACCGAATCGATCTGGACGCAAAGCAGAGTTTTAAAGCCACCTCCGTTCGCGGCACCTACAGCATTCCGCAGGTCTTTGGCACGGATGTGACCGCCTTCAGCCAGGGAGGCTACTTTCGCCGGGAGGAAATCTCATTCGATCGCGAAGTCGCAGGTATCTCGGTTGGGGGCAGAACCAACCCCACTTTTCTCTCCGGTCTGAGCACTGGCATTGAATACGCTTTCGAAAGCCAGCGATCCATCCGGGCCAACAACCAGACTTTTCAATCGAGGAACGATGCCATTGTCGCCGCCATCCAGGCACAGATTACGCTGGACCGGGTAGACAATTCCCTGTTCCCAACCCGGGGCTACCAATTGATGCTGGATTCTAAGACCGCCAGTCATTTTCTGGGCGGAAATGTGGATTTCCAAAAGATCGAGTTGGGCGCAGCGGTCCACCATCCCCTGACAGGGGGACTGATCGCTCACGCCAGCCTTCGCTACGGGGGAATTTTCTCCTGGAAGGCAGATGCCGAGAATATTCCTTTCTCAGAGCGATTCTTCCTCGGCGGGGAAAATTCAATCCGGGGCTATCAGAGCGGAGAAGCAGCCCCAATCGATTCCTCCGGCGAGCTGATCGGCGGCCAGACCTATATCCTCGGAAACGTTGAGCTGGAACAACGCGTGGTCGGCGATTTTTCAATCGTCGCCTTCTACGATGCCGCAACCATTTCCCCAAACAGTAAAGTGATTGCCGACGGCGTCTTCCTCGACTCAGTCGGCCTCGGCATCAGCTACCGGACGATCGTGGGACCCGTCCGCCTCGAATATGGCTACAACCTCAACCGTCAACCCGGCGATCCCGTAGGCACACTGCTCTTCGCATTCGGATTCCCGTTTTAGCAACTGCCAACTAACATTACCGCGAGTTTTTCGCCTGAGCTTCCGCAAATGTCCATTCCATCCCGAAAACCCTTCCGAAAGGTAAAAATTTTTGAATCTGGTTTACGGTTCAGCCCGACAACGGTGTTGGAAATTCATTTGATATAATGGAGCATGAGAAGTCTTAGTTCGCGCACCGCTGTCGCTGGTCTATGTGTATTCCTTTCTTTTCTATACGAATAACTTATTTCGGATCCCCTTCGCCACCGCAAGACCCCTCCAGTCGCCCCCTTCCATCGGATGCGCCTTCGGCTCCCGCTTCCCGGGCGGATCTTTTGCCAGTTGCTCCTTCACGAAGTTCTCCGAACCCAGAATCATCCCGTCCACAAAGTACTGCACCTTGCCCCGCAGCAAGACCGCCAGGGGAAGCTTCCCCTTCGCCTTCAGCACCCGCGAGGCCTCCTCCGGCGAGATCGACATCTTCCCGTCCTTCTCCTCCACGCCCACGCCAAACAAGGTCTGCCGATAACCGCTCAAACTCCGGTCCAGCACCGCCAGGCCCTTTTGGGCCAGCTGCCCGCCGCCCACGGCCTCCCCGTAGCCGCAAAAGCGATAGTCCTTCGGGTCCGTGACCAGGCCCGCGCGCACCGCGTTCAGGTCGATATAGGCCGCCACCATCCGCAGTGCCCACGACTCCCCCTCCACCAGCAAACTCTTGAACCGCGCCGACCACAGCGGCCCGAAACGCTCATGCGTCCGGTTGAACCAGAGCGAATAGCGCAGTTTCAACGTCTTCATAAACTCCGAGACATCGTGCATCCGCGACAGCAGTTCCTCCCGCAACTGCCGCCCCTCTCCGAGGTTCGCCTTCAAGTGCTGCTCCAGCACCTCCCACTTCATCGGCTGCCAGGGGGTCGGCTGTGGATACAGCAGCCGATACCGCCGCACCAGCTCCTCATCCGAGACCTCCT
>CAZWFJ010000172.1:0-9560 GCA_964633135.1 uncultured Puniceicoccaceae bacterium | reverse complement strand
CGGTTTCACGCGAACACGCTTGAGCAAAATGGAAGGGTTTTCCGGCAAAGGCCGCAGTTGATAATGCACTGTTTCCATTCCTCCAATGGAAAAAACTTTTCGAGAACGTTCAGCCCTTTATAATAAAATTCTGCCTCTTCAGCTTTTTAGATGTCGCTTTTCATGGGCGATGGCCGCGAGGCCTACCCTGGGAATTCTTGCTAAATCCTGCCAGACACCTGAATTTAGTGAGGTCTGAAGTTCGCGAGTGCGCGGCTGGGAAAAAGGTAAAGACGCCCAGCACCAGTGATGGGATCACCAAGCGTAATGGGAGGGTGCTTCCCCGCCGGGTCCCGGAAAAATGGAGTCGAGCTTTTCCATCGTTTCCCGGGAAAGCTCGATCTCAATCGCGTGAATGGCACCCTCGAGTTGGGCCTGCGTCCGAGGTCCGATGATCGGCGCGGTGACAACCGGGTTCGCCAGCAGCCAGGCGATTGCGATGTCGGCGGGTTCTTCACCAAGTTCCGCGCATAAATTTTCGTATTTTTCCAATTGCGGACGCTTCTCTTCGATTTGTTCGCTACGGCTGTCGCGGCGGCTTTGTTCGCCCTCTTTTTTCAGTGCACCCGCCAATATGCCTCCGGCGAGCGGACTCCACGGGAGAATACCGACCCCGAAATGGCGGCAGGCGGGGATCATCTCGGCCTCAATCGCGCGGTTGTCGAGGTTGTAAACGCTCTGCTCGGTAACAAGGCCCTGCTTGCCCATGGCCTTGGCGGCCATGCAAGCGGTGGCAACATCCCAGCCCGCGAAATTCGAGGAACCCACATAGCCGATTTTGCCCTGGCTTTGGAGGACATCCATCGCCTCCCACAATTCATCCATCGGGCAGGCGCGGTCGATGTGATGCAACTGATAAAGGTCGATGCGGTCGGTTTGGAGGCGGCGCAGGCTGGCTTCGCAGTTCTTGATGATTTTGAATTTGGAGTAATTGCGGCCATTCCGATTCGGCTCGAAGCGTTGGCCTTCGAGATCGGTCGGGTTATAGACCTTGCTGGCCAGCAGAATTTGGTCGCGCCGTCCGTCGCCTTGGGCCAACCAGCGCCCAATAAGTTCCTCACAAGCCCCGGCATGCGTGCTCCACTTGCCGTAAACATCGGCCGTGTCGAAAAAGTTTATCCCCTGATCGAGGGCATAATCCATTATCGCGAAGCTGTCCGTCTCCTCGGAGACCCAGCCAAAGTTCATCGTGCCCAGGCAGATGGGGGACACCAGAGCACCGTTTTGTCCAAGACGTCGATAATTCACGCTTCCGGGTGTATCAAGAGAACCAGGAACCAGTAAAGAAGAAAATCACAAAAAGGGGAGGGGAGGGTACAATTTTTAGTGCGGGGTTTCTTAAAGGTAGAAGCGGCATCTTGCCGCTTGCTAAGGAGCGAAAGCGGCTGGAAGCCACTTCTACTTGCCCCGCATAAAAAATTGCATGGTGCCATCCAAGCTCGTTGAGTTGGGATGTCGCTGGCTTGGGAAAAGGTGCGGTCGAAGGCAGGGGCCTGCGGCGTCGACGGTATCACGGTGGCCCGTTTCGAAAAAGACAGCCAAAGTCAGTTGCTCGCGGTGAAAGAGCATCTTAGGAAAGGGAGCTATCAACCCAAGCTCCATCGTGGGGCTGAAGCAACCCACCTACGTGGGGCATGGCTTCAGCCTTGCCCGGGGGGAGGGACTGCGGGGTTGCGGTGACCTGATCCCTTCCTAAAAGGTGAGCTTGAGACCGATGGAACCCCCGTTGGTCGAGACGTTTTCGGAGAACTTGCCCTCGTAGCGGATGTGGGCCGAGGTGTTTTCGGTGAACTGGAGGTCGAAACCCGCCGTCACCATGCCGCTCACCTCGTCGAGGGGCAGTCGGGTGGTGAAGCCGCTCGCGGCATCCGGGGCGCCGACGAAACGTGCTTCCTGGTCCCAGGAGTCCGACGAGGCGAGGTCGAGTCCGGCGCGGGCGAAGGTGCGGAGAATCCACTCGTTCGAAAAGTCGCTCCGGGCACCGACTTCGAGGGCGGGGGTGGCGAAAAGGGTGGTCTGATCGGTGGAGCTGACCTCCAGGTCGAAACCGCCGGCCCCCGATTCAGTGTAGCCGCTGGCGTTGGTGTAGACACCCGTCAGAGTCAGAAGCGGACGCAGATAGACCTGCTTGTAGGCCTTCGTGTAGGCGGCCCGCAGCGCGAGCGCACCCGTCTGTACGCGGGGGGATCCTTCGGCCACTCCTTCCTGCCCGGGGAAGGTGATCCGGCGGGTCGTGTCGTACCAGCCGAGACTGCCGCTCGCGGCACCGGCGAGGAGCCATGGGCCGATCTCGTGCTTGAGGGTAATCGCTGCGAGAGCGGTGTCCCCGTCTCCCGAGCTGACGTTGTTCTTGCTGCTGAGAGAATCGTCGCGGTAGGCGATCGAGCCGCCGAGGTACAGATCCTCGCCGATCTCGCGCTGGCCACCGGTCTGGTACATCATGCTGTCGATGCGGAAATTCGAAAAGCCGTCCTCGAACCGCTGCGAGGTGGTGCGTCCGTGGGCGCGGAGCCAGGCCGACGGATTCTCGGCCAGTTTCGTGGTATCGCCTTCGAAGATCGGCCCGTTGAGGACGGTGTCGGAGAAGGACTGGCTCTCCGTGGCTCCCCGGGTGGCGAAGCCAAGGGTCGCGCCGGGGGTCAATTCATCGAAAAAGCGGCGGACCTGGCCGGGCTGGCTCCGGGCGATCGCGTCGAAGGTTCCGAAAACATCGAGACTCCCGCTTCCGGCAAGCCAGATGGATTCGAGGTTTCGGGCGACGGCGGTCTGATTCGCGGTCAAGCCGGAAGCGATTCCCTCTAGATCGATTCCCACGGCGGCGATGCCGAAGCTGTTGCCGGACCGGCTCAGATCATATTCGAAAACGCCGGGAATCCGGGAACCGAGGCGCAGATCGCCGGAGATGCTGCCGTCCACGGTGAGGAGGGTGATCCGTCGGTTGGGCAAAATACGGGATCCGGGAACGGGTCGGGGTTCTACCGTGCCGGCGAGCGCGGCGTTCCCCCGGACGGCCAGAGAGTCGCTCTGCCCCCTTTCGAAATCCGTGCGGAAGATCAACGCCCCGCCTGAGGTTTGGTTGAAATCGCCGGTGATCTCCGTGCGACCGAAGCGGACACCGGGAACGCTGTGCCCGACGAAGATCCGGCCCTCGTTGCGGACGTTCGCCTCGACCCGGGATCCGGCGAAAAAGCGGCCGGTGGAGGTGTTGCGCAGGAGAACGGCTTGGGCTGAGGGCGACGCGACATTGGCTGTGGTGCTCCCGGTGAGATTGCCGCTGTTGGTGATCTCGATGGTCCCGCTGCCATTGTGATCGGTCCGGATCGCCGTGCCGGAGGCGGCGGAAAGGGAACCGCTGGAGGAGATGATGAGTGCCGATTGATCGATGGTATTGCTAATGATCCAGACGCCATACCCCTGATCGCCGGACCCTCCCGTAACAGAGCCATCGATCGTTACGTCCACGGCGGCGGAGCTGGCCGATCCGCCGTCCTGCTGGGCGAGAATGCCGACGCTGTTCGTGCCGGAGGCCGACAAAGTTCCATTCTGCGTAATGGAGATGGCACCCCCGGAACCGCTTGCGCCGGTGGAACCCATGTCGACGGAATTGGAATATCCACGGAATCCGCCGCCGCCGCCGATGCTCTGGGCGAAGATGCCGTGCGCGGCGTTGCCGGTGGTTTGGATGGTGCCATCGACGTCGATCGAGACTTCCCCGCCCGTCGTGCTGGAACCGGAGGAACGCGAGGCCAGGCCGAGATAGTGTGTCGTCGGGTTCAAGGAAGGATAACCGCCAATGCCTCCCCCACCGCCGATCGACTGGGCAACGATCCCGTGCGCGGCGAAGCCCGAGGTCTGGATGGAACTGTCGGAACCGAAACTGATGCTCACCTCCTTGCCATTGCCGGAGGAATCGCTGCCTCCCATCGTGGCCCGGCTCGTCGGAAAATCGGCCGGTATCCACGCCAGCCCGCCTCCGCCGCCGATCGACTGGGCGAGAATGCCGTAGGAGGCCCACCCGCTGGTGGCGACCTGTATCGTTTCCCCGTCAATGGTAACAGAACCGGCATCACCGCTGGATCCCGACCCCCCGCCGACAGAGAGATCCACCGAGGGGGTGACCGAACCAACCCCGAGACTGACGCTGGACCCCTGTCCGCCGACCCCGCCGCCGCCGCCGATCGACTGGAGAACGATTCCGTGGGCGGCGTCACCGGAGGTAGCCACGGTCGCGCTGCCATCCAGTTCGACCGCACCGCCCGTTCCACCGCTTCCTCCGTTGCCGCTGAAGTCACCGCCAAGGCTGATCTTACCCGGATTGGCTTCCGAACCCGCCCCGGCACCCGACCCGTCGACGCCGATGCCGCCGCCTCCGCCGATCGATTGCCCGTGGATGCCGAAGGCACCGTAGCCCTGCGTCGAGATCGCGCTTTCTTCCTGCAGTGTAAAATTCACCTCGCCCCCGTTGCCGGCCTCTCCGCCACTTCCGCCCGAAGCGATGTTGATGCTGAGATCCGGGCTGCCGTCCGTATCCTGGGCGACCGCAGTGCCCGCCTTGCCCCCGCCTCCGCCGATCGATTGGGCGAGGATGCCGGTGGAAAAGTCGCCGCCGGTGGTGATCGTGCCATTGTTCCCGATGGTGACCGAACCCCCGTTGGCGGCCTTGCCGCCCCCGCCCCCGAGTTCCATCGAAAACGTGGCACTCAGGCTGGTCGAATCATCATCGTCGCTCTCCTCTCCGTTTCCGGAGCCGCCTGTGGAAAACCTTCGTTCGCCCGTCGCCGGATCAATCGGATTGTCGGCCGAGGCGTCGCCTCCGGCTCCTCCGCCGAGTCCGCCCCCGCCGCCGATCGACTGGGCGAGAATCCCCGCCGCGTCTCCGCCCCGGGTAGTGATCGTTCCATCGTTCTGGATCTCGACGGTGCCCCCCTGACTGCCTGACCCCCCGTCGCGGCCCATCGCAATCGAGATATTTCCCTCGAGGTCCAGATCCTCATCGTCGCTGTCGTCATCTCCTTCCCCGCCTCCGGACAAGGAGGCGGCGGTGCCGAAGCTCAGGCTTCCGCCCTGGGAGGTTCCGCCCCCGCCCCCGATCGATTGGGCGACCACCCCGTGGGCCCCCGAGCCGTAGGTGTCGATGGTTCCATCTTCGGAGACAGTAACGGCCACGGCGTCTCCCGCACCGCCGGAGCCGCCGCTTGCCCCCATGTTCACCCCGGCGGATATCGAGACCGTGCCACCGCGGTTTTGGGTATTTCCGCTCCCGAAGCCCGCGTTGCCGCCGCCGCCGCCGATCGACTGCGCCATGATGGCGTTGGCGTAATCGCCGTAGGTGGTGATGCCGGCGGTTCCGGCCCGATCCCCATCTTTGTCCGCGGCGACATTGACCGTGACGGCCCCACCGTCGCCACCGCCACCGCCGCCGCCGCCCATCGTGAACTCGCCGGAAACCGAAACCGAATTCTCGGCCGCGCCACCGAAGGCCACGGTCGAGGCGGAAGCGGAGGAGTCCCCGCCCAAGCCGCCGCCCCCGCCGATCGACTGCGCGATCACCCCGTGGGATCCCTGCCCCTGGGTGGTCACGGTCGAATCGTTGTAAAGCAGGACGGTGGTCGCGCCCCCTGCCCCGCCGATTCCTCCCGAACCGCCGACGCCGAAAGATCCGGACACGGCGAATTGCGTGTCGGTTTCCGGAACCGGGACGGCGATAGCCAGAGCACCCGCAGTGGCACTGCCGCCCAATCCTCCCCCGCCGCCGATCGACTGCGCGACCACCCCGTAGGAGTCCACGGGATTCGCGGGAAGAACCGGGCCGCCCGAATCCGAAACACCGGTCAACTCACCGGTGGAAACCACCGTCCCCGTGAGATCCAGTTTGGAAACACCACCGGTCCCCCCGGAGCCGCCCGAACCGCCGACCGCCACCGCAGCGTCGAACCCCACGCCCACCGAATGGGAATAGGCGGAACCTCCGCTCCCGCCACCTCCGGCGATCGACTGATTGACGATGCCTGCGGCGTTGCTTCCGCCGGTGGAAACCGAAAGCGACCGGTTTCCCGAGACTGTGGCCGCGCCTCCGTTGCCTCCGGCACCCCCGGAACCACCAACCGCAACCGAAATCTCCGCCCCGTCCGCGGTGGCGTTTCCGCCGTTTCCGCCACCCCCGCCAATTGACTGGTTCACAATACCATGGGAAAGCTGGCCCGCAGTGGCGATTGTCCACGGATCGTTGCCGACCTGGATAGTAGTTTCTCCGCCCTGGCCTCCGGAAGCGCCATCACTCCCCACCGTGATCACTCCTCCTGCCGAGCCGCCGTTGCCGCCGCCGCCAGCGATGCTTTGGGAGAGGACCCCTATCGCGTTTTCCCCCAGGGTCGCGACCAACCCGGAACCCAACACGCTGATTTCTCCCCCGTTGCCACCCGCTTTCGAGTCGCCGCCCAAGCCGACCGCTCCGCTCCCTTTTCCGGCGGAACCACCCCCGCCAGCGATAGACTGGACCATGATCGCATGAGCTTCGTCGCCTGCGGTAGCGGTCTCCGAAGTAGCCGAGAGATTCGCAGTCATGTCGCCCAGGCTGCCCGCCGATCCGCCCGATCCCCCGGAACCGTAAAAGACCGAACGGGAATCCCCCGCATCCCCGCCCGCGCCGGTGAGGGCCTGCAGGAGAATTCCGAACGCGCCGTCGCCCTCGGTGCCGATCTGCCCGGAGTGGTTCAGGTTCACTTCGCCGGTGTTTCCGCCGTCGCCCGCGTCTCCCCCCTGGCTCGCGACTCCGTCGTCTCCTGCGGTACCGCCCGCGCCACCCGCGCCGCTCAGACTACGGGCGACCAATCCAAAGCCGCCGTCTCCTTCCGTGAGGATGGAAGATCCGTTGGCAAGGGTGATCTCAATGTCGCCCCCATCGCCCCCGTCGCCCCCGTCGCCGGCCCGGTTTCCGAGAAACTCGGAAATGTTCCCGCCCCGGGATCCGTCCTTTCCAACCGACTGAATCCCGACGCCGATGCTCTGGTCCCCCGTCACCCGGATGACCGAATTCGCCGGGTGAGTGAAACGAACGATGTCCCCGTCCCCGCCAGTGCCGCCTTTTTCGCCCGCATTGGAGGTCGCCGAATTGATGTCGCCTCCGCGTCCGGAAAGACCGCCCTCGGACAAAAGCACGATCCCGTGTGAGGTGGAACCCGCAGTCGAAACTTCGTAGCCGTGGGAACCTTGCGTCGTGAAAGTCACCTCTCCAGCGCTCTCGCCGGACCCCCCTTTGCTGCCTTCCGAAGAGGTGGAGTCGTCGCCGTTGATATCGCCGCCCCGGCTGCCCGCGCCCCCCGTGGAGCTTATTTGGATGCCCGCCGATTGATCGCCCGCCGTTTGAATGCGGACCTGCGCCGCGCTATTGTTCAGCGTGACCGTCAAATTGCCGACCGTGCCTCCGTCGCCTCCATCGCCGGCACCACCGACTCCAAGAAAGGGATTGTCGTAATTCGTCCCCTCCCCGCCGGTTCCCCCGGTCGAGGACAAAAGCAGGCCTGCGGAATTGGTCCCGTCGGTGGATAGTCTGGTGGCGGCACCGGAAGAGGACGCGGTGAGGGTCACGCTCGCATTGTCGGCGCGGCCCCCGTCTCCGCCATCGCTGAAATCCTGCTGCACCCCGCCAATCCCGCCGTTTCCGCCCCGGTTGAACGCCTGAATAGCCGGAAGGCTGTCACCGCTGGTGCTGACGGAAGCATTGGCAATCGAGACATTCACCTCCTCGGCTGTCCCGCCCGTTCCTCCGTTGGTGCGGTCGTAGGACTGCCCTCCTTCTCCCCCGGTGGATTTCGCTTGTATCCCCGCACCGCTCACATTGCCGGTGGCGGCGACATTGATATCCCCCCCATTCTCGAGAGCCACGGTCACCTCCCCGGCGTTTCCGCCCTCTCCGGCTGCGTGCCCGCTTGTATGGGAGGCCGCGCCATTGCCACCCTTGGTGGTCGCCCGGATGCCGTAGGCCTGGAGGCTGCCAGAGGTGTTTTCGAGAAAGAGGGAGATCGGCCCGCTGTTCGTGATGGTGACCGAATCGGCATCGGGCGCGTCGATTCCCCGTGCCCCCTCGCCGGGATTGCCGGCCTGGGTGGCCCCGTGAATCCCCTTGGCCACGCCCTGGGCCACGAGCGGCTGGGAGGCCGTCCCCGCGCTCAAATTCCCGGAATTGGTCAGGGTGATGTCGCCGGTCGTTCCCGCCGATCCTCCCACTCCGCCATCCTTGAACTGGGGAACCCCGTCTCCGTTCGTAGAACTGGGAGTCACATCCCCGCCGTTGCCGCCATCGCTCAGCGCTTCCCAAAGGGCGAGCCCACCATTGTAGGCACCTCCGGGATTGAAGGTGATGGACGCGGAGTTGGTGGCCTGGTCGGAGCCGATACTCCCGGCGTCGCCCCCGTCCCCGGCGTTGTCCTTCGCATCCTTATCCGTCGAGTCGCCGCCCGTCCCCCCTTGCAGTTTCAGGAAGATGCCGAACACCTGATCCGTGAACGCCTGGGTCAAGGTGATCGCGAGGTCGCCGCCTGGCTGGTTTTCGAATTCGCCGATGGAACCGATGCTGGCCGCCGGGCCGCCCCCGTCGTCGCCGCTGCTCCCGTTCGCCCCAATTCCTTGCACGCGGATCGCAAAGGTACCATCGGTCACGTCGATGGGCGAGTCGTTGATCGTGGTCGAGGCTCCCTCGTTGGTACCGACCGTTTGGTCAATCGGGGAGGCACCGTTGAGAAACGGGCCGGGAACGGAAAATAATATCCCGGCGAGAAAAGCCGGGACAGGGCGGATCAGTGAAGCTGTTTTCATTCGGTTCAGTTGATTTCGGAACATGCCTGCGGAAAAACCGGGACTCCCCATCCCCGCAGCCTCCACCGACCTGATCGTCCAGGATTAATAATATTCATAGGTAAGAGAAGTAAAGCCCGGATCTATTCCGAGCACTGGTCAATTAGTGCTCAGCGGTGAGGATCCTGAGAAACTCGCCGCCAACCGCGCCAGAGTCCCTTTCCTCGGTGAGGAGGGCCAATCCCCGATGGTTGGCTCGGTTAAAGGATGATTCCGGAGCCGGGCTTCGCTCTCTCCCCGAAGACGACAGAAGTCGTTGAGCCAGGCCGCGTATGCCGTCTCGTCGATGGCGCGGGCGGCAAGCGCGAGGGTGCGCTCGACGGCGTCTTCCTCGGGGGACCACAAGCTCCAATCCTTTCCAAAGGAAGGGGGGCCAGCGCCGAATGGGACTCTGTTAAGGCCTAAATCGAAATCGCTATCGGGTTCGCTATCGGGTTTCGATTATTATTACCTATTGTTAAGAAGCTGCTTAGAAAATTTCGATTTGTTGATGTCGCTCCGCTCGGTACGATCCCGCTTAATTGCTTAACCGAGTGCCATTGGGGCCAGTGCCAGCTGGTGGGGTGGTTTTTGGGGACGGCCGAACCCCTTAGGGCATGGAAGAAAATAAGTATCAGAGATCCTGACTCGTAGGGCTTGGCGGTGATACCATTTCGTATTTAATTTTG
>CAZWFJ010000171.1:0-9579 GCA_964633135.1 uncultured Puniceicoccaceae bacterium | reverse complement strand
GTCCGGGCAAGGCGCACCCCATGGAGGGAGCCGATTGGGGCGGGCTGGCCGTGGGACAAGGATTAAAGAAAGGGCTGTTTGGGTGATATCGGAATAATTCGTTTTCGATAAATTGAGTTGCATTGCGTTTGCCCTCTGCGATCGTCGACCTTTTTTATCTGGCAGAAAATTTTCGGACACCCATAGATTCAGAAAGAATCTTTGCCTTGTGTATCAAAAGGGATCGGACGGCAACCGACTTCGCCAAGGCTACGAAGGTCCAGAGCCGGTCCGACTACGAAAGAAAAACTGTTACAAGATACTAGGGGGTCTCCTCACGTCGACTACTACGGAATACCGGAGAGTGTAGGGGGGCGACGGAGGTTCAGTGCCCACCTGAGATGTTCCTGTGGCAACGCGATCAGGCCTCCCCGCTGCGCTTGGACGCAAAGCAGCGTCACCGCCGTTCCCGGGCAAGGCTGAAGCCATGCCCCACAGTGGGGAATAGCACTCGGGTAAGCGATTATTCGCTATCGCAATCGGGATCAGGATCGGGATCGGGATCAGGATCAGGATCAGGATCGGGATCGAAATCGAGAATTTTTATTTGACAAGGCGTACAGACATGTCTGTATTCGCTGACATGAAACGAATTCGAAGTAAGATATTGGCAACGGCTGGTGATCTTTTTCAGCGCCGTGGGTTCACGGGGGTGGGGATCAATGAAATCATTGAGACATCCGGGGTATCGAAGGCAGGATTCTATCAGAATTTTCCGAGCAAGGAGATTCTCTGCATTAGTTGGCTGCAGGAGACTCATAAACTTTCGGAGCTTCGCCATCAGGAGATTTTGGATTCTCCTCTTCCGGCTTCGGAGAAGATTCGGGAATACTTCGAATCGCTGGCGGATTTCATGAAATGCCGCCAGTTCAGGGGCTGCCCCTTCAGTAACACGGCCTCGGTGATTGACGCGGAGAGCCACTCGATCCGTGAGGAGATTGAAAGTCACAAAATTTTTCTGAAAGAATTCTTCGTTGAGCTGGCGCAGGGCTGTGGTTCGGGAGTGGACGCGGAGGCACTGGGCAGTCATTTGTTTCTTCTCTACTCGGGGGCAGCGACAGAAGCGCAGAACCTCCGCTCGGACTGGCCTGTCACCACAGCGACCCGGATCGCGACATCGCTGGTGGAGGCCTTGGTGTCCAACGGAGACGAAGATCAGCAACGAAAGAAGGACCTCCTGGCCGTTGGATGAATCTACCCCTTATAAACATGAAAACGAGTCTTCTTTGTAGCATCATTTTCTGGGCAGCCCTCCCCCTCCCGGCTGTTGCGGAAGGTGGGGTCCCGGACTACGGAAACTACGCGACTCTTCTGGAACGCTATGTCACGCCGGATGGTGTGCGGTATGAGCAGTGGCACAGCACCGAGGAAGATTCCCGTCTTTTGGATGAGGTCCTTGTGGACTTTTCACGAGTCGACTACCAGTCGCTCCCCCCCGATGAGGCAACCGCCTTTCTCACAAATCTGTACAACGCGGCGATGATCCGGGCGGTTCTCGACCACTACCCGCTGGATTCGGTTCGATCCATCGGCATACTTCCTTTTTCCATCTTCCGCCGGAACTGGATAGCCCTCAATGGCGACAAAGTGAGTTTGGACACGATCGAAAAGGAAATCCTGCTCAAAGAGTTTGGAGACCCCCGCATTCACTTTGCCGTAAATTGCGCTAGCGAGAGTTGTCCGCCTTTGCGGGCGGAACCCTTTACGGGAGCACGCCTTGAGGACCAATTCCAGGAGCAGACCCTACTCTTTGCCAACAGCTCGCGGGCCGCCCGGGTCTCGGCGAACGGCGATTCAACTGCCTACTCCGAACTCTTCCAGTGGTATGCCGACGACTTTCCCGGCGACGATCCGGCACTCTACCTGAACCGCTACCGCTCCGATCCATTGCCGATTGGGAACCAGGTGAAGTGGATCGATTATGACTGGTCTTTGAACGAGGCCGGGGAATAAATTAGCGCGGCAGACGTCCCGAGTGGGTAGAGAAATGAATACGCATCCGGTCGAAAGAAGTCCTCGATCAATAATTCCAACCTTGAAGAAGTGTAATGAACGCACCAGCCTCTGAAATATCCACGATTCCAGCCGCTTTCGATGACACGGTGTCTGCCCACGGAAAAAAAATGGCCCGGGGCGAGCTGGAAATCCTGCAGCTGAATCTCGGACGCCTCTGCAACCTGACCTGCATCCACTGCCACGTCAGTGCCGGTCCCCGGCGCAAGGAGATCATTACCGCCGAGACTGTCGACAAAATCCTGGCCTGGTACCGGAAACATCCGATTGCCACTGTCGATCTCACCGGCGGCGCACCGGAGATGGCTCCTGAGTTTCGGCGTATTGTCGAGACGATCCGGGAGATCCGCCCGGACGCCCGCATCATTGACCGCTGCAACCTCGTCATCCTCAACGAGCCGGGCTACGAGTGGGTTGGACCGTTTCTCGAGAAGCACGAGTTGGAGGTGGTTGCTTCCATGCCCTGCTATTCCCACGAAAACGTCGACGCCCAGCGGGGCAACGGGGTCTTTGACCGGAGTATTGCCGGACTTCGGGAGTTGAATCGAAGAGGATTTGGCACTGGGCACCCCCGCAAGAGGCTCGACCTCGTCTACAACCCAAACGGCACCAATCTCCCGCCCGATCAATCCGAATTGGAGGCCGACTACAAACGGGAATTGGACAAACATTTTGGCATCACCTTCGACCGCCTCATCACCATCACCAACCTCCCGATCGCCCGGTTCGCCAAATGGCTTCGGCGCGAAGGTCACTACGAGGATTATAGGAAGACCCTGGTGGACGCCTTCAATCCGGCCACTGTCGATCACCTCATGTGCCGGGACACTCTGAGCGTCGGCTGGCAAGGGGAGGTCTACGACTGCGACTTCAACCAGATGCTCGACATGCAACTCGAAGACCAGACGGGGCGGCGACTATCGCTCTGGGACATTGATCCAAGCACCCTCAGGGGACGGAAAATTGCGACTGGCGAGCATTGCTTCGGCTGCACAGCTGGTGCCGGATCGTCCTGTGGAGGATCGCTTGTAAAGGAGAACCCATGAATTCACCGGTAGCATCCCGCCGTGAGGCGGATGATCAAAAACCAATCATGACCACAAGCACACTCGACTACCACCGCAACTCGCAGGATTACTACGGACGGGTTCTCGGCTCGCGCAAAGACCTCAAGACCTCGGCCTGTTGCGAGAACGAGGCTCCTCCGGCCTGGCTCCGGCCTCTTTTCGCGAACCTCGCGCCCGAGATCATTGAGCGCAGCTACGGATGCGGCTCACCGATTCCGGTCGGACTGGAGGGATGCACCGTCCTTGATCTGGGCTGCGGCACCGGGCGCGACGTTTACCTCGCAGCCCAGCTAGTGGGACCCGGCGGGAGAGTCATCGGGGTCGATTTCACCGCGGAGCAACTCGAGGTGGCCGAGAGAAACCTGAAGACGCAGATGGAAACGTTTGGCTACCCGAAACCGAACGTCGAATTCCACCGTGGTCCTCTGGAAGATCTGACCTCGCCCGGGATCGAAGCGGAATCCGTCGATGTGGTCATCTCCAACTGTGTACTCAACCTCTGTCCGGATAAATCCGCCGTGTTCGGCGAAATCTTCCGGGTTCTCAAGCCGGGGGGCGAACTCTACTTCTCGGATGTATTTGGCTCGCGGCGTCTCCCCCAGGAACTGGCCAACGACCCCGACTTCCACGGGGAGTGCCTCGGAGGGGCTTGGTATTGGGAGGATTTTCGCCGATTGTTGCGGGAGCACGGTTGCCCGGACTACCGGATTGTGAAGCGGTCGACCCTCTCGCTCGGTGATCCGCGCATGGCCGCCATTTCCGACGGCATTGTCTTCGAGTCCGCCACGATCCGGTGTTTTAAGATCGAATCTCTCGAAGATCGCTGCGAGGACTACGGCCAGTCGGTCGTCTACCGGGGGACGATTCCGCAGCACCCTCGCGTTTTCCCCCTCGACCCCGACCACCGCTTCGAGACGGGCAGGCCCGAGCGGGTCTGCGGCAACTCGGCTGCCATGGTCCAGCAAACGCGCTTTGCGCCGCACTTCGAAGTGATCGGGGACCGCTCCCGCCACTTCGGACTCTTTCCCTGCGCCCCCAAGGCCGACCACGGCGAAACCGCAGGATGCTGCTGATGTCTCCTTTTTTGAACCATTCCGTATCCCAACGTAGCAGGGTTGCTTCAGCGCCCTGCCTGGCGCGGTCATCTTCCCGAACCCCGAGTCGGGCGCTGAAGCGACCCGACCACGCCCCAACCCCGGGACATTTGATGTTCGGTCCGGCCAGGGGGATTGAGCAACCGGAGCAATTAAATTTATGAATCCCATCGCCAAATACGCCCACTGGCTCCACCTCAAGTGGCCCGCCGGAATCATCGAGAAACTCCCGTTGGTCGGAGACGATGGAGAGACCAACGTGTCCGGCATCCGGGTCTCCGGCGACCTGAGCGGGATACCCCTTCTCAAGTTCAGTGCCGACACCGGGGCGCGGGCGGTCCGCGCTTTTCTCGACGAGAGCAGTTTCAAGCCGTCACGAGATTTCCATGACGACGTCCTCGACCTGGCCATCATCGGGGGTGGGGTCTCCGGGATCGCCGCCGCCCGCGAGGCCCGCGCCCAGGGGTTGAACTTTCAGGTCTTCGAGGCCCGCGAAGCCTTTTCCACCATCCGCAATTTCCCCAAGGGTAAACCCATCTTCACCTACCCGACCGGGATGGAACCAACCGGAGGCATGCACTTCCGGGCGGAGGTAAAGGAAGACCTCGTCGAGGAGCTGGAGGAACAGCGGCAGGAGGCCGAGATCGAACCCGTTCCCGCCCACATCGAATCCATCGAGAAAGAGGGGCACGAGTTCATGCTCCGGCGAGCCGACGGCGACCCCATCCGCGCCCGCAGTGTTCTGGTTGGCATCGGGCGCAGCGGCAATCACCGCAAAATGAACATCCCCGGCGAGGAGAAAGACAAGGTCTACAACCGCCTGCACGACCCCAAGGACTACTGCGAGCAGAAGGTCCTGATCGTCGGCGGAGGGGACAGTGCTGTCGAAACCGCCATCGCTCTCACTGTTTGCGGGGCGGAGGTGACCCTCAGCTATCGGGGCAGTTCCCTCACCCGGCCAAAACCGGAAAACCTCGAAAAGATCGAAGCGCTCGTCGCCGACCCGGATGCCGATATCGGCGTCGAACAACCCTCCTCCGAACGGGTCAGCACCTCGGCGGCACGCTGGATGCGGGGGGCCAATCCCGCCGGAGAACTGACTCTCAAGCTCAGCACCGAGCCGACCGAGATCCGCGACGATTCCGTCCTCCTCAAGGACAAGGCTACCGGCGAGGTACAGGAAATCGCGAACGATACGGTTTTCGCCATGATCGGACGCGAGCCACCGCTGGATTTTTTCCGCAGATCCGGGATCAAAGTCTTCGGGGACCGGGGCCTGAAGTTCTGGCTCGGGATGTCGGCCTTCGTACTTTTCTGCTTTTGGCTCTATCACTGGAAGGGGGGCAAGGAAGTTCCACTGCTCGGCGGGCTTCCCGACGCAATCTCCCCGAGCGCCCAGGCGGCCTCTGACTGGCTGCGGAACCTCGGCGGAACGATCGGTGGCTGGTTTACCAACCCGAAAACGCCCCTGGGAACCCTGGCCCTCTCCGCCTCGACCCCCTCGTTCTACTATACCCTCGCCTACTCAGCCGTGGTGGTGATTTTTGGCATAAAACGGATACGGTATCGAAAAACTCCTTACGTCAAGGTGCAGACGTTGACCCTGATGGCCGTTCAGGTTATCCCCCTATTCATTCTTCCCGAGCTTCTGCTCCCCCTGCTCGGTCACAACGGCTGGTGGTCGTCTGGAGCCGGGCAGTGGTTTGCGGATGCCTTCTTCCCCGCTGTGGACTACGATCCCAACGGCCGCGAATACTGGCGGGCCTACGGATTCATCCTCGCCTGGCCACTGATGGTCTGGAACTGGTTTACCGCCCAGCCCCTCTGGGGTTGGATCATCGTCGGCTGCCTGCAGACTTTCGTCATCATTCCGCTAATCATCCGCCGCTGGGGAAAAGGTGCCTATTGCGGATGGATCTGCTCCTGCGGGGCCTTGGCCGAAACCCTCGGCGACCGGCATCGCCACAAGATGCCGCACGGGCCGAAGTGGAACCGCCTGAACATGCTCGGCCAGGGTATCCTCGCCTTCGCCGTGGTGCTGATGCTTCTCCGCATAGTCGGCTGGATTGCCGGACCGGAGTCCTGGTCTTCGCGGGTCTTCACCGAAGGTTTCACTGGTATCCCCCTCATCAACTATGCCTGGTTCGTCGATTTGTTTCTCGCCGGCGTTCTTGGCTACGGACTCTACTTCTGGTTTAGCGGGCGGATGTGGTGCCGCTTCGCCTGTCCTCTCGCCGCCCTGATGCACATCTACGCGCGTTTCTCAAAGTTCCGGATATTCGCCGAGAAGAAAAAGTGCATCTCGTGCAACGTCTGCACCTCCGTCTGTCACCAGGGGATTGATATCATGAACTTTGCCAACAAGGGAATTCCCATGGAAGATCCCGAGTGCGTGCGCTGCTCGGCCTGCGTCCAGTCCTGCCCGACCGGAGTCCTGCAGTTCGGTCGCTACGATAAGGAGATGAAACCCGTCTATGATGTTTTGGACGCCAGTCCCGTCCTGATGAAAGAAAAGAGAACCATCGACAGCTGACCTGCAAGGGAGGTATATACCTCCATCACCTCAAACCCAAAAACTATGAAACACAAAATCAACCTCATTATCCGTATTCTTCTCGGCCTCGTGCTCCTCGTCTTTGGACTCAACAAGTTCCTTGGCTTCATGCCCGCCCCCGAACTCAGTGCGGAGGCTGGCCAGCTCATGGGTGCCATGGCCGAGTCCGGCTACATCCTCCAGGCGACCGGCATTGTTGAAATCGTTGTCGGCGCGCTGCTGCTCACCGGCCTTTTTGTACCTCTGGCTCTCCTGCTGCTCGCTCCGATCAGCGTAAACATCGTTCTCTTCCACGCGGTACTTGATCCAGCTGGAATCGGCCCCGCTGCTGCCGTCGCCTTGTTGAACGTCTATCTTATGCTCACGCATTTCAGTGCATACCGCCCGCTCCTGAAGGCCAAAGGGTAAACGCTCGAACGTGCTATCCCGCTCCCTATGATCGCTTTCATCACCGGCTCCGGCTTCTACGAAAGGGACGGATTTTCGCCGTCCGAACTCCCGACCCGCCACGGACCCGCGCAGTTTTTGCTCGGAACGATCGGCGAACAGAAAGTGGTCATCCTCCCGCGCCACGGAGTCGGCCATGCCTATCTCCCTCACCAGATTAACCACCGGGCCAATCTGCTGGCTTTGAAGGAACTCGGAGTCCGTGCCATCGTCTCTTGCACGGTCTGCGGGATTATCCATCCCGATTGGGAGATCGGGACCCCGCTCGTCGCCGAGGACCTTTCGTTTCCCGAAAACCGGCTTGGAGATGGCTCAACCTGCACGATCTTTGACCAGCCGGGGGAACCAGGGCGCGGCCACCTGCTCGCCTCGTCCTTTTTTCACTCCAAACTTTCGGAGAACATTCGCAACTTTTTCGAGTCCGACGGTGGAAAATTTTTCTCCGGCTGCTACGCCCATGGCAATGGTCCCCGCTTCAACTCTGCGACGGAAATAAATGCCATGCGCAGCATTGGGGCCGATTTCCTTTCGCAGACCTGCGGACCGGAGGCCGTGCTCGCAAATGAATTGGAAATCCCGTACGCCCTCGCCGGGTTTGGGGTGGATTTTGCGAACGGCGTCAAGGAAACCCCCACTCCAATCGAGGTGCTGCAAACGAATCTGAAGCGCGCAAAGGAGGTATTTACGGCTCTCATCGAGAATCTTTCTCGGTCCGGGGAAAGCTTCGCATTCGAGAACTTTGTCTATCGCTTCGACTGATGGGAGAACGTCCTCAGAACTCCGACGAAAGTCTCCCAACCATTCTCGCTTTCCTCAAGGCACCCAAGCCCGGAAAAGTCAAAACCCGGCTCGTCCGCGCAGTGGGAGGGATTCAGGCGGCCCGAATCTACCAGAAACTGGTGGAACGGCAGCTCGCGGCCCTGCCGACCGGATGGCCAGTTGAAATTCACTTCTCCCCCGCCGCAGACGAGGCAATCATGAGAGAATGGCTGGGGCCGGATTTTCGCTACGTTCCCCAGTGCGAGGGCGATCTGGGCCGCCGACTCGATCATGGGGTCAACGATGCCTTCTCCCGAGGCGCGACAACCGTCTACTGCATTGGGGGCGACTGCCCGGAGCTGGGCGTCGAGGATTTTATCGAAGCCAGAAATCAAATCGCTTCCGGCACCGATCTGGTCTTCGGCCCAGCCAAAGACGGCGGATACTATCTCCTGGGAATGAAAGCCCCCTGCCCCGAGATCTTCCATGAGATTCCCTGGAGCAGTCCAAAGACTCTGGAGCAGTCCATCCAGAACGCCCGCAGAACCGGAAGGACAATCCACCTGCTCACGGAAAAAATTGATGTGGATGAGATTGAGGATTGGGACAGAATGAAACTTCTCGTCGTTGCCCTTGAACCTTCGCCCAACTGCCGTAGAATGGATTCATGGAAGTTTTGCAAATCATCCTTCAGCTGATTGCTGGTCTGGGTATTCTAAACGTCTGGCTACTGCGTCGCCACAAGCCGACGGCGTACCGGGGGGGAGGAGCCACGAACATGACAGAGGAATTTGCCGCCTATGGCCTGCCAGAAGGGTCCGTCTGGGTCGTGGGATCCCTGAAAATTCTGTTTGCGATCGGCCTGCTGGCCGGGATCGCATTCCCGGCCCTTGTAGACCCCTCCGCCGTTGGCTTGGGCATCCTCATGGTCGGAGCACTATTGATGCACCTAAAGGTGAAGGATCCACTCCAGCGCTCCCTTCCCGCACTCGCCCTGCTCGTGGCCTGCGGCGTGATTCTCATCCTTTGAACAGGACCATTCACCAATCCGTTCCCGGGAAGATTTCGGGACCCATCCCTAAAGCGGGAATCTCATTAGACGCAGGAAGAGCCAGGCATTCAGCAGGGAGTAAGCCAGAGCGGGAAGGGTTTGCCGGAACGTATCGCGAATCCTGATTCGAACGCACACCCCCAGGAACATCATAACGGCCAAACCGCCCGACCCCACCCACGCAGCCCACGGCATCCAAAGGCCCACGATCAGGCCAGAGGCACCCAGAAGTTGCAGAATGCCGATCGTTACCCGCCAACGCCTCAAACCGTAGCGCGCAAATTCAGAACGGAGCTGAGGGGAGACCAAACAACCCATCCCAAAGAAGAAAAAGGACAAAGCCGAGATGAGAAGAAGAAACAGCGTCACCCCGTAAGAGTTACCCAGATCCCATAAAATGCCAAATCTTGCCAGTCACTAGCATCTTGTAACGAAAATCAATTTCATATCAACGCGTAGTCGGGTGGCCTTGGCCCTCGGCACCCAAAGCGATGGTTGAGCCGAAAGATGACATGGGAGGAGTTGTCAGGAGCGAGAAATCGCCAGATGACTTTC
>CAZWFJ010000170.1:0-9595 GCA_964633135.1 uncultured Puniceicoccaceae bacterium | reverse complement strand
CGCTTTGGGTGCCGGGGGCCAAGGCCACCCGACTAGTGTGATCATGAAAACATACGAAATTGATTTTGTTCCAAGATACGATTGCCATCTGTGACTAAGGAGCAACGTCGCCATTGAGCAAGAGAACCTGTCAGAGTTCTGTCCTCCTCTGATAAACCAGGTAAACGTTTTATGTGCTTTTCGGCTGGTTCCTGGCTGCAGATCTCAATCTGAGAAATGTTAGACTGAAAACGACAGCCAACGTTTCCAATCGGGTGGGGGGGTGAAATAAGAGGGACGACTTTTACAAAATCTTATCAGCATCGCGGTGTTGCCGAATCATTGTTTTTACTGTAAGAGAAGCGCAAAGAATGGGTTATTTTTTTAAATTATTCCTGCTGACCGGTCTGTATTTTCTCAGCGGGCAGGTGGGGTGGCTCTTCCCGGATGCCTTTTATACGATTTCGCCGCTCTGGCTTCCCGGTGGCGTGGGGCTGGTTTTTCTCTACTTTTTTGGCTATCGATATTTTCCGGCCGTGTGGATCGGGCTGTACGCCCTGAACGGACTCTACGGTGGTTTGGGGCAGGAGTTCGCCCTGCTTACCTCCACCGGTACGACTCTGGCCACCCTGACTGCCGCCGTTTTGCTCAGGAACCGGGATTTTCACCCCTCGTTGAACCGGGTGCGCGACCTGTTTCCCCTCGTCTTTTCCGTGGTCATCTTGGCCTCGCTCTCCGCTCTCGCCGGAGCGCTGGCCGTGTTTAATTTTACGGATTCGGACGAGCTGGAGTTTTTCGCGATTTTCTCAACCTGGTGGGTGGGAGAGGCCATCGGGGGGCTGATTGTCGGATCGCTGGGGTTCGTTTGGTGGTCGAGACCACAGTTTCATCGGCAGCGTCGATTGGAGATGGCGGCATTGGTGGTGGGCGTGATCGGGATCAGTGTGCTCTGCTTCTACAACGACAGCTCGGATTGGGTCGAGCGGTTTCAGTTTTCATTCGTCCTTTTCCCCTCGCTGGTCTGGGCCGCCCTGCGCTTCGGATCCTATGGGACGACTCTCGTCACCCTTTTGATCGCGGTGATCGCTCTGCTGGGAACAGTGCAAGGCTTCGGCCTCTTTAGCTTCGCGGGTGCCTCGCAGAGTCTCTTTCTTCTCCAGAGCTATCTGGCAGTGATCTCTCTTACGGGGTTGGTGCTCAGCTCCGCATCGACTGAGCAGAGCGAGAATGAGGAGGCTCTCCGGGAGGCCAACTTATCGCTGGAGGATTCGGTGCGCGCTTTTTCCCAAACCGCCAGGGACGCGCGGAGTGCCAACCAGAAAAAGAGTGAGTTCCTCGCACTGATGAGCCACGAGCTTCGCAATCCGCTGAATGGAGTCGTCGGCTTCACCAGTCTCCTCATGAATACCGATCTTTCCCGAGCGCAGCGCGAACATATCAGTATGATTCACTCGAGCGGCGAGACCCTCCTCGGCATGATCGACGAGATCCTCGATTTTAACCGGATCGAGACGGACCGCCCCGAATTGGATGAAAATCCCTTCTCCATGCGGCGTCTTGTTGGCGAGGTCACCGATACCTTTCGGCCTCAGGCGGACCAGAAGTCCGTGGCCCTGGAACTCGATTATCCAGAGAGTGTGAACGATTTTGTCATCGGGGATCACCAGCGGATTCGCCAAGTGCTGAACAATTTGGTCGGCAATGCCATTAAGTTCACCGAGAAAGGATCCGTGACTGTTCGCGTCTCCCACAAGCCCGGTAAGGCGGAGGGGCGGGCCGTTTTGAATATTGCTGTAATTGATACCGGGATTGGCATCGAGAAGGAGGAGGCCGAGCGCCTCTTCGCACCTTTCTCCCAAGCGAATCAGACGATCGCCGGGCGGTTTGGCGGTACCGGGCTGGGCCTGGTCATTGCAAAAAATTTGAGTGATGCGATGGGGGCGACAATTTCCTTGGAAAGCGAGGCGGGTTCCGGGTCCACTTTCTGCTTCTCGATTCCGCTTCGGCTCTGCGATCCCGAAGTCGTGATCAGTCAGGAAGCCCGTGAATCGTCGCATTCGCCTCTCAGCCGAATCCCTTCCTTGAGTCCCAAGCGGATTCTCATCGCCGAAGACAATTCGACCAATCAGCGGGTGGTGCAACAGCTTCTGGAGCGCCTGGGACATTCCTCCGCGATTGCACAAGACGGGCGGGAGGCACTCGATTTGCTCAAGAATGAGGATTTTGACCTGCTCCTGCTCGATATCCGAATGCCCGGCATCGACGGCTTTTCCGTCTGTCAGGCCGTGAGAGAGGGGAAATGCGGACTGGGGAAACGCTCCCTCCCGATCATCGCCGTGACCGCCCACGCCATGGCTGAGGACAAGGAGAAGACGATTGCCGCAGGGATGAACCATCACCTTACCAAACCGTTTGATCTCGAAAAGCTGGCGGTCGCATTGGCGGAGACTTTGGGGGAAAAGGAAGGCAAGACCAAGTCCGCCTGAGCTGGATCCAGTGGATTTCTTTATGACAGGCCCTTAGTCGCCCACCCCGCCATCGTCGACGACTTTCAAGATCGAACGCAGAGAGAGGCTTCTACCCGGGAGTTCGGTTTCACCCTCGTCGGCAAAAAGACGCATTCCCGTACTGACAAAGGAGACTTTGGTCTGCCATGATTGCCGCTTCAATGTCTTCCGATCCCTTGTTTTCCAATTCTCCCTCGCATGTTGCGATCATCATGGATGGCAACGGACGCTGGGCGCGCAAACGCTTCCTCCCCCGCATTGAGGGGCACAGGCAGGGCGTGAAGAACGTGCGCAAACTCCTCGAGTCGCTAGCAGACTCGCCCGTTCGCTACCTGACCCTTTTTGCCTTCAGCGTCGAGAATTGGCAGCGGCCCCGTGATGAGGTCGACGGCCTGATGGAGCTGCTATTGCAGTTTCTTCGCCGGGAATCGCGACTGCTCATGCGCAATCGCATCCGCCTCGAAACCATCGGGAGACGCGAGGAACTTCCCGTAGAGGTGCGGCGTGAGCTGGCGAGGGTGGAGCATGATACTCGGGAATTCCACGAACACGTGTTGACCCTCGCCCTGAATTACGGCTCCCGCACCGAGGTCTTCGACGCCACTCGCCGGATCACCGAAGCACTCGCAGACGGCACCATTAGTGAGGTCCCCAACACCTGGGAGGAATACCGGAAATTTTTATACACTGGGCACTTGCCCGACCCCGATTTGATTATTCGGACCTCCGGCGAGTGGCGCGTGAGCAATTTCCTCCTCCTGCAAGGAGCCTATGCAGAGCTTTATTTCTGCAATATTCCCTGGCCCGAGTTTACCATCAATCATTTTAACGAAGCCCTCGATTCCTATTCTCGCCGGGAACGCCGTTTCGGACGCGTCCCCGAACCCAGCGTCGCCGTTTAGCGCCTCGCTATCCTTTGATCCCACCAAGTCGCCTTGAAAAAACGAACCCTCACCACCGTCGTCCTCTGGCTCGTCATTGTCGGAATGCTCCTGCTCTTCCGCGTTTATGGGGGGCTGGCCCTGATCCTCCTCCTCTCCGCCCTGGCCCAATTTGAAACCTACGGGCTTCTGTCCCGCACCGGAGGTGAGCCGCAGGTCCTGCCCGGACTGCTTTGGGGCAGCTTATTTGTGGTCGCAGTCGGAGGATTCTCTCTCGGAGGTGCTCATGCCGTGGCCTATCCCGCTGCTCTCGGGATGGTTCTCCCCCTGCTGATCACGACCGTGATGCTCAAGTCCCCCATTCACCAACTCGCGCGCCGCTTGTTCCCGACCATGACCGGATTCTTCCTCGTGCCCGGCTGCCTCGCCTTTTTCGCACTGATCGCCACGATGCCTACTGTGACCGCCGCGCAGGGATTGTTCCTCGCGGTCTGGGTCGTGGCGGTCGCGAAGTTCTCGGATGTGGGTGCTCTCCTCATCGGCAGCCGCATCGGACGCAAGCCCCTGGCTCCCTCCTACAGCCCCAAGAAGACAGTCGAGGGCGCGATCGGGGGCATCGCCACTTCGGCGGTTGTGGCCTGTCTTCTTCCGGTGCTGTTCCCCTCTCTCGCGCCCGAGGGGATGTCCTTTCTCCTTTGCTTGGCCCTGGGGACTGCCCTCGGTGCCGTTGCCATCGTTTCAGACCTGCTCGGGTCGGCACTGAAGCGAATCGCCAAGGTCAAGGACAGTGGAAACAAGATCCCCGGCATCGGCGGGGGACTCGATCTGGTCGACAGCCTTCTCCTCACCGGTCCAATCGGCTACGCCGTTCTTTCCCTCGCGATTTGAGGAGGAGAATAAAAAAGTCCTCACACTCCGCACAATGATGCCCCGTATCATAGCACTCCTCTTTTTCCTGTCCATCTCTCCCGCTACTGCCCAGGGACTCGAGGTCGGCGAGCGAGCCGTCTACTCCCTGCGGTGGAGCTATTTTTCCGTCGGCACCGTAGTGATCAGCTTGAATTGGGCGGGGGAAGGGGAGAGCTTTCTCGAAGCCAGGCTCGATGCCAGCGCGAACGCCTTTATGCGGCGGTTTCACGACTTCCACACCGTCATCACCAGTCGATTCCCTCCCGGGGTCGAGCGTTCCCATGGATATCTCCGCGATGAGGCGGCCGACAACAGCATTCACGAGATCATTTTCGACTGGGAAGCAGGCCAGGTGCGTTACTCCAAAAATGGCGACATCCGTCACCCGCTGCCACTCGTCCCCCTAACCCACGATCCTCTCTCTGTAGTTTTCGCCTTCCGGTCCGGGGCAATCCCCCTCACCCCGGGCCTTCATCAGACATGGGTCACCGATGGCAAAATAATCGACCAAATCGAGTTTACCGTACGCGAACCCGAGAAAGTGAAAACACCGGCGGGCAAATTCCTGGCCTATCGGATAACCGCCGATTTCCGCGAGATTCGGGCCATTTTCGCCCGCCCCCCCGGTGCTCTCATCCATGTCTGGCTGACTGCCGACGAAAATATGATCCCGGTCAAATTAGAAAGTGAGGCAACCATCGGCAGTTTTTATTCCGTGCTAACCGATTACTCGACCCCACAAAGCGCCCAAAATCCCGGTCATTGATACCGGGATCACCTAACCCGAACCCCCGAATCGGAAACCCGGTGCCTGCCCTGAAAATTCGCCGAAGTTTCCCTGCAGTGTGACAAGCTGCAAGGGTCGGGGCCAAGGCCGCCCGGCGATGCTCTGATACGAAATTTATGCTGCTTCAAGATACTAATGACGAAAAAAAAACAAAATTTCTTCATTTTTTTCTGTTCAAGGCACCGGAAATTGATCAATCTCATCGTTTTTCTTCACGCAAACCTCTTTGACCATGCCACGAATTTTAGGAGTAGATATACCCGGGAACAAGAAGATTCCCTATGCCCTTCGCTACGTTTACGGAATTGGGCCGACCCGCGCCGACCAGATTGTCGCCGAATCCGGACTCGACGCAAACATGCGAGCGCACGAACTCTCCGAGGAAGAGCTAAATCGGCTCGCCTCGATCGTTGCGGACAAGCAGATCATTGTCGAAGGAGATCTCCGCCGTGAAGTTACCGGAAACATCAAGCGCTTGCAGGCCATTCGCTCGAACCGGGGCATCCGTCACCAGCGCGGCTTGCCGGTTCGGGGGCAGCGTACGAGCACCAACGCACGCACGCGTAAGGGCGGTCCCAAGACCGTCGGCGTAATTCGCAAGAAATAAGAACCGATAAGAATTTTCCGTCATGAGCGAAGAGGAAACCAAAGAAAAATCCACCGAGGATCTGACTGCCACCGCAGCCACTGCGGAAGCCAAGGAAGAAAAGCCCGAGAAGCAGGAGGAGACGGCCGCCGATCTTCTCAAGAGTGATCTTGGTGACCTCAAAATCCGCAAGGCCAAGGGCAGCAAGAACGTGACCGTGGGCGTCTGCCATGTTCTCGCCACCTTCAACAACACCAAGGTGTCTTTCGCAGATACCCGGGGCAACGTGATTTCCTGGGCCAGCGCGGGGAAGTGCAACTTCCGCGGCTCGCGCAAGTCGACCGCCTACGCATCGCAGGTGGTAACCCAGACCGCCGGTCGGGTCGCGATGTCCCACGGACTTAAGGAAGTGGTGGTCAAACTCAAGGGTCCGGGTATGGGGCGTGACTCCGCTGTCCGCGCCCTTCAGGCACTGGGCCTGATCGTGACCGAGATCATCGATGTAACCCCCGTCCCGCACAACGGCTGCCGCGCTCCCAAGCGTCGCCGCGTCTGATTCAACTTCAATCCGAACGACAGGAATTTTTTCAAATGGCTCGATACACTGGACCCTCCACACGCATCAACCGCCGCTTCGGGATGGCACTCTTTCCCTCCAACCGCGCGTTTGAGAATAAGCCTTACCCCCCCGGCCAACACGGCCCCCGTCTTCGCCGCAAAAAAAGCGAATACGCTCTCGGCCTCGACGAGAAGCAGAAGCTGCGCTTCCTTTTCGGACTCACGGAGAAGCAGTTTCGGATCACGTTCGAAAAGGCCAAGAAACGTCGCGGGGTGACCGGGGAGATCTTCTTGCAACTGCTCGAGACCCGTCTCGACAGCGTTGTTTATACGATGGCCCTGGCCAGGAGCCGTCGGGCCGCCCGCCAGTTTGTCAATCACGGGCACGTCCTCGTCAACGGCAAGAAGGTCGACATCCCGAGCTACCAAGTGGCTCCCGGAGACAAAATTTCAGTGCGTGAGGCCACCTCCTCGCGGGCCTTGGCCACTCAGAATCTTGCCGACAACCAGTTTCGGGCGGTCCCGCAGTGGATCACCGTCAATGCCGACCAGTTGGAAGCGACGATCAATCGCGAACCGACTCGCGAAGAAATGGAGCACTCCGTAAACGAGCAGCTGATCGTCGAGTTCTACAGCCGATAAATAGCTCCTCCTCCTCAGATTTAACGGAAACAACCAAAGACCATGCCAAAGAGACTTGCTAAATTCGAGCTACCGAAGCGATTGACTAAAATTGAGGAAAACGCGACTGACACCTACGCAATGTTTGTGGCCGAGCCGTTTGAAACCGGTTATGGGCACACGATCGGGAATTCTCTGCGGCGCGTCCTTTTGAGTTCAATTGAGGGCGCTGCCATCTCCTCGGTGAAGATTGATGGGGTGCAGCACGAGTTTCAGGCCGTCGAGGGGATCGTCGAAGACGTAACCGATATCGTCTTGAACCTGAAACGCATCCTCATCGTTTCCCACTCGAAAGAGCCGGTCAACCTGATCATCAGTGCGGACAAGGAGGGCCAGGTAACTGCCGGCGATATCCAGGAGGACGCAAATATTGAGATTCTGAATCCGGAACAGGTCATCTGCACCCTTGACACGAAGAAGCCGTTTCGGGCGGAGATCGAGATCAAGGTCGGTCGCGGCTATTGCACTGGCGAGGAAAACAAGAAGGAAGACCAGCCGATCGGCGTGATTCCGATCGACTCGCTCTTCAGCCCGGTTCGCCTGGTCAAGTATACGGTCGAAAATACCCGTGTCGGCCAGATGACCGATTACGACAAGCTGATTCTCGAAATCAGCACGGACGGACGCGTCACCCCGGACGACGCCTTGAAGCAGACTGCCTCCATTCTTCGCCATCATCTGGATGTCTTCGAGGATGTTTCGGAGGAAGAGATCGAGTTTGAGAGTGAAACGAGCGAGGTCAGCGAGGAGCAGAACCGTCTCCGCAAGCTGCTCAACATGAGCGTCAATGAAATTGAACTCTCCGTTCGGGCGGCGAACTGCCTGAACAATGCCAACATCACAACGGTTGGCGAGCTTTCGATGAAGAACGAGCAAGAGATGCTCAAGTATCGTAATTTCGGAAAGAAGTCTCTCAATGAGATCAAGGACAAGCTTGAACAGCTCGGCCTTTCCCTCGGGATGAAGATCGACGAGCGTCTTCTCGACAAGAAAAAGGACTGATAGCCGGAGAAGGAGGAAAGAATCCCATGCGCCATTTAAAACATCGTCACAAGCTCGGAGTAAAGACCGCCCACCGCAGTGCGCTCCTTGCCAATTTAGCCGCCAGCCTGATCCTGCACAAGCGGATCAAGACCACTTTGCCCAAAGCCAAGGCTCTTCGTCCCTTTGTTGAGCAGGTGATTACCCTGGCCAAGAAAGCACATGCCGCCGAGGATCCCGCGCGGAAGCTTCACTATCGTCGACAGGCGATTTCGAAGGTGCGCGATCAGGAGGCTGTGGCCCTTCTTTTCTCCGAGCGGGTGGAGCAGTTTCTTAACCGTCCGGGTGGATACACTCGAATCTACAAGCTGATCCCCCGCCAGGGTGATGCTGCGAATATGGCCATTATCGAATTGATCGACGCCGACGACGAGGGATACACGAAGCCGAAGAAAGGTCGCAAGCGTTCCCGCCGCTCCTCCGCGAAGACCGCCGATGCAACGGCGGCGGAGTCTGCCGAGGCAGCTGAAGCGGAGATCCAGGCCGAAGACACTCCGGAAGCCGACACCTCGGTGACGGAGTCCGAAGAGACCGCCGAAAACAGGTCCGATGATCTCTCGGAAGCTTCCGCAGAAGAATCCGGTTCGGAGAAGAAATAACCCCGGAGTCCTCGACTTATTCAGGGGTTAGTGGAATCGCCCGACCATGTTCGACGTTCCACTGCCCATTTTCTTCACTGCCTTCGTTACCGCAGGCCTGCTTTTGATCTTCGGTCTGTGGGTTTATTACGATCGTCTGGGCATCCGTCGACACGATAGACTCAATCAGACCGTCTTTCATTGCGTGCGCTGCGGAAAGCTCTACGGCGTTCACGGAGAGATAAAACAAGCCGATTGTCCCGTCTGCGGGTTGAAGAATATTCCGCTTCGGTTTTAGCGACGGGCAGCAATTGAGCATAAATTTGCCCAAAAAAAGCGGATCTCGAGCGAAGTTGAAACGACTGGACGTAAGAAACTGAATTTAGGATTGCCCTAAATTTTAGTCGCCCGCAATCGCATGGGTTCTCAGGATCATTGGGAGGGATGCCCTATTGACGGACCAGCCGCACCTCAAGAAGGATCTTGGCAACTCCCCCGTCGGAACGCAGCAGTTCCTCCCCGAGCACATGGAGCACGGGCCGCCCATCTTCCTCGGAGAACCACTCTTTCATCCTGCGCTCAGTGTTAAGTTCTGCGTCGTAGGGCAGCCAGCGGAGTTCTTCCTCCCCCAGAAAGCCCCGGTAGGTAATTGTCTTACCGTCCTGGGTGACATCAGCGAAGAGGAGCCGATTGCGGATGTAGCTCTCGGACTCAACGAAGCTCATCTCGCCCGCCAGCTCAAAAGCGGTCAATCCCTTGAGTCGCTTGTCGGAAGCCCAATACTCCGCAGCAACGGGAAAGGTTTGCAAGATCTCGCCGTTTGCCGCCTTCACGCTTGCCTCTCCCTTCCAGGAGCCAACGTATTGGTCCAGGTAGTTGCGCAACGCCTCGACACTCGAAGCGGCACAGGCCGAACTCGCGGCGCAAACCCAAAGAGCACAAGAAAGAAACATGGATCTTCGCATACGCCCACGAAACCAAAATACCTCCGATCGGTCAAACCAAGCTTTGGAACCCCGCCGAAGAAGGGTGCAACCACAAGTGCGGGGAGTGGGAGGGGCTTTCTTTGTCCTGAGCTTGTCGAAGGA
>CAZWFJ010000169.1:0-9631 GCA_964633135.1 uncultured Puniceicoccaceae bacterium | reverse complement strand
TCCTGTTTAGCCAAAACGGTGCTGAATGCGACACTTATTTTTATTCGTTTCCTAAGGATGGCATAGCCACCAACCCGCATCCCTACCCCTGCGATTCGCTAAACGGCAGGAGGTCCGGAGGGATCGGTGCTCTCATTTTCAACTCAATCCCACTGCGCGGATGCCGGAGACAAATTTCCATCGCGTGCAAGAGAACCCGGCTCGCACCCGCAGCCAACCCGCCCGAACGATTCTTGCGATACCCATAAAGCGAATCCCCCAAAACAGGAAATCCCTCATGGGCCAGGTGAACCCGAATCTGGTGCGTCCTGCCGGTTTCTATTCTGACTCGGAGCAAAGCCCAATTGTCGCTGCGGGAACTCCCCAACACTTCCCAGTGAGAAACCGCAGGCCTGCCATCTTTCGTCACTGCCATCCGGGTCCGCCGAATCGGGTGCCTTCCTATTCTTCCCTCGCAGGTCCCACAAGCTGAGGGCGGCACCCCCTGCACCACGGCCACATAAGTCTTCCGAACATGGCGCTCGCGGAATTGCCGCAGCATTTCCATCCCAGCTCCCTCTGTTTTCGCCAGAATCAACACCCCGGACGTCTCTTTGTCCAACCTGTGAATGATCCCCGGGCGCGAGGAATCGCCCAAATCTGGAAGCTTCCCGCAGTGGAATAAAGCCGCATTGAGCACCGTACCACTCTCACATCCGTTCCCCGGATGCACCACCATGCCGGGTGCCTTGTTCAGAATTAACAAATCCTCGTCCTCCCAAAGAATCTCCAGAGGCAGTCGCTCCGGCTCCAATACCACCCCACCAACCAACTCGCCTTGGAAAACACTCTCAGCAATTCCGACCACCCGCCCGGCGGCGATCATCTCCCGCGGGTTCACCGCTTCTCCGTCCACGGTCACCTCCTCCTTCCGAATCGCCTTTTGCCACCGAACTCGCGAAATGTCCGAAAAACGATCCGAAAGCCATCGATCCAGCCGAACCCTCTCCCCTGACTCCACCACAACCTGGCGCACCGCCAAAGTCCCTTCTTCCTCAAACCATTCCACGAAATTTCTCCTAAACCAAAATCCAATCCAAATCCCACAACTCCGCAACGCCGGAATCTCCCTATCATGCAACCCCATCAAAATTTTAGCCCAGTTCTATTTTTAAGTTGCGGTAATAAATAGAAGCAGCACTCCGAGGAGGGAGGTTCTGATGAAAAAAATAGCGATCTAAAATACCATCGTTTTTACCTTCCTATCATCGCCCTGAAATTACTAACCAGGTTAACATTTTATTGATTTTTTGACCAAATCTGTAAAAATTTCGGCCATTTGGCGGGATTCGGACGAAATTTGCTGCAGGATGATGGCATTTGCCATAAGGATGGGCGGTTGCAGGCGACCGGGGGGTGCGGAGACTTTTCCGACTGCCGCGCGCCTTTCACCATGGCGACTATGGTTCCGAGGAGGATTTGGATTTTCAGGATTAGGCCGGCGTACTTCAAATAATAGAGGTCGTAGTTGAGTTTCTTGCGGCTGTCTTCGATTGATGCGCCGTAGGGGTAGTTGATCTGTGCCCAGCCAGCGATGCCCGGTTTGACGAGGTGGCGATATAAAACCGGGCCGCCATCCTGCAACTTGATTGCCGCCGCGTATTGGTGAAGCCGATCACCTGGATCGGCAAACGGGTGCGGTAGAGGAGGGTCTGCATTCTGAAGTACTTCTGCTGATCTCCGAAAAAATCACCCGGTGGGGAGCTTCGGAACGAAGTATAAATTCGGAGCAATTCCCTCCAAAATCTCACCCCGAAACTTCGGCGATAGCCTCCGTGCCGGAATGATCGCGGCATAGGCGATTGCGAAATCGGTCAATGCCAGAGGACCCGCCAAGGAATTTCGCAAGAAGTGGGTAAGATTACTCATGAAAGTGCCAAAAGTGCAAAAGGTACAAAATTGGAGATTTTTTCCGAGTTTAGACAAGAAGAAAGCAGGCAAGCGAAAGCCAACGGATGCAGAACTGTGATCCCCGCCTTCATCACTTCGCCTCCAAAATTGAGTAAATATTCAAGCTTATTTCCGGACAGGCGCAGGTAGGTCTGAGTTTGTTTCTATCGTATTTTGATCCAGAAGTATTTGATAGGCAGTGTTTACTCTCCAATCTCTAATTTTTGATCTCAGACATCTTTCATGCGGCATACCGAGGCCAAATAAAAAGACCGTGGACCCAACAAATCGTCTAGGGCCAGTTTTTAGGCTTTCTTGACAAAAAACGGCCCGCTAGAAAGGACTCCTATGAGAGTCAGCGGATTTACCTTTCTTCGCAATGGGCAACTTCTCGGCTATCCGTTTGTACAATCGATTCGGTCCATCCTCCCTATTGTCGATGAGTTTATCATTGCCCTGGGTCCGTGCGAGGACGACACCCGGGAAATACTCCTGGGGATGAACGAACCCAAGCTCCGAATCGTCGAGACGCAATGGAACCAGAACCTTCGCAATGACTATAGCATTCGCGGCTTCAACTACGGCCAGCAGAAATCGATCGCCCTGTTCAATTGTACCGGAGACTGGGCCTTTTATCTCGAGGGCGACGAAATTGTGCATGAAGAGGATCTTCCGGCCATCCGGCGAAACATGGAGCGTTACCAAAACGATAGCCGCGTCGAATCGCTTGTCTTCGACTACCTTCACTTTTACGGAAACACCAACACCCAGGCCTGGTCCCCTCGGTGGTATCGCCGCGCACCCCGAATCATCAAAACGTCGATTCCCGTCTGGGCACCGAAGGGATTGTTCTTTCTGGTCCTCAAGAGCAGCAAAAAAGGACGCTATCCGCACGCGGCCCATTCGGGCGGGCGAATTTTTCACTACGGATACGTCCGCACCGAGGAAACGTTTCAGGCCAAGTACGACAAGACCGAGATCTACTGGCGCCGCGACAAGTCGATTCCAGAGAGAAAAAAGATCTCCTACGGTCAGGTGGATCCGGTTGCTCTCCGGCCTTTCAATGGTTCTCATCCAGGGGTGATCGAGGGATTTTTCCCCACAGCTGAAGGCCCTTTCTCGGCGGATCCAAACTACCGGCCCACCAAAAGGGATCTGCGCCACCGGGTCACCCTGCAGCTCGAAAAATGGTTCGGATTCGAACTGAATCACAATCATTTCTCCTGGGCCAAAGGTTGCGGACCCCGCCGAGCGTCCACAGAACTCCCGTCCGAAAACCCATCCCGTGACCCTTTTCCAGGTAGCGTGGATCACCGAGATCAAAGAAGTCCTCGCAAAATGGGCGGGAGAGCAGTTGAACCGATTCGCTGAACAATCGCATCAGCACTTCCCGCTTCCGCTCGCCGTCGGATTCGAGGATGAGATTCTGGTTGGGCAAAGGCTTCTCCAGCCGGTGGAGGTCGTTGCCCCCCCGGGCGAGCAGGGTTGCGGCTATGCAAGAAGCCGTAAGAGTTGCGAAAAGCGGCACCGCCCCCTCCATGTGGGTGCTGAACCTCCGCCCGCCCTTCGGGCTATGGAGGTCAAGAGCAACCCACCCATTGTGGGGCATGGCTTCAGCCTTGCCTGGGAACGGCGGTGCGGCTGGCTCTCCGGCCGAACGCAACCGGAACGCCGAATCGCTACCACATCATCCACCTGGCGTGGAAGTTTCCTCTGGCCAGCACCGGGTAATTCCCTTTCGGTACGGGTAATTCCTTTGGATTATGCAAGCAATAGGCATCGATATAGGCGGCTCCCGGATCAAGGCTGCCGTGGTAGACCTGCAGGAAGGGTGCCTGAAGACCAAGCGTCGGCGTATTGATACTCCAGAACCGGCTACTCCGGCCTCCGTTCTGGCGGCTTGTGAGGAGCTTCTGGCACCTTTCGGAAAGCTGCCCTGGGTGGGAGTCGGGTTTCCGGGCGTGGTGAGGGACGGAATAATTCTAACAGCCCAGAATTTGCACCCGGATTGGATTGGCTTCGAACTGGAGAAGGTCTTGGCGGATCGCATTGGCTGCCGGGTTCGGGCAATCAATGATGCGGATGCCGCAGGAATCGCCGAAATGCGATTCGGTGCTGGGCGGGGTGTGCGTGGTTCGGTGATCTTATTGACCATCGGTACCGGGCTAGGGTCGGCGATATTTTCCGATGGGCATCTGGTGCAGAATACGGAGCTGGCCCGGATGTTTTTTGGCCGAGAACGGGAGGCGGAAGCCTTTGTCTCCGAAGCGGCAAGGATACGGGATGGGATCTCCCTGGAGGAGTGGGCAAAGCGTTTTGAGGAGTTCCTCGCCCACCTTGAGAAATTATACTGGCCGAAGCTGATCATCGTCGGCGGAGGAGGGGCAAAGAATTTCCCCGATGTCCGGCACCTCATTCATACTCGCTGCGAGCTTCGACACGCGGTCTCGAAGAATAAAGCCGGAATCATCGGTGCTGCGGTTTGGGTCGCGGAACGGGGTTGAGCGCGGGCTGCAATTTTGCAGGAAAAACGAGACTCCAAAATCCGGGTAGGCCTCTCATTCTGTGGAGCGAGCGAAGGGATTCGAACCCTCGACATCCACCTTGGCAAGGTGGTGCTCTACCAACTGAGCTACGCTCGCGTCTCAAGAAGCTTAGGATAAAGTGAAATTTCGAGGCGGTCGTCAACTCCTTTTTGACCCATTTTTTTAGCGGGGCACAATTTTTTATGCGGGGTTTCTGCACACTGGAAGCGGCATTTCGCACGGAATCGAGTGGCTGGGGGTCGAATCACCGCAGGCCCAGCTGCTGCAGGATGCGGTCGAGGTCGTCGTTGCCATTGAATTGGATTACGATGCGGCCCTTTTTGCCGGTTTGCTTCACTTGGACCGGGGCGCGGAGGTGGTTCTCGAGATCCTTGCGCAGGGCATTCAGCGCGGAGTCCTCCGAGGTGGCCGCGCTTGATTTGCGGCTGGCCTGGGTCGCGCTGCGGTTTTGGAGGCGTTTGACTTGGTTCTCGGTTTCCCGGACGCTCATGCCTTCCTCTATGATGCGGCGGGCCATGAGGGAGCGCAGGGTTGGATCCTCAATGCCGAGAAGTACCTTGGCGTGGCCGGTGGTGAGCAACCCGCGTCCGAGGAAGCCCTGGATCTCCGGCTGGAGCTGGAGGAGTCGCAATGAGTTGGCGATGGTGGCGCGCCCTTTGCCAACCCGCTCGGCCGTCTCTTCCTGTGTCAGGTCGAAGTCTTTCATGAGACTGGCGAAGCCGAGAGCCTCTTCGACGGGATTCAGCTGTTCACGCTGAAGGTTTTCGATCAGGGTCAGGGTTGCCGAGGAGGCGTCGCTGATCTCCATGATCCGCGCGGGAATCTGCTTCAGCTTCAGAAGCTCGAAGGCTCTGAGGCGGCGCTCTCCGGCGATCAATTCATATTGGCTCCCGGAGGGCCGGACGACGATTGGCTGGAGGAGTCCCTCGGCACGGATGCTGTTGGCGAGATCTTCCAATTTCTCGCTGGGGATATCCTTGCGGGGCTGGTAGGGGCTACGCTTAACCTGGGAGACCCGGATCTCCTGGTAGCCCCGGGCTGGGGGAAGCGGGCGCTTGGGCGGAGCCGCCGTTGACGCCTTCTTTTTGGGCGCCTCTGTGGAGGTGGGTTCTTTGCCGCCGGAGAGGATGCCATTGAGGCCCCGGCCAAGTCTGGGCTTGGGATTCGCCATGGGAATTAGTGAAGGGTATGATGAGGAGAATGCAATGCCGCGATTCGACCGGAAGGCGGTTTTTGGAATCGCCTGGGTCCCTAATCTTCCTGCGGGACAAAAATCGTCTCTCCGGCACGCAAATCCCGGCTGGCATCGACGATCTTGTTGGCGTTGCGAATCCAACTCACCCGGCTGCCTTGACTGGCGGCGATGCCGCTAAGGGTATCGCCTGACTGTACGAGATACATGATGCCATTTTTCGGATAATCCTCGGAGAAGGAGGGCGCGGGGGGTGCAGCGTCGGATCGGGTGCCGGCCGAGGCACCGGCGATCTTCCGCAGGGATTCCTGGACTTGCGAGGCCAGCGAGTCGATCTGCTTCTTGACCGAGGCAATGATCTCCTTGCGGCTGGCGGCATCCTGTTTCAAAAGCTCTGCCTTTACGGAGGCGATACGGGCGTCGACCTGGCGCAGGATATCGGCTTCTGCCGCGCTGGATGCACTAGCCCGTTTCAGCTCTGCCCGCAGCTGGGCGTTTTCCCGCTGGAGGCTTTCGACTTCAATCCGTAGGGTGCCGAGGAGTCCGCGAAGAGCACTCACGTCCTGGGTCAGGTCGGCGACCTGCTTGCGCAAATCACTGCTTTGGGCACTGGCGACAAACGGGATTAGGAGAAGAAGGAGGAAGCTGATTGTTCTCGCGTTCATAGCATGGCCCGTACCCTAGCAGCCTTTCGCTGCTGGGCAATCGCAAACCGAGGCGATTCGGCTGAGGGAGGAAGCGAATCTTCCTCCCCCTCCGTAGTGCAAGGCTCGGGCCAATAAATCACTTCACTGGGACCGACGGCAGGCTCCAAATCTCGTCCGCATACTGCCGAATGGTACGGTCGGAGGAGAACTTGCCGACGCGGGCGGTATTAAGGATGGCCATCTTTGCCCAGAGGCTGCGGTCGCGATAGGTTTGGTCGACCTTGGCTTGCGCTTCGAGGTAGGCAGCGTAGTCCGCGCAGACCAGGAAGGGATCGCCGCCATCTAGGACGCTGTCGACCAGGGGATGGAAGGCTCCCGACTCGCCCGGGGTAAAGGCATCGGAACGCAGCCAGTCGAGCACCGCCTTCAGCTCCGGAATGGAGTTGTAGTAATCGTAGGGATTGTAGCCGGAGGCCCGCAGGGCAGCCACGTCTTCGACTTCAAGGCCAAAGATAAAGATATTCTCTTCGCCGACTTCCTCCTGGATCTCAACATTGGCCCCGTCAAGGGTGCCGATGGTCAGTGCCCCGTTGAGGGCGAACTTCATGTTGCCCGTGCCAGAGGCTTCCTTCCCTGCAGTCGAGATCTGCTCGGAAAGATCGGCAGCCGGAATAATTTTTTCGGCTAGAGTGACCCCGTAGTTCGGGAGAAAGGCCACCTTGATGCGCCCCTCGACCCGAGGGTCGTGGTTGATCTTTTCGCCGACCTTGTTGATGGCGCGAATGATGTTCTTCGCGAGGAAGTAGCCTGGGGCAGCCTTGGCGGCGAAGACAAAGACCCGTGGAACCATGTCGTAGTCGGGATCGTGCAGAATCCTGTGGTAGAGGGTCAGGATGTGAAGCAGATTGAGGTGCTGACGCTTGTATTCGTGCAGCCGCTTGACCTGCGTGTCGAAGATTGCGGTCGGGTCGACACTGATGTGGAGGTGGCGTTCAATGAACTCGGCGAGCTGCTCTTTCTTGGTGTGCTTCACGTCGAGGTATTCCTTTTGGAATTTCGCGTCTGTGGCCAAGGGTTCGAGATCGGTGAGGGCGTCGAGGTTTTTTGCCCAAGAATCGCCCACCCTGGAAGTGACCAGCTGGGAGAGCTCCGGGTTGCAGGCGAGGAGCCAGCGGCGGGGCGTGATTCCGTTGGTCTTGTTTTGGAATTTGCCCGGATAGAGTTCGTCGAAGCTCCGGAAAAGATTCTCCCGCAAAAGCTGGGTATGCAGGGCCGCCACCCCGTTCACCGCGTGGCTTGCGACGACCGAGAGATAGGCCATACGGATCATTTGCGGATGGCCTTCTTCGATCAGGGAAAGATCCCGCTTCTTCTCGCCGTCGCCAGGCCACATTGCCTCGACCTCTTCTTCGAGGAAGCGGCGGTTGATTTCGAGAATGATCTGCAAATGGCGGGGCAGCACCCGTTCAAAGAGGGGGACGCTCCATTTCTCCAAAGCTTCCGGCAAAAGAGTGTGGTTAGTGTACGCAAAGGTCTTCCGGGTGATCTCCCATGCCTTTTCCCACGGCATCTCCTGCTCGTCTACGAGAATGCGCATCAACTCCGCCGTAGCGACTGCCGGATGGGTGTCGTTCAACTGGATCGCAACCTTTTCCGGGAACAGGCACCAATCGGTTTCCTTTTTCAAAAAGCGGCGAATGATGTCCTGCAGGGAGCAGCAGACGAAGAAGTATTGCTGAACCAGGCGAAGCTCCTTTCCACTCTCGGTGGCGTCGTTCGGGTAGAGGACCTTGGAGATGGTTTCCCCGACCGCCTTCTCATGGACGGCCTCGACGTAGCCACCCTGATTGAAGACCTGGAAGTCAAACTCCTCGGAAGCCTTCGATTCCCAAAGCCGGAGGAAGTTCACCGTCTTGGTCCCATAGCCGCAGATCGGAATGTCGAAGGGGATGCCGTTGACCGTGCTGGTGTCCACCCAGGCCGGTTTGAAATCGCCCTTCTCGTCCATGCGGTTCTCGACTCGCCCGTAGAGCCTGACCGTTTGCATGTATTCCGGGCGCAGGATCTCCCAGGGGTTTCCGAATTTTTCCCAATTGTCCGGGCGCTCGATTTGGTGGCCGTTCTCGAACTCCTGTTTGAAGAGTCCGTATTCATAATGAATCCCGTAGCCAATCGCCGGGAGATCGAGAGTCGCCATCGAGTCGAGAAAGCAGGCGGCGAGGCGACCGAGGCCACCGTTGCCAAGGCCCATGTCATTCTCCTCGGAGGCCAGTTCGTCGAGGTCAAGGCCCAGTTCATTCAGGGCTTCGGTGACCTGATCAAAGATCCCCGCATTGAAAATGTTGTTTCGAAACAGCCGCCCCATCAGGTACTCGAGACTCAGGTAGTAGACCCGGCGAACATTCCCCTCGTTATGGACCCCCATCGTATCAATAAAGCGGGTGAGTATCCGGTCCTGAACTGCTTTTGAGGTGGCGATCCACCAATCGCGTCTCGTAGCAGAGTTCGTATCCCGGGCCAGGGACTTCTCCAGATGGGAAAGGATAGCCTCTTTAATTTCCGCCGTGGTAACGGGAGATTTGCCCGGAATGGTGCCAGGCGTTTGGGCCGTTTTCTTGGCGGCGGTTTTGCGGGTGGTTTTTTTTGTGGGCATGACTTGCGCTGGTTCGGTGAGTGTGGATCGAAAGTGTTTTGAACTACCTGCTAGCGAGAATCGTTCCCAAGAGCAATCAAATCATCAGAAACCTCTGTGAACAATCGGTGACAAGAATTCCCAGGGTAGCGAGGCACGAGCCACCCTGGGGGTCATTTTGGCCAAGATTTTCAGCCGATCTTGAGGGATTTCTGCTTGCGCCGGGTTTTTGTCAATATGACCCGATTTAGTTAGGTCTGATGTTAGTAGTAATTTATTTGTCACCAAGGCGAATCTGTGAACGGATAAGTCCTATTCAAAGTAAAACAGACCAGTTCTAATAATTTTATCTGAACGGTGTTGAAAAGACTCAGAAAAAATTGCGCCAGACCGGCCAACAACGCCCCACAGTAGTGCTTAATAAGGGCTTTTCCGGGGTGCCCTGCTTTTGAGTCTCAGACCTTGTCGGAGTGGCTTCTGGTTGCCTTCAGAGGGCGCAGAAGGGCTTCTGACAAAATCGAAAAATTCAAACCGTGAATGTATAGTAATTTAGGTCTTTACTCCGGTTGTTGGGATTGCTTAGATTTCCGTATGAATACAGGAAAAAGACCCACCCGCAATGATCGCCTCTGGCAACGAGTTGGTGGGGCCTTCCAACGGGCAGACCATCAGGCGGATCACCTAC
>CAZWFJ010000168.1:0-9685 GCA_964633135.1 uncultured Puniceicoccaceae bacterium | reverse complement strand
ATGAATTGAAGACGACGAAACTCCCTTGACAAAATCTCCCATAGCATGGGGTCAGACCAATGTTTCATGCTTTTTCCAGCTAATTCCAAGGATTGCGAGTAGGCCGTTTGGCTTAGCCGTCGATCTGTCCATCCCTCTCCACCTTTCCAACGGGGCGGAATAAATTCTGCGGTCCAAGTTCGGCCGCCGAGGGTTCCGGAAGATCGCCCGATGGCGGCATCGATCTCGATACGCGATCTCCTGCCGGGGAGCGAGTGTTGATCCAGTGCAAGCACTGGAAGAAGGCGAAGATCGGCGTGCCCATCGTTCGCGAGATGCTGGGAGTGCTCACCTGCGAGAAGGCGGACAAGGTCATCATTACCGGAACGCTTCCGTTTCAAGCGGTGTTTCGTGAGAAAAATCCCGAAGAGATTCAGTCCCTATCCTCGGAAGCTGCCCAGCGCCTTCTCAAAATCACCACCCGAGGAGACTTTACGACCCCCACCTGCCCAAAGTGTCGAATAAAAATGACACGCCGTCAGACCCCAATGGCACTCGGTTAAGGCCTGAATCGAAATCGCTATCGAAATCGCTATCGGGTTTCGATTATTATTACCTGTTGCTAAGCAATTACTTAATAATTCTCGATTTGTTGATGTCGCTCCGCTCGGTACGATCCCGATCCCGATTTCGATTTCGATTTCGATAGCGAATCATCGCTTAACCGAGTGCCATTGGGATCAGACCCGACGAAACCTTAACACTATTTTTCCAATTTAAATGTCCAAGGATTTCTTCAAGTACCCTATTCTAAACTCCCCATAGAACCCTACCAGCGTCCAAATATGTAATGTCGTTTAAACTCGAAGACCTCCCTTACCAGCGCCAGGCGATTGATGCTGTAGTCCGCCTATTCGAGGGGCAACAACGCGGCTACTTCGATTTGGACCTTCAGGGAGACTGCTTCCCGAACAAGCTCCTCCTGGCGCGCAAGGAAATCGTTTCCAACGTCGAAAAAATCATCGAAGAGAACGGAATCGGTCATGGCGAGGCCAGCCTGACCCTCGAGCCGGACTACTGCGTCGAAATGGAGACGGGCACGGGCAAAACCCTCGTTTACCTCCGCACGATTTACGAACTCTCGCCGGAATACGGCTTCACCAAGTTCATCATTCTCGACGCCGAATCCCTCCCCGAAAGCAATTTCGCCAACGAAGCCGACCGCTCCCCCAAGGTCCGCGCCCTGATCAAGCTGCCGGACTGGTACAAAATCCCCGTGTCCTCGCTCAAGGGCGGCAGCGGCCACTACACCCCGGACTTCGGCCTCGTCATCACCGACAAGGGCCTGCGCGACGAGGAGGAGGTAGAACTCCACCTCGTCGTGGAGACCAAGTCCACCGATAGGCTCGAACAGCTCAGCGCCGAGGAACAAATCAAAATCCGCTGCGCCATCCAGCATTTCCAGGCCCTTGGCATCGCCACCAACACCACGCTCCGTTACCAGGCGCCCGTCAGCCGTTTCGACCCCAAAGTCAAAGAACCCAAAGGCGATTACAGAGCCACGCCCGATCCGATGGGCTTCTTCGCCCCGAAGAACAGCTTCGGCCAGACCCTGCAACAGGCCACGGCCTCTACCGGCGAATCATGACCTTTCTTAAGCAGCCCAACAATATTGGCCGACGGATCCGGCCCTCGGGATCATTCGCCGGGGAACAGGTCCTCATTCCCGCCGTCCGACAAAACCACTAAATTTCACATAAAAGTGAAAAAAGTGATTGAAATTACTCTGCACTCGATCGCAGTGGACTTTGCGAAAACTCCCTCCATCGAGCAAGAAATCGAATACCGAAAGCTCATCGCCGTGGAAGAACTCCTTCAGTTCATGAAGCGCGAAGGGATCAACCGCGTTGAACTAGCTGAGCGCATGGGTGTCGGCCCATCCCGCATTACTGCAATGCTCAGCGGCGACAGCAACTTGACCATCGACACGCTCGTCCGGGCCGGGCATGCCGTCGGGGCCGATCTCGCCCAGACCTTTGTTCCGAGAGGGCATCGGGTATCCTGGCTCCACTACCCCAAAGGCCGTAGCAAAAAACGGGCGACCTCCTTTAGCCATGCCGAAGACATAAAGAAGGTTCCGCAGGCTCAGCCACCCCGTCTTCCGGGGAAACGTCTGGCCAAGGAGGACGTGGGGATGCAGCTTAACCCGTCCCCCCTTGAGGTACATTCCCAGTTTTTCTGGGAAACCAATCTCACCGCCTCACGAGAACCCGAACCAGGAGCCGGCGATCTCGATGTCGAGCGACGCGTCATCCCCATGCCGGATGTTCCCAACGGATGGCGCGTCATTCTTCAACTGCGCATCGTCTGTGTGGAGGGAGAAAAGGAACCTCCCTACCTTGGACAGATCGTTGCTGAAGGCCAATACAGCGTTCACGAAAAATACTCCCACGACCCCGAGCGCCTCATCCGGATCACCGGCTCCTCCATGCTCTACGGGGTGATCCGGGAAATGATCGCCACCGTCACCGCCCGTGGCCCGCACGGAATGCTCACCCTCCCCTCCGTTTCCTTCTTCGAAAATGAAAAGGATCCAGTGAAAAAGACACCCGCCAAGAAAACGGCGAAAAAGGTGTCCAAAAAAACCCAAAAGAGAGGCCCTAAAAAGACGTAAACGTTCGCTATCAGAGCTTCCGTCTTCGCTTGCTTCGGCGCGACAAGACGCAGAGCAAACCCACTGCCGACTACCGATCACCGACCACTGACCACCGCTCTCCGCTCTCCGCTCTCCGCCATCATTCATCCTTCATCCTTCATCCTTTCCGCTCTTTACACCTTTTCGACAACCCCTATGCTCCGAAACTATATGAGCTTTTCGGCGGCAGAAACTGGCCTCCAGAGCGAGGTTTTGGGTGAGTCGATATTTCATCCCGAGAGCCCCCTTTTATCCAAGGTCCGATGGTTCCGACACCGCCAGTCGAATCGGCGAAACCATGAAACATTGGCCTGAGCCTATGTTGCCTCCATTCAAGCAGCTTGGAGTATGAGCGACCCCGGCGACCTTCAGATCATCCAGAGCGACGACGGCCTTACTGCCGACGTCCGCTCCATGATCGAGCAGACACGCGCCGGAGTCGCCCAGGTCGTCAATCAAGGCATGACCCTGCTCTACTGGCGCATCGGCAGGCGGATTCAGGCGGAAGTGCTTGGAAATCAACGGGCCGAATACGGAAAGGAGATTCTTGCCACGCTGTCGCAAGAATTGAGCTCCGAGTTCGGAAAAGGCTTCAGCTATTCCGCATTGACCCGAATGATTCGGTTCGCTGAATGTTTCACCGAGCCTTCGATTGTTGCTACACTGTCGCGTCAATTGGGCTGGTCTCATTTCAAAGAGATCATTGCGCTCAAGGACGACCTCCAACGCGACTTCTACGCAGAAATGTGCCGGGTCGAGCGCTGGAGCGTCCGCACCCTGCGCGAGAAAATCGGCTCCATGCTCTACGAGCGCACAGCCATTTCGAAAAAGCCGGAGGAAGTCGCCAAGGCCGATCAGAAGGGAGGAAAGCCGTGACTGCCAAACGGAGCGCGGACATTCCTGTCCCTCGCAACACGTCCCCCTTGCCCCCCGGTCCCCGCGTCCCTGCGTCCCATGCCCCTCGTCCCCTGTCCCGCGTCCCGCGTTCCCTGTCCCCCCATTCCTCCTTTACACCTTTTCGACAACCCCTATGCTCCGAATCGATCATGATTCCCTCGGCACCCAGTTCCAGCCCTGTGTTCAATGTTGGCTGTTCGATGTTCAACGTCACGCGACTGCGGAGATCCGGCAATCGCAGGATTGGCCATCCCGAGCACGATTACGAGCACGATTACGAGTACGACCATCTCGACCACCGAGCACCGATTACCGAGTACCACCCACCTGGGACCGTATTTGTCCCACCGGAGGTGGTAGGATGGCTGGGAAGATGACAGCTGAGTTATGAAATCTCCCGCCCTAATTTGAATCGGTTCCTGTCCTTGTTTGAATCCACGTGAACCTCTCCGAAGCCATCTCCCGACTTTACGACCTGCGGCCCGGCACTACTCCGGGCGAGGAAGATTCCCCGCACGAACGCCCCCACAAACCACTGCTCCTACTCGCCGCCTTCGACCTGATCGATGAGGGTCTGGCTACCCCGGAGCGCATTCCCTGGTGCCAGGAGCTGCGTGATCGCTTTTCCTCCCGGTTTGTTCTTGTGCGGCGGCACAACGACCAAGATACGCCTGAAAACCCTTTCTTTTACGTCCAATCCCAAGGTTTCTGGCAAGCTTGGACCGAGGGCGGCCCGACCCAACTTCCACTCCAGACAACGCCCCTTGTCGGGCAAATGAATCAAGTTTTCGCCCGTTTCACAGAAGGGTTTGAGCTACTCGCGGCTCTACCAGAATGCCGGCAGCTAATGCGCGAAGCTCTGGTGGCGCGCTATTTCCCCTGGGCTGCTCAAGCCCTGCTGGGCGGCAGACCGCTGCAATCCGAGGAAACCGCCAGCCCAAACGCAGCCGAGGAGGAGACCGGCTACGGTCGCTCCCCCGCCTTCCGCCGCACCATCCTCACAATCTACGATCACCAGTGCGCTGCCTGTGGCCTGCGCATTCGTCTGCCAGCCGGAGCCGACGTCTCCTTCATCGACGCAGCTCACCTACTCCCCTGGGACCGCTACCACAACGACCACCCCACCAACGGCCTCGCTCTTTGCAAAAACCACCACTGGGCCATGGACCGCCAAATCATCGCCCCCGCGCCCGACCACCGCTGGCAGGTTTCCTCAGTCGTTGATGCACGCCGCTCCAACGGGGAGATGCACCTAAGCGAACTGGCTGGCAGAACCCTGCTCCTGCCGAAGGATCCGGCCTTTCATCCGGATAAGGAAGGGCTGGAGTGGCGGGTTCGGAACTTGGTTGCCTAGCCAATCACATGCACACATTCAATGAGCACAAAATACTACAAAAATAAAAACGACCGTATCTTAAATCGAGATGACCAAAGACAATCTTTATATTTTGCGTTCGACCCTTTTGGCCTTTCCGCGACCTACATCGAAGAGAAGGAGGCCGCCCACTTCATCAGCCTCGATGCCGACGGCGAGCAAGCCGTCTTCGACGAAGTCCTCCTCAAAAACGGCTTCCAGCTCAACTACACCCGCCACCGCCGCGAAGACTTCACCGACAACACCATCAAAAAACTCCGCGACCTAGCCGAAGCCGACGAACGCCCCTTCTTCATCTGCCTGGAACGCGGCCTCACCACCACCGCCAAGTGGAATCTCAAACACTTCCTCGGGAATCACTTTACTGCGTTTTGAGTGCCCCGGCCCAAACTTCAATTTTTGGCTAAAATTTCAACCTTGCCACGAATACTGTTTTTTTATACAGTATCCGATAAATTGCTTCCTCCTGTGTCCTCAATCCTTACTCAGCGCCAGAGCGAGATCCTGACTTTCCTGGAAACCTTCCAGCGGGAGCACGGGATGATGCCCACTTGTCTGGAAATCGCCGAAGCGTTTGGATTTAGCAGCCCGAACGCGGTATCGTCGCATCTTGAGCTGCTCGAAAAGAAGGGCGTGATTGAACGAATTCGTGGAAAGGCCCGCGGGCTGCGGCTGCTGTGTGTTCCTAAACCCGAAGGAATACCTGTCTTGGGCGAAATCGCGGCGGGAGACCCGATCCTAGCCGCCGAGGCTTCCGGCGAATATCTTCCAGTTGCGGAAAACCTGTTCGCGGGCAACGACCTTTTTGCCCTCAGTGTCCGGGGTAATAGCATGGTGGGAAGGGGAATCTTTGATGGTGATTACGCCGTAATCCGTGCGCAACCGGATGTTGACAACGGAAAGATCGCGGCAGTGCTTCTGGAGGACAAGGCCACCTTGAAAGTGGTTATGCGGCCCGATGCCCACAGCCTCGTCTTGCGCGGCGCTAATCCGGCATTTCCCGATATCGTAATCCGAGACGGCCATACGGTTCCTCGGATTCTGGGCAAATACGTCGGTCTGGTCCGACTGGAAAGGAGGGTTGCCTGATAAACGGCGACAAACAGGCAAAACCGTTGGAAGAACGCGTGCGAAGTTACGGGCTTCCAAGGTTAATCCGATTGGATGTGCCCCCTTCCGAACCCGGCCAGGTGGACTATCTCGACCTGCTTCCAAGAAGCAAGCGCGAGCGGGCGGAGTTATCCGCAGTCGCTGAGCATCAGGGGTCCGCGCTGCTCTACCTCCTTGACGCGGAAGGCGGACTGGAGAGCGACGATAAGACGCTGCGCAACCTATCCAACAGGCTCGCCAATCGCAGCGAGCCGGCTTGGCTGGGGGTGATTCGCCCCGGCTCTCTCGAGATCCATCCTGTCGGCTTCGCGAAAAATTGGACCGGTCGACCCATTGAAGTAATCAATTCCCGCTCCGAAGCCGCCCCCACCCTGTTTCAATCCCTCGTCCATGGAACATTCCACAAGGACCGCGCACCGCGCGGCGCGGACTACGTATTCCAGCGAATCTACGAGAACCTGACCGAGACCGCCCGAGCATTCGTATCCGAAGACGACAGCGGGCCTCTCGATGCCCTTGAGGTGCTGTCCATGACGGGGAGGGCACTCTTCTTTCGCTTTCTTCTCGACCGCCGCATCGTCCGCGATCCCGAACGCGAGCAAATCTGCCCTTCGGCCGATTCCTTGCATGAAGCATTCAGCACACCAGTAGCCGCCGCCGAGACCTCGGCGTGGCTCGACGACACGTTCAACGGAGATTTCCTCCCCCTCGGTGAAAAGGCTTCCGTTCGCGATGTCGCAAAGCCGGAGCTGGAGCGACGCTATCGCACTTACTTCGGTGGTGTGAAGGATCGGGCTGGCAAGGGATTTTTCAACCACCTTTACGCCATACTCCGTGGGTGGTCCGCAGCGGGAGGCAGCGTGCAACCGGAACTCGACTGGGGGGAACTCGACTTCGCCCATATACCGGTCGGTGTGCTCAGTCAGGTTTATGAAAGTTTCAGCCACCTTGTTGACCGGCAGGCCGCACGCAACACGAGCGTTCACTACACCCCGCGCCTGATTGCGGAACTGATGGTGGATGAAGCCTTCGCCCCGCTCGAAGAACCCGCCCGTGCCCGTATCCTCGACCCCTCCTGCGGTGCGGGCATTTTTCTTGTGCTGGCTTTCCAGCGTCTGTTCCAAGCCCGGTGGGAACACGATGAGGAACGTCCGCGGACGAAGATCATTCAAGACATCCTATACAAACAGATTAGTGGTTTCGACGTGAGCGAGCCCGCCCTGCGGCTGGCCGCTTTAGCTCTCTACATCACCGCTATCGAACTAAACGCCAGCCCGCGTCCGCCGAAGGATCTGAAGTTTCCGCGAAACCTCCGGGGGGGGGTCTTGCACCGTTTCAGCAACGATGCCCCATCCTCGGCAGACCAAGCGTTTATACTCGGCAGTCTCGGCCAGGAAGTTTCGAGCGATCACAATGGGCGCTACGATATCGTCATCGGCAACCCACCGTGGACCCGCCTGCGCGAAGGCCGGGGCCGGGAAACCACCCAACAAACGAATAAGCGCGAAGACGCAGAAACGGCGAAGTTGAACAAAGAATTCACCGCCATAGGAAAAAGGGTTCTGGCCAATCGAGGATTGGCCCATTTGGCGAAGAAGTTTACAAACCCGGACAAAAACCCCGACATCCCATTTCTGTGGCGTGCCACAGAGTGGGCCAAAAAGAATGGCGTGATTGCCCTCGCCATGCCCGCTCGACTCTTCGGACGGACCAGCGGCATCGGCTTCCGAGCCTGGCAGGCCATTCTGCAAAGCGTTTCGGTGACGGGGCTAATCAACGGGGCGGATCTGCGAAAGACATCGGTATGGGAAGGTGTGGATATGCCCTTTTGCCTGCTTTTCGCCCGAAACAAGCATCCAGGTAAAACGGACGGTTTCCATTATCTAACGCCATCCTACGACCGAGAACTGAACCAGCGCGGCCGCTTCCGCATTGATTACGAAAGTGCCAAGGCGGTCACGGTTGAACAGACGGAGGCCCAACCTTGGATATTCAAGACCCTGTCGTTGGGAACCTGGCTTGACGTGGAGATCATGAAGGCATTGACGGATCCGAATCGCCCAACGCTGAAGATGTATTGGAAGCAGTGGGATCCAATGAAAAAGAGAACTGGTCAAGGCTATAACTTGTCCAAGGCATTGGAGCAAATGCCCGCGATGTTTCTTACAAAACTAAAGGATTTTGAGAAACTAAAGGGTTCTTTTCCTATCGAACAAGAATTGCTTCCTACTTTTTTCGAACGGCACAAGACGGATACGGTCTATTGGACGAAAGGTGTAGAGCTTTACGAACCGCCCCTGGTGATTATTCCAAAGGCTCCAGGAGCTGACCGCTACCAGCCGAAAGCGTTTCTTTCGTCACAACCATTGGCGTTTTCTCAGAGCTACTACGGGTATTCATGCAAGAGTCATCCGGATCCTGTGACGCTTTCTGCTCTCGTCTATCTACTCGCCCATTCCACGCTCTTTCAGTATTTCGCTTTGATGACGAGCGTGTCCCAAGGCGCGGATCACATGATTTTCACGAAACGAGATTTCGACTCATTGCCCTTCCCGGATTTCGATGTCTTGCCCGACAGCACGAAAATCGAAGTTCGCGAGCTTGCACACAGATTGCAGTTCGATGCAGAGAAACCCTGGGATCGACTCGATACTTTAATTTTTCAGCTCTACGGCATGGATACGGATGCCGTCCAAGTGGCACGCGACACTCTGTATGCCTCCGCCTACTATCGACGCGCCGGGCGTGAGGCTATGGAACTCACCGATAAAAATAGCCGGGCGGGTTTCCGGAACGTTCTGGCGGATGAACTTAGTCCATACTTCGAGGTCTGCGGCCAACGCGTTGAAATACGGGAAGTCACAACCGCCTCCGAGGCTTGGGTGCAGCCGTGGTTTTTCCTCTCGATTTCAAAGCAGGACGAAACCGTTCGGCTACCGGGAAGCCTGTTGGCGAAAGCCATGAATCTCGCTAACCAGCATGGCTCCAGTCGAATCCTCGTCCGGGCTCCCCGCAAAACGGGTATTGTCATGGGGTTGCTCAACCAAAACCGCTGGTGGACCGCCACCCGTGCCCGCTTGTGCGCCCAGCACATCATCGGCGAACATATGGAAGCTTTCGGGCTGGCCGAAGATCTATGAAACAGGAAAGGCCTATTCGATTTGCCTTCGGAATCCATCCGGACCGCTACCGGCTACCGCACGCGCCCTTAGGTTCTTCAGTGATCCTGCTTATTCGCAAGGTGCTCGGTCGAGCTTTCGAAATCATGCACGAGCAGAAATACCCCCTGGCTGAAGCCCACGAAGACGACATCACCCGGGAACTTCGAACCATTATCGAAAACAATCTCAGGCAGACAGGCGAGATACCCGGCTTTTGTCGCCGAACTTTCGACTTCACCGTGAGGCAGGGTCAGTGGGAGAACTTTGACGGTACAAAGCTCACCAAAACGCCTGACCTATATTTACGGCTCAGGCGGGACGATTCTTACAATCCGCTACTCATTTCCGAATTCGATGGTTTATTTGTCGAGTGCAAACCAGTGGACCGCAAGCACCCAGCAGGCTCGGCTTATTGCAACGGTGTTGGAAATTCATTTGATATAATGGAGCATGAGAGGTCTTAGTTCG
>CAZWFJ010000167.1:0-9810 GCA_964633135.1 uncultured Puniceicoccaceae bacterium | reverse complement strand
CGTGGGCGCTGCGGATGGTGGCGGCCTATATCGACCTGAATGCGGTGCGTGCGGGGTTGGTGACGGACCCGAAGGATTATCGCTTTTGCGGATACGGGGAGGCGGTGGGCGGCGGGCAGCTGGCCCAAAAGGGACTGGCGGTGCTGGACCGAAGTTTGAGCGGTTATCGGCAGACCTTGTTTGGCGTGGGCGTGGAGGAGAAGGACGGGAAGATGTCGATCTCGCGCGAGGAGGCCTCACGGGTGCTGAAGGCCAAGGGGAAGCTGCCCCTGGCCGTCTTGCTGCGGGGCAAGGTGTTGTACTTTGTCGATGGGATGATCCTTGGCTCGGAGAGCTTTGTGAAGGAGCAACTGGCAAAAGATCCGCCCGGGAAGCGGGAGCCGAAGGCGCATCCGATGGAGGGGGGCGACTGGAGGGGACTCGCGGTGGCGAAGGGAATTCGGAAGAAACTGTTTGGATAGTAGCGAAGCGAAGAATCTTCGGGACAATGAAGATGATTCGGCAGTTTTTACGAAAGTGGAATCGAGAAATTAGTTTGCCCTTCCGCCTGTTCGTCGAGCTGGACCTGCCCAGGTTTCCTCCTCTAATTCCCTTGACCCCGTCCCGAAAAACGAAGAACTCTTGGCGGTTCCAATTAGCCTATGCGTTTCGTCATTCTTTTCCCCTCTCTCGCTCGGCTTTTTGCCGGCATCGCTTTCGGAGCTGTTCTCCTCCTGTTCTGGGGGTGCCAGACTCCTTCAAGGACAGTGGCTGGTGAGGAGGGTTCGGCTGGCTCGGATGCCTTGAGAGTGGGGGTTACGGCCAATATGCCTCCTTTTGTATTTGAAGAGGATGGCAAATTGGTGGGCCTGGAAGTCGACTTTGCGATCGCGCTTGCCAGCGAGCTGGATCGCAAGGTTCGCTTCGTTCGGATGGATTGGGAGGACCTCATCCCGGCCCTGCGGCGCAACAAGATCGACATCATCATGTCGGGAATGAATTACAACCCGGAAAGAGCGGCGATCGTCGCTTTTGCCGAGCCGTATTTGAGAAGTGGCCAGATGGCCATGGTCCTGCAGAAGAATGTTTCGAAATTTCCCGTTCCCGGTTTCGTCTTCACCACGAAGGGCAAGGTGGGTGCCGAGGAGGGAACCACAGGTGCTTATCTGGTCCAATCCAGTTTTCCCAAGGCTACGGCGAAGACCTACTCCTCGGCAAGACAGGGGGCGCAGGCCGTCCTGAAGGAGGAGATCGAACTCTTTGTCCACGATGCGCCCACGGCTTTTTGGATGGCCGGCCTTTACCAATCCCGCGGGCTGACGGTCTCCCCTGCCGTACTCAGTGAGGATTTAATGTCCTGGGCGGTCAGTCGCGAGAATCTTGCTCTCCTTGATGCGGTGAATACCGTCCTTGAAAAATGGACATCCAGCGGAGCGATTGATGCCATCCTTGGCCGGTGGGTCCAGCTCTAGACGAAATTTATCCCTTATATGATGCAGGAAGCAAAGCACACCCAGCGAGCCATCGTCCGGCTGACCTACGATGGCAAGGTGCACAAGACCTTCCTGGGGGAGGATGCAGAAAAGCGCTTCGAAAACGAGACCCGAGTTCTGCAGTATCTTGCGGAAAAAGGTTGCGACTTCGTCCCCCGGGTAATTCGGGCCGACCCCGAGAGGCTGCTCCTGGTCACCACGAACTGCGGTGGACGGGTTGATCACATTAGCCGGGAAAAGAAGGAGAAAATTTTCCGCGAGCTGGAATCTTACGGTATTCGTCATGACGATGCGGAGACCCGCAACCTGACCTATCGCCGCACGGACGGAAGGTTTTGCGTGATCGACTTCGAGTTCGCAACAATCCTTGAGGAGCATGAGGGCGAGCCACCCGCAGTCGATCTTAACGCGCATCGCGGAGCGGAGAAAACCCAGCGAAAGCCGCAGTCGGAGCATGACCAAGAGAATCCCTACATCCGCAGGCGACCCCCGGGATCCCGAAGGCGAGGGAAATGAGCGAAGAACCGACCGCGACCTTGATCCGCTGGGGTGGCTGCACCCATCCTGGACGATTCCGCAAAAGCAATGAAGATGCCTTCCTGGCTCTGACGGTCAATTCCCAAGAGGTGCGTTATCTCGGAAAAACCGGCCAGGCCTCGCTCGAAGAGCAGGATTTCGTCTTTGCGGTCAGCGACGGAATGGGCGGAGCCAAAGCGGGTGAATTCGCCAGCCGTATCGCCGTGGACCGGATTACCCGGCTCCTTCCGAAATCCTTCCTAAGCTCCGCCCAGGGCTTCAGGCGCAATTTTCAGGACCTCTTGCCGGAGCTTTTCGACCAAATTCACTCCGAGATCTCATGGCTGGGTCTTCTCTATGAGGATTGCCACGGCATGGGAGCCACGCTGAGTCTCTGCTGGGTAACGCCCGGCTGGGTCTATTTTGGGCACGTGGGTGACTCGCGCATTTACTACCTCCCAGTGCGAGGTGAGATCCGGCAAGTCACCGAGGACCACACCCATGCTGGCTGGCTTCGCCGATCCGGCAAGATCAATGAACGGGAGGAGCGCATGCACCCGACGGGGCACCAGCTGCAACAGGTCCTCGGGGGCGGGGTCAAAAAGATCGACCCACAAATTGGTGCCATCGGCTACGAACCCGGAGACCGTTTCCTGCTTTGCACGGATGGCCTGATCGGGGGACATTGGGATCGGGGCCTGGCCGAATATCTTCAAAAGGCGGATTTCAGCGACCCGGCACTGGCCGATACCCTCGTTCGCACTGCCAACCGTGCCAGCGGCAGGGATAATACCACTGCCGTCCTCTTTGAGCCAAACGGTCCAGGCACCTGAAGGCAAAGCCCGCTCCCACACTGTGCGTCCACGATGACTCTCCACTGGCATACGGAACCCCTCCTTTTGGCCGGGCTGTTGATTCCTGCCTGGCTGTACGCCCTTTGGGTGGGACCCCTTCGCCAGCCCGGATACCTGGTTCCCCGCTGGAGAATCTTTTCTTTCTATGCTGCTTTGGTCCTTTCGTATCTCGCTGTCGGATCGCCCCTCGATCAGATCGGGGAGGACTATCTGTTTTCTGCACACATGGTGCAGCACCTTCTTTTGATGTATGTTACCCCGGTGCTTTTTGTGTGCGGTCTTCCGCCGGAGGCCGTGGATCGGTTCCTGGTCTCTCATCCATTGCTGGTTCGAATTCTCCGTAAAGTTCTCAACCCGGTAACGACCGGAGCGGTGTTCACTCTCTCCTTCAGTTTGTGGCACATCCCCTCTCTCTACGAAGCGGCTCTTGCCGATAAGACGATTCACGTGATCGAGCATCTCACGATCTGGATTCCCGGACTCGGGGTGGCGTGGAACTTGTTCTCTCCTTCGAGAGTTCTGCCCGCCTTGAGCTATCCGGGCCGATTGCTGATGCTGTTTATCCTCATGATCGCACAGCTTCCGGTTTTCGGCATTCTGACCATGTCCGGGAATGTTCTCTACCCGACATACGAGTGGGCTCCCCGGATCATCGATCTCAGTCCCATCGACGACCAGGTTCTCGGCGGCCTTCTGATGAAAGTTGGAGGAATGCTTTTCGTGCTGCCGATTTTCGGTTACTGTTTTTACCAATGGTCAAAAACGGCACAGCCAGAGGAGAGGGAGACCGCCCCGCCCTCGCCCACGATCGAAAACTCGTGATCCACCGCTGCCTCACCGGACGTTGCCCGCAATGCGGGGGTCCAGGACTCTTTCCCGGTGAGGCCTCGAAGCCCGAATCAATGCCCCGGTGGGGATTCCGCCTTCGCCACGAGTGCCCTTACTGCGGCCTGCGATTCCAGGAGGAGAGCGGAGTCACCTTGGGGACTACCGTCGTTGGCTACGTGCTGGTCGTCGGCCTGGTTGTTTGCCCGCTGTTGCTCGGTTTGGCTTTCGGGTGGATTCCCCCTTGGCTGGCCATCGCTGCTGGAGTATTGCTTTCATTCAGCTTGCCCGCCATTCTTTATCCGGTTCTCCTCAGGGTGACTCTGGCGGCCTGGTTCGGATTTCACCCTGACGCGTTTAATCAAGAGTATGAAGCACCAAAATCCCCGTATTCCTGAGGTCCTCGATCTCCCAAGTCTCCGTGGTTTATTGTTCCTCGGATTCTTTGCCACGCTCATCACGGCAAAATGCTCGGCATCGGAGGCACTGCGCCTCCACTACGACATAGATATCGATTCGGCTCTCTTTATCTGGCTGCCCTCGCTGGTTCTTGGGGGACTCGTGTGCTTGCTGTTTCTCGCCGGTCCGGGCACCGGGTTTCACCCCTATTGGCGATCCAGGCAATTTCTTCTCCCCGCCGGTTTGATCTGGCTGACAACGGCCTTCAGTATCGTGCGTCACTTGCCATCGGTGTGGGTTCCCGCCTCGCTCTGTATCATTCTGGCCGCCGCCTCATTCGTTCTTGGTCGGCTCTATCAATCGATACCGGTCAAATTCCTGTCCGTTGTCTGGATTCTTGGCGCGGGCGTCTGTCTGGTGTTTCCACCGGTTCGTTCGTACACGCTGTTTTCGATCCTGCTCGTAGTGGCTGGAGCGATACCAACTGGTTTCGCAAGCTTTCGATTGAGCCGGACCCGCGCCAAGCAGTTCGGGCAATAACAACGCTTAGCTTTCCGGAAATTGCGTTGGACTGGTCACCGCAAAATCTCAACGGTCCTCTCCAGGCTTCCCAGGAAGACATCGACTTCATCCTCGGTGTTGTAGAACGCAAAAGAGGCCCTCGTGGTCGCAGTTAACCCGAGAAATTCCAGCAAAGGCATGGTACAATGATGTCCCGCTCGAACGGCGACCCCATCCCGATCCAGGAACGTGGCCAAGTCATGCGGATGCACCCCATCCACCACGAATGAGACTACTCCGACCTTATGGGGAGCCTCCCCCACAATACGGACTCCATCGATAGCCCGCAGACCATCTGTCGCCCGCCGGAGCAGAGCCTGTTCCTGCGCCTCGACCGCCGCGAGATCCAGTCGCTTCAGAAATGCGATCGATTCGGCCAGTCCTATGGCCCCGGCAATGTGCGGAGTGCCAGCTTCAAAACGTGCTGGCGGCGGAGCGTATGTCGTTCCCGAAAAGGAGACTCGCTCGATCATATCGCCACCGCCTTGGTAAGGGGGCATGCTTTCGAGTCGGGCCGCTTTCCCATAAAGAACCCCGATGCCCGTCGGTCCGAAGACCTTGTGCCCGGAGAATACGTAAAAATCACAATCGAGATCGCGGACGTTTACAGCGAAGTGCGGTGTGGCTTGTGCTCCGTCAATCAGGACCGGGATTCCCCGCGCCCGGGCTTCGGCCGTCATTTCCCTTGCCGGATTGATCGTGCCCAGCGAGTTCGAGACGTGGCAGAATGCCAGCATCCCCGCTCCGTCATCCAGTGCTGCGCGGAACTCCCTGCGATCGACTTCCCCTCGGGGAGAAACCGGCACCGCCTTGATTTTCAGGCCGAGTTTACCAGCCGTCAATTGCCACGGGACGATGTTCGCGTGGTGCTCCATGACGGTTAGCACGATGGACGAACCCGGCGAGACGTTACCCTCAAGGAAAGTGGATGCGACAAGGTTGATCGATTCCGTCGCATTTCGTGTGAAGACGATCTCCTCCGGCAGTGACGCACCGATGAAATCTGCCACAGCCTTGCGTGCCGACTCGTATTCTGCGGTAGCTTCCTCGCTGAGAAAATGGAGTCCGCGGTGTATGTTGGCGTATCCTTTTGCGTAGAACTGCGAGATCCGGTCAATGACGCAAGCGGGCTTTTGCGTGGAAGCCGCGTTGTCAAAATAGACCAGGGGTTTCCCATACTTCTCGCGCGAAAGAATCGGAAACTCCGCCCGGATCACCTGAAGATCACTTCCCGAAAAATCTGTGGATATCGCCATGTCCATACAAGTAAGTGTTCTTCGCCGGAATGCAACGCCTTCTCCCGAATGGCACAGGACTATTGTCTGCGTTTCACCGGGGACTCCGATTTTATGGGCGGCAGGAGGTCAGCAACTCCCGTAACGCATGCCACCGGGTGGGGCGTCGCAGGATGCCGTCGATTAGCCCGCTCCCCATCTCCTCGGCAAACGCCTCCGGCGGGCGGGCACTGCACAAGCGGATTGATGTTGAACCCGGGCATCCCATCTTCTCGTCGTGGAATTCTTTCAGCTCGCGAATACTCTCTCGGGAGAGCGGTTGGGATTCCTCTTCCCCAATGAAGATCAAATCATAGCAACGGCGGCGAATCGCCTCTCTCGCTAAGTCAATGTCCTCGACACCGTCGGCCCGATATCCGAAGGATGCCAGACTCATCATCAGCACTTTGCGACTGATCGCCTTTTCGTCCACGACAAGAATACTGAGCGGATTCTTCTTCGCGATCTGATGATCCACATCCGGCTTTTTGGAAAGATTGCTCTCCGGAGATTCCTCCCCACCGGTCTTCCAGACCCGAAGAACCCGGGCGATCTCGCGCTCGCGAACCGGTTTCACGATTCGTCCAACCATGAATTCTCCAAGGGGGCGGAATTCCTCCTCGAAAATCTCAACTGTGCTGACGGCGACAATCGGGGGAGCCTCGCGCTTTAGATCCGCGAGGATCGAGGTCAGGTTGTTCATCCCGGTCGGGGGCTTTTCCGAAACATCAAAAATGAGCAAGCTCGCGGAACGATTTACTTCCTCCCTGACCGATTCGAGATCGCCCGCCTGCACACAATTCGCTCCACTGGTACTGACAAACGACTCCAGATTTTCCCGGACCGATTTCGATTTCGAGTAAATCACGACCCGGTCGCCTTTCATATCGGGGAACCGAAGAGGTCCTTCCAACGCTTCGGCAACGTGGGCGAGAATCGAGAACGAGAACGTCGCACCCTCCCCCAAAGTGGAGGAAGCCTCAACGGTGCCGCCCATCAGTGAGACCAGCCTCTTTACGATCGCCAATCCGATTCCCGTCCCCCCGTGGCGGCGCCGATCCGAGGAGTCGCCCTGAATAAAGGGCCGGAAAATGTCCTCCGTGCGGTCCGCGTCAAAGCCTTCGCCCGTGTCCGAGATCTCAAACCGCAGGGCAACTAGATCTGGATTGTCTTCAATCTCCGGCATGACAAGGCGGCTCACGCTTACCTCGATTTCGCCCTGTCGTGTGAACTTGATCGCATTGCTTACCAGATTCGAAAGAATTTGCTGCAGCCGGGAACTGTCCGAGAGTATCCATCTCGGAACGTCGGCTGCGAAATGGCTGACCACCTCGTTGCCATTCACCACAGCTGGCCAGGCGTGGACTTCGAGAACGCTTTCGACCAGGTCACGAACCGAAAGCGGCTCCGAACTGATGTTCAGTCGACCCGACTCGATCTTCGAATAGTCGAGGATGTCATCAATGATCTCGCGCAAGCCCTCGGCACACGAGTCAATGCGGTCGAGCTGCTCTGCTTGCACCTCCGTCAGGTCCGAGTCACGCAATAGATTGGAGAATCCGATGATTCCGTTCATCGGAGTTCGTAATTCGTGGCTCATGACCGAGAGAAATTCGCTCTTCGCACGACTGGACGCTTCCGCAATCTTTTTTGCCTCACTAAGCTCCACCGTTCTCTCCTCCACGCGATTTTCCAACAACATTTTGTCATTCTCGATCTCTTTGCGGAGCCGCAAATTCTCGAGAAGGTTGGAAGCTTCCGATAAGAAAAACGAGAGTAGACTCAGCTCGGTTTGAACCTGGGCATCCATATCAGACTTTAAAATACCGACAAATACCCCGTGTGTCGTTTTCTGGGTGTAGAGCCTCTGGAAAATCGCAACCTTTCCCAGTTCCGAATCGTTCAAAGGAATCGGCACAAAACGACTCTGCCGGAGGGCGATGCTGAAACGCTCATTGCGCAACTGTTCCTGAACAAGATCGCGGATCGGCTCGCAAAAATTTTCAGGCTCGCAACAAGTCTCCATCCAACGGTTGCCGGTCAGGTCGCCGAGGAAAAAGCCCATGGATCGAAACAATCCAATCCCTTCCAAGTACTCAGTCGTCAAGTGGATGACCGCTTCGGGGGTTTCGATCGACTGGAGAGAATGTTGATACCCCTCCAAGACCTGAAAGAGGGAGAGGACCGTTTCGGGTTTGGCGAGATCCCGGAGTTCCCGGTGAAGTAACTGCCCCTGAAGGCTTGATGTGTGGGATTCAACCATGTGGATATTCAACTATGGCCTACTCTGAATCACCGCGAAGGAAATGCAAGTCCGTAGACCCCCCTTGCGAACTTTCCCATCTGCCTCATTCCCGGTTGGTGGAAGAGCCGGAACACTGAAACGATAGGCATCGTAAGAAGGTCTGCCCCGAACTCGAAGTTCGAGGCAGGCTAGGATAAGCCAAAAGCCTTCATCGCTTCCACCACCCGGACAAAGCCACCAATGTTCGCCCCGGCCTGATAATTCTGCGGGGTGGAATAGCGTCCCGCAAAGTTTAGACAGGTCTGATGGATGTCCTTCATGATGTCTTGCAACATATCGTCCACCTTCGAAAAGGTCCAATGTTCCAGAGATGCGTTCTGACGCATCTCCAGGGCCGATACGGCAACACCACCCGCGTTCGCCGCCTTCGCCGGACCGAAAAGCACTCCTTCTTCGTGAAATCGCTCGATCGCCCCCGGTTCGCATGGCATATTGGCCCCTTCACACACAAGACGGCATCCGTTTTCGATCAGGGTGCTTGCGTCCGTCGCAGACAGTTCGTTCTGGGTTGCGCACGGAAAGGCCAGGTCGCAGGGGATATCCCAAACCTTTGTCCCGGGTCGGAACTCCACATCGCTGCGACTTGTCGGATAATTCGACAACCGGTCCCGGCTAATCTCCTTGAGGCTCTTCAGGCAATCAAAGTCGACCCCCCCCGGAGCGTGAAGGGAACCATCGGAATCCGAGCAGGAAACTACGTGAACCCCTTTCTGCTGCAGCTTTTGAATTGTATACAATGCCACGTTTCCAGCACCCGAAACCACTGCGGTTTTTCCCTCCAGAGAGTCGCCCCGTGCTGTCAGCATTGCCTCGGCAAAGTAAACACATCCGTAACCGGTCGCTTCTTTTCGGGCTAGAGATCCTCCCCAGGATGCGTCCTTCCCGGTGATCACCCCAAGTTCATACCGGTTTACCAATCTCTTGTATTGCCCAAACAAGTATCCGATCTCTCGGCTGCCGACCCCAATGTCTCCCGCCGGCACATCCGTCTGATGGCCGATGTGGCGGTGCAGCTCTGTCATGAAACTTTGGCAAAATCGCATGATCTCCCTGTCCGACTTGCCGTGGGGATCAAAATCCGATCCCCCCTTCCCGCCTCCGAGCGAGAGTCCGGTGAGGCTGTTCTTGAAAATCTGCTCAAAGGCCAAAAATTTAATAATCCCCAAATTTACCGTCGGGTGGAAACGCAATCCGCCCTTGTAGGGACCCAGCGCACTGCTGAAACCGACCCGAAATCCGCGATTTACATGGACCACCCCCTCGTCGTCCTGCCAAGCAACCCTGAAAATAAATTGCCGCTCGGGTTCACAAATCCGGTCCAGCAAATTCAGGTCCTTGATTTCCGGGTGTTCGAAAACAAGAGGCTCCAGCGAGGGCAGTACCTCCTCCACAGCTTGGATAAATACGGGTTCGCTGCCGTTGCGCTTTCGGACAATTTCGAGAACAGATTCAAGATAAGACATTGGGAAGAAACATATCCGACGAATTTATTCTGGCTAGCCTGAAAGCCCTTTCCCCCTGGTTTTTATCGAAACACTTCCTTTCGCAAACCCGCCCCCACGGCCAGTCCGCCCCAATCGGCCCCCTCCATGGGGTGCGCCTTG
>CAZWFJ010000166.1:8645-9937 GCA_964633135.1 uncultured Puniceicoccaceae bacterium | reverse complement strand
TCGGGCAACCGACCGCTCTACCCGGAAGTATGATTAAGAGTAAGAGGTCGATCTCTACTTAAACTGCCATTCGGCTCTGTTCCCTCTGGCGAGTAAAAGAAGAATTTATACGGTCCTATGTCTTCAATGGTTGGCATTTTTTCTTTTTGCTTTTCTCGAATCGTGGAGGCTAGGCACCCGAGCCAAGGGGATCAAGCACAAGGCGGGCGGTTGATCTCGGGTTGTATACCCCGTCTGGTTCAGAGTGGATGTTTTCGGAGTGGATGGAGGCTGAGAGGCAAATCCAATATTTTCTTACCACGAAGGACACAGAGAACACGAAGCTCTCACTCGGCTGGTGGATGGATTCTTTTTCATTCCTTTCTTCGCGTCCTTCGTGCTCTTCGTGGTGGAAAATTCTCTTCTTTAGTTTTTCTTTTTCTGAACGGCTGGTGTCGGAGGCGGGCGGTGTCGAATCGGCGCGGGAGTTTCTCGGGGCTCGTGTGCGGGAGCGCAAGCCGGAGGAGAGTGGGTTGTTCAGTGGCGGCGGGAGGCACTGAATTGGTTTTTCAAGAACGCGAAAAGTCGAAGGGATGGGTTGGGAGAATGGAGTGGTTCGTCGGCGGAAAGACGACGATGATTTACCTCCGCGTGATGGAGGATCAGGCCGATCAGTCCGTGAGTCTGCCGGATCGGGTGCAGGATCCGGTAGCCGCAACGGCTGCTGGCGAATGAAGACAAGGGGGTCTCCTCACGTCGACCACTACGGGTTTTCGGGGCGTAATCGTAATCGTAATCGTAATCAGGATTGGGATTGGGATTGGGGTTGAGATTGGGATGGCGAACGTTGAACATCGAACGTCCAACGTTGAATCGCCGTCAACGACGTCGGTAAATACGCTTTCAGAAAGCTCGCCATCTGCCCAGGCTCACCGAGTCCGGCTTTGATGAAAGAGTCATGAGGATTGCTCAGCGGAGCCTCGTCCATAAGAATGAGTTAACCGAGAGAGGGGGAGGTTTGGAAGCACGAGGTGGTGGCAATCGTTTGGCTGCACCGCCGTCAGCAGCGAACAGACTTCGCCAAGGCTACAACCGCCAGGAGTCTGGATGCTACGCCAAAGATCTTTCCATTTCTTGTTGATCATCAGACTTTAAAGGTTCTCCTGTCAAGAATCAAGACCTTGTCGTCTTTTTGCTGTCGTATGACATCATTTTGCTGTCGTAGCAGACGACGTGAGGAGACTCTTCCGGCGATGGCTAAACCTCTACCGAACGTCCGGAGGGTCTCCTCACGTCGACCTCTACGAAAAGGC
>CAZWFJ010000166.1:0-8545 GCA_964633135.1 uncultured Puniceicoccaceae bacterium | reverse complement strand
AGGGGTCTCCTCACGTCGACCTCTACGAAAAGGCAGGGGTCTCCTCACGTCGACCTCTACGAAAAGGCAGGGGTCTCCTCACGTCGACCACTACGAAAAGGTGAATCTCTCGGCGCATCCCGTAGCAGGCGACGTGAGGAGACTCAGGCACTATGCTGACTAGAAAAATGCCTGCAAAAGCTTTGACAGTATCGCTTTGGCGGATAAGCGTTCGGGGTCTAGGGAGATTGTCCGCTGTCTCTCTGGAAATGAGGGAAAATGAGCAATTTCAATTCTAAGAACCAACAAATCCAACACCCAATGGCGCAGACCAAATTAATCGAGCGCAAGCCGCTGAGTCTCTCGGAGCGGACGTATCTCCCGCAGATCGTTTCCGGCCTCAAGACCACGGTCTCCCACATCTTCAAGCCGAAGGTTACTCTCCAGTATCCAGAGGAGCGTCCGCCGATCCCCGAGGGATATCGGGGCGTGCCGACTCTCGTCAAGGATCCCAACGGACGCGAAAAGTGTGTCTCGTGCCAGCTCTGCGAGTTCGTTTGCCCGCCCCGGGCGATTCGAATCATACCGGGAGAGATTCTGGAAGGGACCGAGCACGAGCACGTCGAGAAGGCACCCGAGGAATTCGAAATCAACATGCTCCGCTGCATCTACTGCGGGCTGTGTGAGGAGGTTTGCCCGGAGGAGGCGATCTTCCTGCAGGACGTCTTCTCCGTCTCCGGTTATTCCCGCGAGGAGATGGTGAACAACAAGGAGAAGCTTTACGAACTGGGTGGAACGCTCCCCGACGAACATTTCAAGTGGGACAAAAAAAAGACGGCCGAGGAGGCTGCCGCTGCAGGAAGGCAACATTGAGGAGCGGATCTCCCCAATTTTTGTCTTTTCACCTACGTTCCTTTCTTACAGGTTGATTCCCCGTGGATGCGCTCTTCATCATTTTTGCGGTTCTGACGGTTCTGTCGGCTTTCCTCATGGTCGTTGCCCGGAATCCGGTCAACGGGGCCATGTTCATGATCCTCTCCTTTGTCGGGATGGCGGCCCTTTTCGTGCTGCTCGAGGCATTCTTTTTGGCAATCCTCCAGATCCTCGTATACGCGGGTGCCATTATGGTGCTCTTCCTCTTTATCATCATGCTGCTCGACATGGATGAGGTGGAAAAAATCCGTCCCAAGACGGTAACTGCTCTCGCCAGCGGGCTCGCTCTTGCCCTGATCATTGTCGGGATCACCGTGCTGCTCGGCTCCCACGGCATGGCGGGCCAGACCTATGCCTCGCTCGCTCCCGCCCCCGATTTTCCCTCTGCGGAGTCACCGATGGAGCTGTCCATCAGCGCAAAATCCTACGGCTTCGGACTCTTTACGAAATACATGTTACCATTTCAGCTGACCGGCCTGCTGCTCCTCATCGCAATGATCGGGGTGATCGTGATCAGCAAGAAACGGGAATCCTCCCAGGACCAGGTGACCTCCTGAACGCGGGCCGATACCAATCTTTGTCATGACTCTCAGTCTGAATTCCTTCCTTTTCGTCGCCGGACTCCTGTTTGCCATTGGGTTCTTCGGAGTTCTCCTCCGGCGAAACGTTCTGGTCATTTTCATGTCCCTGGAAATGATGCTCAGTGCCTCGATCCTCGCCCTTGTCGCCTTCTCGCGGTTCAACGGTATCATGGACGGCAACCTCTTCGTTTTCTTTATCATAACGGTCGCAGCGGCGGAGATCGCCGTCGGCCTGGCCATCATCGTGGCCCTCTTCCGTAAGCGGCAGTCGGTCATGGTGGAACAGCTCAGCAGCCTAAAGAACTGATCCGATGGACTTGAACACCCTCATGGTTCTGATTCTGATGACCCCGCTCGTCGCAGCGGGTATGATCGCTCTCTTTTTCCGGGACAGGGGAGGACTCGCCTCTGGCATATCGGTGCTCGCCAGCGGTGTGATCCTGGCACTGTCTTCGATCCTCCTCCTAAACGCCCCGGAGGTGCCCTATCATGTCTCCATCGACTGGTTTACCCTGGGGGACTTCACCCTCTCGCTCGGGTTTCTGCTCAACGAGCACACCCATCTGTTGCTGTTCGTGGTCTCCTTTGTCGGCTTCTGGATTCACCTTTTCAGCATCGGTTACATGGACGATGACAAGGCCAAGGGACGATTCTTCGGGGGCTTGTCCATCTTCATGTTCTCAATGCTGGGCATCGTTCTGGCCGATAATCTGGCGATGATCTTCATCTTTTGGGAGCTGGTCGGCTTCAGCTCCTACATGCTGATCGCCCACTACTGCGATACCGATGAGGCGGCGGCGGCCTCGAAAAAGGCATTCATCGTCAATCGGGTAGGGGACTTCGGATTCCTGATCGGCATCGTCTGGTGTTTCTGGATGTTCGGCACCCTGGATCTCAGCGAGATCACTGCGGCCGTACAGCTCGACCCGTCCCTCGCCGTGACAGGGCTGGGGATGTTGCTGATCTGTGGTTTCCTCGGCAAATCCGCTCAATTTCCCCTTCACGTCTGGCTGCCGGACGCGATGGCGGGGCCGACCCCTATTTCTGCCCTCATTCATGCCGCGACGATGGTGGCGGCGGGGATTTTCCTCCTGGTCCGGATTGATGTCCTCCTGACGCCCTTTGTGCTGGAGTGGATCGCCTGGACCGGTGCGGGTATGGCGCTGATCGCCGGCTTCGTGGCTCTGGGGCAGAGCGATATCAAAAAGATCCTCGCTTACTCGACCCTCTCCCAACTCGGCTACATGGCGGCGGCCGTCGGCATCGGTCTTCCGGGGCTGGCCCTGTTTCACCTCACCACCCACGCGTTCTTCAAGGCACTGCTCTTCCTCTGCTCGGGGTCGATCATTCACGCCTGCCACCACGAGCAGGATATTTTCAAAATGGGGGGGTTGCTGAAGAAAATGCCGATCACCGCCATCACCTTCCTGGCCGGGATGATCGCCCTCATGGGGGTCAATTTTACCGCTGGCTATTGGAGTAAAGAGGCGATCATGACGGCGGCCTTCGCCCTGGATGGTCCCATTTTCTGGTTCCTCATCGGCGGGGCGGTCCTCACGGCCCTCTACATGGGCCGTCTCTTCTTTATCGCGTTTTTGGGAAATCCCCGTTCGCCCGGGGTCGAGCACTGCAAGGAGAGTGGCCCGGTCATGATCCTTCCCCTCCTCGTTCTCGGGGTGCTGGCTCTGATCGGCGGATTTTACACCTTCTGGCCCGAGGTTCTCTCCCAGTCCTTCGTCTCCGAGGCCAACGAAGTCTACCACGGCGAGCAATTCCATCACGCCCATGCGACGCTCAAAGTATGGGGCACTGTGGCGTGGATCAGCGGCTTGGTGATCGCTTTTGCCATCTACGGGGTCGGCACCTCAAAAGACCGCATGGCCTCCAAGTTGCCAGGACTTTACCTCGTCTTTCGCCGTCGGCTCTTCATCGACGATGTGTATGATTTTTATGTCACCAGGATCCAGCAGCGTTTTGTCGATATCCTCGGCTTTCTCGACCTCTTTCTTATCTCCGGGGTGATGGTCCGCGGGTCCGCCGGAATCGCCGGGTTGGTTGGCATTTTCACCCGAAGCCTGCATGTCGGCAGTGTCCACGGCTACGTTTATTGGTTTCTTTTGGGGATCGTGCTTTTCTGGGCGTTTTCCATGGGATGGTTCTGATCAGAAATGGACTTTGATAGCATACTTCTCCTCCTGGCGATCCTGATCCCCCTGTTGGGCGGGTTCACACTGCTCGGCCTGCGGAATCTTTCCCCATCGATCGTCCGACTTCTGGCATTGACGGGTTTCACCGCGCCGCTGCTGATCGCCATTTGGCTCTACTTCAGTTTCGTGAGCGCGCCAGCCGTAGACGGATTCCGCTTCTTCACCCAAATTGATACCGGGCTGAGCTTCTTCGGGATCCATCTCACCCTGGGACTCAACGGGATCTCCCTTCCACTCTTTTTCCTGGCCGGTATGGTCGGCCTCGCTGCCGGAATCCAGGCCCTCCATTCCGATGCGGCCAACCGCCAGATCTACCTCAGTCTGCTGCTCGTGATGCAAGCCGGACTCATGGGTACCTTCGCCTCCGTCGATATCTTCTTTTTCTACTTCTTCCACGAGCTGGCCTTGATTCCGACCTTTATTATGATCGGAATTTGGGGAGGCTTCGGGCGCAGGTCGGCAGCGATTGAGATGACAATTTACCTGACGCTGGGGGCAATGCTCTCCCTGCTCGGGTTGATCCTGATCTATGCAGCCTCCGGTATTGACTCCTTTAACCTGATCGCGATCCGCGAATACATTGCCTCCCAGCCGCTGAGTGAATCTGTGGCGAATAACATTTTCGGACTGTTGCTCTTCGGCTTTGGCATTCTGGTCTCCCTCTTCCCCTTCCACAGCTGGGCTCCGCGCGGCTATGCGGCTGCGCCGACAGCGGCCGCAATGCTTCACGCCGGGGTTTTGAAAAAATTTGGCCTCTACGGGTTGATCCAGATCGCCTATCCGTTGCTGCCCCAGGGTTCCGCTCACTGGGGACCCCTTCTGATGTGGCTCGCCCTCGGGAATGTGGTCATCATCGGCCTGATTACCATGGCCCAGCGCGACCTCAAGCAGATGGTCGGTTACAGTTCGGTCATGCACATGGGCTATTGCTTCCTCGGCTTGGTGACCTTTGATGCGATCGGGGTCGGGGGCGCGGTGATGCTGATGTTCGGTCACGGCCTCTCGGTAGCCGTTCTCTTCCTGCTCTCAACCGCAGTCTTCCACCGCACCCAGACCTACGACATGAAGGAAATGGGTGGGCTGGCCAGCCGGACGCCGATCCTCGCCGGAATGTTTGTGGCCGCTACCTTCGCGAGCATCGGGCTTCCGGGGTTCGCGAATTTCTGGGGCGAGTTCGCGATCTTTGTCGCCCTCTGGAATTATCATCCCTGGGTGCTCGTTGGTGCCGCCTCGGGCGTCGTCATTTCCGCGATTTATGGCCTTCGGGCGGTCGCATGGGTGTTCTTCGGCAAACCATCCGAAGCTCTCCAGGAACATTGGAAAGAGAACAAGCCTTTCGATTTGAGGGCCGGAGAAAGACTCTCGGCGACCTTGCTGTTCTCCGGCCTCCTTGTCGTCGGCTTCTTTCCAAAGATTTTCTCTGATTATATCGATGCGGACCTCGGAACGTTTCCTCCCGCAGAAGAGGTGTTCGCCGCAGAGACCGTTTCGCCGCCTGAGCCGGAAATACTCCCGGACCGTTCCGGCACTCTCCCCGCCAATCCGGCGCACAATGATTCTTTCGCAAAAGTAGAGGTGGCCCGATGAATCTCGAAGCATTCAAACTGATCGCTGTCTCCAACCGCTGGGGCCTTCTGCTGCCCGAGATGTTCCTGGTGGGATTGGCCCTGGTCCTCCTCGTCTTTGAGATGCTCTTCCGTCGTTCCGATTGGCTCCTCACCGTTCGGCTCGCCATCTGGGGACAGGTTTTGCTGCTCGGACTCCTGTCGCTGAGCTATCTGGATGGGTTTCCTGTGGACTCCGTCTCGGCGTTCTCGGGTTTGATTCTACAGACTCCGGCCACTGAGGTCATGCGCCTCTTCTTCATTTCCGGGTCGCTGCTGGTCAGTTTCCTGGCCATGACCTATCTGAAAAAGCAGGACCTTCCCTGCACCGAGTTTCTCGCCATTACCATCCTCGTCACCGTCGGGATGATGCTGCTGGTACAGAGTTCCCAGTTTGTCCTCTTCTTTGTCGCCCTCGAAACCGTTACGGTGGGCTTCTACGTGCTGGTGGCCTACTGCAGGAGAAGTCCGTTCTCGCTGGAGGCAGGACTGAAATTTCTGATCCTCGGTGCCTTGAGTTCAGGGATTCTGCTCTTTGGCATCGTTCTCTTGTATGGGGTCGCATCTAGCCCCGTTTTGCCCGGACATGTCGAGGATTCCCTCAACTTCGAGCAGCTCGCCTCCTTTATCGCCGCCAACCCGGGCCATCCCATGGTCTTGATCGGTGCCTCTCTGGTTTTGGTCGGCGTCGCCTTCAAGGTGGGAGCCGTGCCCTTCCAAATTTGGATTCCCGATGTCTATCAGGGTGCCCCGACCCCGGTTACCGCCTTCCTCGCCGTATCCTCAAAAGCGGCCGGAGTTTTCGTACTCATGACGTTGGTTCGCGGCCCGTTTGCAGCCTTGGACGGGTTCCTGATTCCCGCTCTCTCGACGATTGCCGTCCTGACAATCCTTTTCGGAAATCTGACCGCCCTGCCGCAGCGCAACGTGAAGCGCCTGATGGGACTCTCCGGGATCGCCCATGCCGGATACCTGCTGGTAGGGGTCGTCGCTTCCATGACCGTCGACTGGGCCATTTACGCCGTCATCTTTTACCTGATCACCTACCTGCTCGCTTCCTTCGGCGTCTTCGGGGTGATGATCCATCTCGCGGGGGATGAAGATGCCGATCAGGAAATCGACCACTATGAAGATCTGGGCCGGCGGCAGCCGTTCCTTGCCGGAGTATTGACCATCGGTCTCTCCAGCCTCGCCGGAATTCCTCCCCTGGGTGGCTTTATCGGCAAGCTTCTCATCTTTATCGCCGCTTTTCAGGCGGAATTGTATGGACTGCTGGCCGCCTCAATCATTGGGGTCGTACTCTCCATCTATTACTACTTCGGGTGGATCCGTGAGGCGGTTTTCCGGGTCTGGCGCAGCCCCGAGAACAGTCCCGCTGTGGCTCAGTCGAATTCGAACCCCATCGTCGTTTCCACCGTAGAAGCGGTTACCCTCGGTGGCCTGTCCGCTCTGACCATCGGCATCGGACTCTTCCCGTCCCTCGTCGATGCCCTCATGAAGCTCTAGTGCCCTGTAAGCAAAAGAAAATTGTAGCATCCCAGCGTGAGGCGGATGATAGGGCTGCACCATCTCGCCGTGAGGCGGATAATAGGACCGTAGCATCTCGCCGTGAGGCGGATGACAGGACCGTAGCATCTCGCCGTGAGGCGGATGACAGTAGATCGTGAAAAGTATTCCTTGGGATTTTGCCGTGTTTGCCGCCAAGACGGCCGTGTTTGCCGCCAAGACGGGTAAGGGACTCACGTCATGAATCTCCCGCAGAAAGTTTTTCTTATCGGCATCGGGGGCACTGCCATGGGCAACCTGGCCAGCTGCCTTCGCCAGGCAGGTGTGAGCGTAGCGGGGTCGGATCAAAACCTCTACCCGCCGATCTCCGATCTGCTTGCGGACGAGGGCATCGTCGTAAGCTCGCCGGACGATCTTGCGGTCATGGAGAAATGGCGGGGCGCTCTCTTTATCGTTGGCAATGCGGTGTCGCGGGGCCATCCCCAAGTCGAATGGTTGATCGATCACAGTGGGGAGTCGCGGTGCTCGTTCCCGGAGTTTCTTGGAGACATCTTGATCCGCCAGTCGCGAAATCTGGTTGTCGCCGGGACCCACGGAAAATCCACCACCACCGCAGTAGCGGCGCATCTCCTCTGTGGGAGCCGCGACCCGGCAGGCTGGTTCGTCGGTGGGGTGCTGGTTGATCAGATTCCCGCACTCTCCTGGAGTTCGGGTGTCCGGGTCTTTGCCATCGAAGGCGATGAATATGACTCCGCCTTTTTCGACAAGCGATCAAAGTTCGTCCACTACCGTCCGCAGGTACTTCTCCTGAACAATCTTGAGTTCGATCACGCCGACATCTTTCGCGACACGCAGGATATTCAACGAGCCTTTCGACAGGTCATATCGCTGGTTCCGCAGAAAGGCACTATTCTCTACAACGGAGACGATCCCCGCCTCGCCGAACTTTTGCCCGTACCCTGGACCTGCTGCCGCAGCTTCGGACTCGATGAAAAAAATGATTTTATCATCTCCAGGGAGTCTGCCACGGAACTGCAAACCGTGACTGTGCGGGAGAGAGGATCTTCAGAGAGCCTCTTCACGGTGACCACCCGGTTAATCGGAGATTTCAATGCCCGCAATGTCGCCGGGGCGGCTCTGGCGGTTCGCCATCTCTCTCCCGAACTTGCGCAGGCCCATTTTGACCTGAGCGACTTTCGCGGACTCAAGCGGCGGCAGGAAGTCCGCTACCAAGATAAACACCATATCCTCATTGAGGATTTCGGGCATCATCCCACCGCGCTCGCCGAAGCCCTTCGCGCTCTCCGCGAAACCTTCCCCGGCTGGAACCTTCACGCCATGGTCGAACCCCGCAGCAACACCATGCGAACCAATCGTTTGGAATCCGAATTGATCGAGGCCCTCCGCGAAGCGGATCGGGTCACGATAGCACCCATCCACCGCAAGGATCAAATTCCCGAAAAACAACGGCTGAATGCTGCAAACATCGTCGAAACTCTGAAGAGGTCACGAATCAATTGCCGCTTCTGCGAATCCGCCTCCGAATTGCGCCAGTCCTTTCAGGCCGGCCTAGTCACCCCCAGAACCTTGACCATCGTCTTCTCTAACGGAGCCTTCTCCGGCCTGCTCGACGAATTCCAGAAACAACTGGGCCAATAAAACTCACTGGGGAATTTTTAGTGATATCGCGGGATAAACCCGCTTCCATGAGAAGGATTTCCAAGTAAAGATTAAA